>NZ_JACZDX010000019.1:0-6827 GCF_015903925.1 Fictibacillus sp. 23RED33 | reverse complement strand
CGACTGAGAGTGGTTTCGGCTTTAGGGTGTTCAAAAGATGTATTTAATAATCCAAAAAATAGTAGTCCTTACAGCCTCAGGATATTTGCTAAAGTAAAAACCACCAAGAAGTAGATAGTAATTGCCCTTGTTCCGAATTTTTAAAACGAATGAAAAGATTTTTTTCAATACGCTTGAGGACAACAAACGTTTATCCGTTATTATTAATCTACATGCTTCTTTTAATCTTTAGTAGCTTTCAGTTTCATCGTTTCGGTGAAGCAATTTTTCTTCGTTTTTCAATGGTTGTTCTCTATCACCTCCATAAAAAGATACCTTTATTGTAAAATAAAGGTATGATAAAAAATAGGGGTTTCAGAAAATTAGAAAATTTTTTTAGAAGGATTATTAGTTTAGTGACTGACACTCAAACATCGATTCATCGGGTTTTCGAGATAATCTCCATTGTTTTAATGTTAATTTTTTGAAATAATTGAATTAATTTTAAATACGGATTAATTAGAGGTGAAGTTCATGTCTATAATGGGGACAGTTGCATCCGGTATTGGATTGAATCTTATCACAAACATCATATGGGATAAGAAAATGCAACGAGATAATAAATTAGCAATAAAACAAATAAAAACTATCATTGGCAGTTTTAATTCACAATATGATAATACAGAGATTGATACTTTTGCATTTCAAAATTTCATTGAAAAAACAGAAGTAATTGAATCGATATATAAAAGAGTCTTTCAATCCTTTCAAAATGAGAAAAACGAAAATATTATAGAATTTAAAAAGTTAATTGCACAAAATGCAATTGACAATATAAATCAATATTATGAACCCTTAGGAAGAAAAGTTCATAATGAGGAAATATTTTTTCAATACTTTTTTGAACTAATTGATTCAGTTATAGAAATCAGAGACTCTCTTTTAACTTTAGAAATGTCTGCTCAGACTTCGATTCTCACAGATAAACTTGAATTAACCCAAAAACAAATTAAAGAAGACCTCGAAATTCAAATTGCAAAAATGAAGGAAGATAATGTATTTGCTGAAGAAAAATTAAATGAGATTTATAATTTAATTAATTTATATAAATTCCATCAAGCAGAAGAAGAACTTTCACATATACTTGAATCACTACATTTACTAAGTGACCACCAAAAAGAATTTGTCTATTACCAGAAAGCACGTATTTATATTAAAAAAGATGAATATCAAAAACTAGATGATGTAATTCAGAACATAAGTAGATACAATACTGATTCAAAATATATAGCAGAAATTAATTACCAAATATCTTTAAAACGAAAGGATATTAGTTTGTTTGAAGAATCATTACAAGCTTTTAAAAAGAATAACTACTCCAATGAAAATATCTTAATAAAAACTATTAACTATAAAATAAACAATGAAAAATATAAGGAGGCTTGGGAGTTACTTACGGATAATGATGAATTAAAAACAAATTTACTTGAATCCCATGAAGCTTATTACTTTTACGGTGTACTACTTGCTCAAAATGGAAAACTTGATATGGCTCTAGGAGCATTTTCTGCAGCTTTTAACTTGCACAAAAACATGGCATATAAGTTTTCTTATATAGTAGTCAAGGCAAATATTCAAGTGAGTAATAGAGAGGCTCAGATTTTTAAATTACACGATGATGTCTTCCAAGAAATCAAAGAAGATATAAAAGAATTTGAAAATTTAGAGTATCTCCTTGAATTTTTACCATTTGAAGAAAAAATGAATTATTGGACTCTTTTAATCAATCTCTTGTTGATGGTTAATCCTAAGGAAGCTCTACATAAAATACAAAGTATTAATGATTTTGATGATAATAATTTTTTTCTAAGTTTGAAAGCAGATGTATATCTAAAAAACAATTTAAAAGATAAAGCCAAAGTAATTCTTCAAAGCATATTTGAATACCTAGAAATAAATACAATTAATTACTTTATAATTCTAAATGAAGAGAGTGATTGGCATACCATTATTAGCCAGTATAATAAGTTAAGTTCATCAGAATTTAAATGTAACCCAAATATTTTTATGCTTTATCTAAAAGCAAGATATATGACCAAGGGTTATGAGAATATTCGAAAGGAATTAATTGATGTTATTAACAGTGAATCAGATTCTATACCTGTTAATATTGAGCTGTTAAGAATTACAATAGAAGCCAAAGATGATAGATTATACAACAAAGTAATTTCTTCACTTCATTCTAAAAAAGATAAAACTCATGAAGAAGAATTAAGAGTTTATGGTGAGGTATTGAACAGCTATGAGAAATATTATGATTCAAGAAGTTTACTTCGAGAGCATCTTGAAAAAAGTGAAGAGCTTTTTAAGGTCTTTATAAGTACGTTTATACAAATTAATCAATTCTCTAGGGAAACCTTAGAGGTATATGAAATAACAAAAGAGTTATATAGGAAAGGAGTTAAATATAATTCCTTATTAAAGTTCAAAGTGGATATTGAAATGCGCTTAGGACTAGCGAGAAAAGCAATTCAAACACTTGAAGATTATCGGACGACTTTTGGAATTGATGAATATTATGCTTATTATTTTGTTGTAGCCAAAATGGAAAAAGGAGACTTAGAAGGGTTAGACAATGAAATTGAATATTTATTAAAATCAAACGAATCGAATAATCTTCAATTAGTTAGTCATCTTAAAGCACGATTAGGTATGTGGGACGATGCACAAAGAACAGCATTAAGGGCTTTGTTTTTACTTCCTGAGCAACTTGAAGAAAAAATTTTAATGAACTACATTTCAATGCATTTTTCAAATATTGATAAAGAGCAAAAAGATTTGGATTTAGATGAAGTAAGAGTAAATACTGTTGTAATAATTAAATCTGAAGATAAATATAGAAACATAGCCATACATGGAGATAAAAGTATAGTAAAAAAATCTGGAGAAATAAAATATGGCTGTGAGAATTATAGCTTTGATGATTCAATTTCCCTATTATTAGTTTCCCTAGGAAGAAAAGGGGAAAAAATCAAATTGCAAGATGATAATTATGAAGTTGTAGATATCGTTAATTTGTATGGATACTTTCAAAATTATTGTATTAAAAAATTACAAGAAGATTTTCCTGACCACAATTATTTTATTTCATATTCTACTGAAGACCCAGTAAAATTAAAAAATAATTTGGAAGAAACAATGAAATTGGTTGGGGAAGAACGTACTCAACAGTTGAGTAACTATAACTTTGGAATAGAAATTGGAATGCCACTCTCGTATTTATCAGGAAAAAATGTTGATAGTTATTCCGAGATGATTGTCTCACTTCTAAATCATAAGAATCAGCATTTATATGCAGGTGAAGTAAACATATATAAAGATTCGGAATATGTCCTATCAATTAGTTCTCTAATTATGTTGGCATATCTTGGATTGTTAGATAAACTAGAGACCATATCATCTAAGTGTTCGATTACAACTTACGTTGAAAAGAGTATAAGAGAAGGTATTAAAGAAGCACAAAAACATGCCAAGACTAGTTCAGGAATAATGTACCTAAGTGAAGAAGGAGAACTTAGGGGATACAATTATAATGAAAATGACAAAATAAACAGAAAAACTTTTTGGACAAATATTTTATTATCCATAACAGATATGAATAAGTTTGAAGTTGAAATAGAAGAGCATTCTTTATATGAAACTATACCTAATATTCTTTTAGACGAAGATTTATCTTCAATTGATTTGAGCAAAAATTCTAATAAAATTTTCGTTTGTGATGATTTATTTATTCGCAAATTATATCATGGTGTAACCCAAAAAAATAATACTACTAATGTTATAGGGTTTTTATTGTCGGAAAAATTACTTTCTCCAACTGAATTATTAGATTTAATTTTAAGGTTAGTAAAAGAAAAATACTTGTATCCAATAAACTCAGAGATTGTAACTTCCTTAATCTTATATATAAATCAAATTGAAGACAAAGCTGAACGTGACGTTAACCTAAAAAAGTTAAAAGAAGTATATAATAACATTTTAAATGAACAATCTAGGTCTTATTATAAAAATATACATGAAGAGGTTATAAAAGAAATACATGCTTATGGATTACCAGCGGGTTTTTTATATGAGCTTGTAAGAGAACCATTCAAATTGAAGCCATATAATTTATTTGTTGAAGAAAAGAAGAAAGAAATACTTAAAATTTACTTCGGTAATAAAAGTTAATCGAGTTCAATAATCCTAAATTTGAGACTATACACCATTACACTAAGGTGCTGTTGAATTATCTTTCAACGGCACTTGTTTATGTATAAAAATGGCTCATTTCATAGTTTACAGCGCTTCTCCATCAATTCTCTCAAATCTTTCTATCAATCTTTTAATTCCAAAATCGCAATGAATAAATCTCCCCAAAAACGGAAAGTAATAAATTTACGAGCCGTGTTGTATACCAATAGAAAAAGAAACACTCTTGAAATTTAGATGATAGGATGAAGACATTTAAGAAAAAAAGAATTTTCAAAATTAGCTGTTGCTGCTGCAGAATCCCGAAATGGACGCTGCTTATCCAAAGAGTAAGTAAACACTAATACCCCATTAATGTATTTGGTCATCCTTGGCTGGCTACAGGGAAATGGTGCCCAACATGTTTTGCGAAATTAAATCAAAAGGGTAGTGCATTTTTAGCACTACCCTTTTTTGCTTAGATTACTTGTTTTATTTGATATGTGTTTTTTTGCCTTCGATATAATTTCTTGATTTCTTGCCTTTAAATTTTTCCTGTCAGTAGACATGAGTATTTGGTCATTCTGCTGAATAATTAAGTCAATTGATTCCAGTATATTAAAAACATGTTTTTTTTCATTTTCATTCATTGCAACAAACTCCTTCTTTTAAAGTGGTTAATTTTTCACAAAATATCATACTTAAAAATTTCTAGGCATCCGAGGTTTTTCCTGTCTAGATTTTTTTCTGTTTTCAAATGAAATTGCATTAATTTACCACTACGAATCTAAAAATCCTACTATCGAACTTCTAATCTTTACAACCATGTATAAATCTCTAAAAAACGGAAAGTAATAAATTTACGAGCCGTGTTGTATACCATTCGAAAATGAGACACACTCGAAATTTAAAAGGTGGGTGCGGATATTTGAGAACAAAAAGAAAGTTCACATTAGCTGATTGCATTGCTACTGCTAAATCCCGAAACGGAAAATGCTTATCCGAAGAGTTTGTCAACGTGAATACAAAAATGCTTTGGGAGTGTCATAAAGGTCATCAGTGGGAATCTACATACAAGAGTGTAGAGGCTCTGGAGTCCTGGTGCCCAGCTTGTATTGGTAGAGATAAAGATGTACAGTTTGCCAAACTACAAAACACTCTTGTTACGAAAGGCTGGACAATTTTAAGTGGTGAATACGAAGGAACAAAAAAAAGAACTCTTCTTATTCGCTGTGATGAAGGTCATGAATGGACTACATCACATCAAAAGATTGAACTTTACGGTTGCCCAGAATGTAGCCAAAGATGCCGAGACATAAACAAAAACAAACTTGCTATAGAAGCTATCATCGCCTCAAAGAAAGGGGAATGGGTTTCTGGAGAATATAAAAATGCACGAAGTAGAATCACCGTAAAATGCCAATTCGGACACTCATGGGATACCACACCTGTGCAGATTAAAAACCATGGGGGGTGGTGTCCAACATGCCAAGGGCATAACAAAGAAGAGCAGTTGAAAATAATAAAAGAAATATCTAAAAAAAATGGCGGTGAGTGTCTTTCTACTAGATATGTAAACAAAGACAAAAAGCTTAAATTCAAATGTGTGAATGGGCACGAGTTTAAAATGGCACCTTCTAATGTAAAGAATGGTCAATGGTGTCCGAAATGTTCATATTATCAAATGGAGAACAAGACCCGTTACACTTTTGAGAAACTTACAGGAGTATTATTCGAAAAAAACGGGAAAAGAATTGCGTCTTTTGAACTAGATGGTTATCATAATTTCTCCGAATTAAAGCTTGAAATAGCATTTGAATACAACGGAATTCAGCACTATAAATTTGTGAAGTTCTTTCATAAGACAATAGAAGGTTTTCTTAAGAGACAAGAAGCTGATAAAGATAAGAGAAAGGCTTGTTTAAAAGAAGGCATTTTGTTATTGGAAGTCCCTTATTATTGCACAACCACAGACGAAGAACTTTTATTATACGTTCTGGAACTCCTATATTGTTGTGGCGTAAATGCAACACTTGTTGAGAGTGTTGAAGATTTTTACGAAGATTTTTATTCTAAAAGTCCGCAAATTCAGCGTGTGAAAAAAATCATCAAGGCTAAAGGAGGGACCTTATTAAGCAGAGCTTATAACGGGAGCCAGACACCAATTACGATTATCTGCAAAGAAGGACATGAGTGGACTACTCAATATGTCTGTATCACACAGGGAAAGTGGTGTCCGAATTGTGCAGGACGCTCTCGTGATAAAGACTGGCTGTTTCAACAATTAAAGAAACGAGTTGAAGATGAACTTGGTTTTAATTTAATAACTCCCCACTACACACCTGACCGAGAAAAGGTAGAATTGAAATGTCCTTCAGGACATTTGTTTAAGCGAACTGTAAACCATTTGAAACGTCGGAATGAGAAATGTCCTTTTTGTTAATGGCGTTCACCAAAGAAAAGAGAGTCAAAAAGAAATTAGGAAATTAATGATAGATTGCCTATTAAAAACATCATTTCACAAGGAAAGCCCTTGTAGAGATAATGTTTTTTTGAAGTTTAATAAGGGTTTTAAAAAGATTACACAAAAGATAGTAAAGACACAAAGTATTAAATCT
>NZ_JACZDX010000018.1:0-13105 GCF_015903925.1 Fictibacillus sp. 23RED33 | reverse complement strand
AAATTGAGGACATTAAAGCTAACAACCAATTTTCAAGTGAGTACAAAGAAAGCCAGATTAAGGCTCTAAATCAAGAAAAGATTCAGCTGGTAGCTCAGTATGATCAAAGCATTAATCAGTTGTTGGCAGAAACGAAAAATCACTTTATTAAACAGATCGATGAAGCACAATTTAGGCCTGGTGAAGAATCTAGATTGCTTTTGATTGAAATGAAGAACCAGCAACTGGCTGAAGATCTTTACTCGCAATATAAACACATTGGTGTTGGAGATTTTAATTCTGATGGAGGCAAGCTGCTTGAAGATGCCAGGTATGCAGTAGAGCATAATCTTACCAACGCCGGGGCTTATGTAAGCGCATTAAAGAGATTAGGTCATAACGAAGCTACACAATTAGCTCAGTCTTTAGAAATTAAGAATCGCACACCTTTACAGAATGCTTACTACAGAGAGCTCGAGGATCTACAGAAGGAAGAAAAGGCGTATCAAGTGGATGTTGTCTCTGAATCAGATCCTTTAAAAGCTGCATTGATGGAAGTTTATCACCAAAATCAAAACTGAAAGGAAGAATAATAGATGCCTTATGATGCTTTAATGAAACTCACAAACACAGTTGTTGAGAGTAGCACCAGCGATGTTATTGAAATTCCGCGTGGATCTAGAGACATATCAGCAAGGATTGATATTTCCGAGGGAAATGGAAATGTGCGTGTAACGGTCGAGGAGAGCGCTGACGGGGTTTTATTTCGAAAAGGACTAAATGTATACGAATTGAAAGGAAATACCATGACAGGCAAATACAGAGGCGAGAAGATAGATTCTATGCTCTTTTCTAAAGAAACAAGAGCTTATGAGTATGTAATAGCCCCTAATGGCACAACATCTCACATTCGTTATCGGTATGAGGTAGAAGGTCCAGAAACGAAATTCGATATTGAAATAAATCATTAATAGTACAGGAGGAACAAATGTATGAAAAAAGTAGAAGCTTTGTATCAAGAGGTATCACCTAAGTATCAAATGTTGGCTGAAAAGAAGAATGAGATCACTGAAACAGTCTCTAGATTAGGAAAAGAATTAGCTGCAGCTGAAGAAAACTATGACATTCAATCGGTTGGCAAATTAACGCAAGAGCTAGATGTCGCTATTAAGATGCGTGACAGTCTTAATGCGAAGTACAGAAACGAAATTGAGGCTAATAGTAAGGAGCTATTAAGAAAGTTGGAGCCTGCTATTCAAGAAGATTGGAATCAAGTAGTAGCAGCAGAAGAGTCCTTACGTGACAAAGCTAAAAAGCACATTGAAGAAGCTATCAGCCTACTAAATGAATATCAATCAAACGGCCATAAACGATCATCGGAATTAACTGCAGTGGTTCATCAGTTCGCTGGCATCCTTACAGATCAAGACAGAAGTCTTGTTAATGGACTAGCTAATCATAAGAATTTAAAACCCACGTTCAGCAACGATCTACAACAGATTAGTAACCGTTTAAACTAAAAAACCCAAATAAAAGGAGAATGAGAGAGTATGAGACAGTTCCAGTTTACTAGCACAGTAGAAGAGATTGAGATCGCAGGAAAGGTATATCAATTAAAGTTAGATGATCAAAGCATCCTTGAATATCAAAAAGCTTTTGAAATCCACACCAAAAAAGCAAATGAATTAAAAACGGTAGATGAATCAAATCTTACTTCTGAAGAACAAGAATTATATTTCCAAAAAGCTAAAAACCTTATGAAAGATACCGTTGAAAAGCTATTCGGAGAAGGGACATTTGAAGAGATTTACAAAGCAGCCGGTGAATCAACACTAAATATGGCCGAGCTCTTTGAATGTGTAACTGAAATAATGAATGAAGTAATAAATCGAAAAAAAGAAACCAAAATTAACAGCTATTTGAAGAATAGAAAAGGGAAGTAACCTTTTGGGGAAGGGGTCCATGGGATAGGGAGATGCCTGGCTTAATTTATTTGAAAGTGAGTGATAAACCATGTCTGATGGACGGGTAGTTATCTCCACCGAGATAGATGATCAGGGCGTTTCCCGAGGTTTCGCTAAAATTCAAAAGCAAATGAAGACCCTTGATTCAAGTCTATTAACTACTAAAAAAACAACATCCTCTTTATCCAATCAATTTTTTAATACAAGTGGCCATTTAAACGAGTTTGGAAGACAAACGTTAAGTACAGCCTCTTTAGCTTCTGCTTCTTTTAGAGGTATGAGCGAAGAATCTGCTCGAATGAATCAAGAAATGAGAAGTGCATTCACAGATATGAAAACTGGCATGCAAAACCATGTTCAGGATCAAATCAAAGTGCAGTACGGCTATTATAAAATGGCCAAAGGTGCTAAAGACTACACCGGATCTACTGGCGAGTTTATAGGCGAGATTGAAAAGTTAGGCAAAACGCAGAAAGCTATAAATGATCAAATGATGAAGAGCAACGACATGTTGAAGATGAGTTATTTTCAAACGGTTGGTTCTATGTTGGCACGATCTGGACAGTCTGAAAAGATCGCTGCTAACTATGATCGTATGGGTAATGCCATTTACAGCATAAATAAGCCATTATTGGCCGTTACATCTAGTTTAGAAAACATGGCCAGACAAGGTAACGCCTCTGTGTTAGCTCTAAAAATGTTAGGTCCTACAGCCAACATGAAAGAGCTTAACGATATGGTCATGATGATTAATGCAGGGTTAATGCGGTTTCATATGGTTGCCTTAACGGCAGCTGTCGGATCTGCAATATTTTACGGGTCTCTTCATAAAGCAGCATCCAGTGTACCGGGTTATTCATCAGCATTAGAAAAAATGGGAGCTACGATGCGAGAAGCCTTCCAACCAATGGTGGAAGTGTTTGCAGCAGTAATGACGAAGGTCTATTCATTTATCACTGTCATTGGCGAAATGATGGTTAAATTCAATGAAGCCCACCCCGTTTTAGCAAAAGTACTCCAAGGATTCCTCATGTTAATACCAGCCTTAACGTTGATTTTATCTCCTTTGGCTATAGGTATCGGATTATTCGCAGGGATGCAGGCAGCCATGTCTAGTGTTTGGATGCTAGTGGGTCCTTTAATAACCGGCCTAGGGGCTATGATGGGAACCGTCTTCCTTGTTGCCGGTGCTATTTCTCTTCTAGCTGCAGGGTTTGTGTGGTTATGGAAGAATAGCGAGCAGTTCCGAACGGCCATACAAGGAGCATGGGAAACGTTAAAAGGATTCGGTTCCTTAATTTCAGGCATTGTACAACCAGCCATTGATAATATCACTAACGCATTCAAGTATCTCGGACAAGCTATCCTAGAAGCCATAGAAGGCGATTTTTCGAAGTTAGGGAGCATCTTCACCACTTTGATACCGACGATAATTACAGCCTTAATAGGAGGTATTCCTGGGCTTATAATAACAGCTGCTAGATTCGTCCCAGCCATTGCTGAAGGAATCACAGGGAATGCAGCCACTCTTTCGGAGACAATAAACAGTCTTGTAACGATGCTTATCGGTTTTATAACCACACAATTACCGATATTTATTCAACAAGGGGCGCAGATCCTTACAACGTTAGCTCAAGGGCTGGCTGAGGCTCTTCCATCTCTTGTAACGGCTGTTATAACGGTAATAACTGCGATTGTTCCTATAATTACAGGGTTATTGCCTACTATTCTTCAAGCCGGAATAACTATTTTACAAGCAATCCTTGATGGTATTATTTCTATCCTTCCTGCCTTGGTGCCGGTAGTTATTCAAATCGTTGATACATTTATAAATTTAGTGAAAAACAATCTTCCTATTTTCATTGATGCAGGGATTAAAATACTAAATTCGTTAATTCAAGGGATAATTAAGATTCTTCCTCAACTGATCACTACAACGATCAAATTGATCACTATGATCACCGATGCACTAATTAAAAATTTACCGGTTATTTTAAATGCCGGGATGAAGATCCTTACAGCACTTATCAATGGGATCGTATCGATCATTCCTCAATTAACAGATGCGATTATAAAAATAGTCATGAAACTAGTGGATACGCTTATTGTCAATCTGCCTAAGATTATAAATGCCGGTGTTAAAATCCTCATGGCTTTGATAGATGGAATAGTCCAGGTGCTCCCGTTGCTTATCACGGCAGCTATACAGTTGATTATAAAGATCGCTGAAGCACTAATTCAGAATTTACCTAAAATCATTCAAGCCGGGGTGAAGATATTAAAGGCTCTGATCGAAGGTATCTTGCAGATTGCTTCTGAGTTACTGTCAAAAATCAAATCAAGTGTTATTGATCCAATGATCGATAAGTTCAAAGGTGTAGACTTAGTGGATATCGGAAAAGACATTATGCGTGGGTTAATAGATGGTGTATCTTCTATGGCCGGAAGTCTTATGAAAAAGGCTAGAGATATAGCTGATTCTGTTAAGGATACATTTAAAGGATTGTTTGATATTCACTCTCCGTCACGTTGGATGCGAGATGAAATTGGTAAGAATATAGGTCTTGGATTAATAAAAGGATTAGACATTATGAATGGCCCTATATCAAGAGCAACAGCTGGCTTAGGGAAAAACATGCAAATGGATTTTTCAGCCTTGTCATTTAAGAGTTTGCCGAACATGATAGCACCTAAGAGCTTTTCGACACCTAGTATGGGGGCGCCAAATCAAACTGCTGCAGGTTTTATGTCTGGCGGAGATATCTACAACATCGATAACATTACTATTCCTGCTAAAGACATTACTGAATTTAAGCAAGTCACAGAGTTCTTTGGTGGTTTAAAAAGAGCAGTCGTTACCAACGGTTAAAACCGAAAAGTGGAGGGGTCTTCACGATCCCTCACACTACTAAGGAACGAAGTGCAGGATATAGAGTGCTACTAAGCAGCCTCTGAAAGTGCTCTGCACTTAGGTTTTTACGCTGTAATAGATATTTCTAAAAATGTAAGAGAGCTTGTAAATGCTCGGTGCGAAAGAGTTTTAACGATACTATGATCATTATTGATTTGTGGGTGTAAGAAATCATAGGGCGCCTAAACATAGTTTACCGGGTTTTGCGCTCAACGATCAGAGAGGCTCCAGATAGTGTGACATCTACAATTTAAGCTTTGCTAAGTTATGCAGTAATGCATTGTCTGAGGCATAGCTTATTGCACACCTTATTTTCAAAAAACAGGGGCGTATTTGCATAGGGATATTCATCTTCTACTTTGCCTCTTTGCATAACGGTAAAACACTAAATTAGGGAGGTCCTAAATAGGAGTGAAATATGGATTAGATAAATCTTGTAAGCCTTTGTCAGCATTACGTTTTTCTTCATTCTTCTTTTCCCCTTAAAGGAAAGGTTATAGGGGAAAGGTTAGAGCACCCTTATTTGATAATAAGATCAGTATTATGATCGTTACTAAGATTAGTAATAAGCTTGTTATTATGAACATTAATAATTACCGATCCAATGCGCAGCATTATTTAAAAAGACAGCACGTAGGTGCATAGATGGGCACTAGTGATTTATTGCAACCCTTAACCTAACAAACCCTAACGGAAAACACTTACTTATATAAAGTATATTACTTTATCGAATCTTTGCATTTCTTTGCACCTTTAAGTATCGAGTTAGTTAATGAGCGTGCTAATACTTTGAAACTTACGGCTAAAGGTTGCAACCAGAGATGCAACCATTATTAATACTAACCTTAGTAACATGAACAATAATATGATCAGTAACGAGATTAATAACGAACTTAAAGTCGTTATCAGTATCAAATTATTTTTGATTATTTTTACTTACGATAACTGAACATTATTGAATCTTAAATTTACAATTAGAGGTGAGCTTCTTATGGAATGGATGGAATACACCATCAATCAGTTGAACTGGTACTTAGGGATCCAGGACAAAATAAATGAGCTGCAGGAAATGATTAACAGCATGGATGAAGATATTACATGTAGCAGAATTGCTTATACGGATTCCGGAATCGTTGTTCAAAAGAGTTGTGTATTCGAACAAGTATGGGTTAGAGAACAGAAAAGAATGCTTTATCAGTCAGGAATGGAAAGACTTAAAAGAGATGAAGCTTTGTTCACCAAAGTATTAAGTAAGCTCCCTAGTATCCTAAAAGTGAACTTATTCAATCATAAGTACAACGAAAGTACCCTAAAAGCGTTTTTTGATGAATTGGAAAAGCATAAAGTGATTTCGGATTCAGAAAAAGCCCTAAGATCTAAGCTTAAGAAAATAGAAAAAGTAGCAATGTTCATGTCTTAACCTTGCCCTTTGTAGGGGCTTTTTTTATTTAGTTTTATAGTCTGTTTGGGTATTGTTTAAATATATTATAAATATAGTTTGACATAGGTTTCGGTATAGTTTAAGATGTGTTTAGGGAGGTGATGAAGTGAGTGAAGAAGAAAGAAACAAGCATGACTTCACAAAAGACATTTTAAATGCTGAAGAAGTTGCTGCACTACTTGGGATACAGCCCCTAACCGTTAAAGAGTGGGCTAGAAATGGAAAAATACCGGCTGCTAAAGTAGGTAAACAGTGGCTTTTCTCAAGAAGGAAGCTTGTTGAATGGATCGAGGAAGGCGGAGAAAAATAAGATTTTTCCGTTTGATCGATAACACTAATCGGGCGGATCTCCGCCCCCTAAAAATGAGAGGGGTAATTTACATGTCACTAGACAAAGTATTGGACTTAATGAAGGCGATGGAATCTAAAAGAGCAGAATTAGAAGAGGCTGGTATTGCTTTAACCTGTGCTGAAGATTGGTTGGACGCGCTTATTGATATCGTAATTGAATCGTTAGGAGTAAAAAATCCGGAAAATAAGGACCTAATCGTTGAATTACTTTGCGGAGTAGCTAATAGCACACTAAATAAAGAGGATGTTAGAGCAGCACTTACAAAGATTAATACGAACCGCAAAAATGTATTGCTTTTAGCTGATACGGAAGAGGAAACAGCTGACGAGGTTATACTTAATGGTTAATTTAGTGGATGCTTTAACGATCGTAACAGGAGCCTTTATTGTAGTCTCGCTAGGATTATCCATACAAACGTTAAAAGAAGACATAAAAAAAGAGAACACGGATTGCAACGTAAACACCTACCACAGCATTAAACGTTAGTTCCATAGCTCTCGTTCAGATTATACCACATGGACGAGGGCTTTTCATTCCAGATGAACAGCAGATATCTTATGGCCGCATTGCCTATAACATGGGGTCATATAAGATGGGTTGTAATATTCTTCGTCCTTACTCTCTGTAAGGCTCAACAGGTGCAACAAAATAGCTGATTTGTTGCGAAACTTTTATCGACAAAGTAAATGTTGACCATTTTATCGATTGAGAGGTGCTGTAATTTGAAGGTAAAAGATTTAATTAAACAGCTGAAGCAGTACGATCCTGAACAGGAAGTGTTTATCATGGAAGGGCTGAACACGACTTTCATTACTGAGCAGATTACCTTTGAAGAAGCTGAATTGGATGGAAAAAGAATCATAGTCGTTAAATAATAAACTTAGGATGTACTTCGGTACGTCCTTTTGTTGTTTATACAAAGTAAAAACCCCCAGACGTTGGACTGGGGGTTAAATCGCTCATAGGATTGATGGAAGGGCGGCGTGCCTTCATCTCTGGTAACTACCCGTAGGTAGCGCGTGGGGAACCTTTCCCACCTCAACAATCCTTATTATAAGTATGTGTCTTCTAGGTCCATGATACCCAAAATGTTCACTTTTGTAAACAACCAGCGTACACTTTTCATAACAAAACGTTAGGAAATCGACGAAAACGGGACGATTCTACCACTATTCAATCGCTTTTGTATCTTCTTTTGAGCGTTATTCAAGTCATAGAAGGTACTAAGATAAAAATAACCGGATGGATCTAAATTGATGGCCACTAGTAGATCAACAGCAATGAACTTATAGAACTCAACGCTATGAGAAGTTGGATTTCTTCCTACATAATCAGGGTTGCAGATGATTTCAGGTATTTTATGATAGTGTAGAGTAAACGTAGCAGCATGGTTTTTCTTAATATGTTTAATTACCCCGGGGAACATCAAGACATCCCTTGAAGGACAGGACAACGCATAATATTTTATAATCGCTTCTGGTATCTCACCGACACATTGTGTAACGGTACAATTTGGATCTACAGAAAAAGTTCTCAAATTCATTACCAATCCTTTAACTAATATTGTCCCAAGTATACTATATTAAAATGGTTCATGTACCCCTTTGCCATTAATAAAATGGGAATAAATAGCACCTTTCTTTTTTTGATGCTTGAAGTTTACTCAAAAATAAACCTTCTAATACTATAATTCCCTTGTGAATCAATACCGTAACCATATGAAAGGCAAATCACAACTGTTTATTAAGCCTTATGGCGTTATATCAATGAATGTTAAGGGTTTGTGACTCGTAAACGTTCGAAGACCTCATACACCTAACGTACACAGCTGCATGAGGTCTTCGAACACTCGTAGGTATTGTTAAATTTAATAAATTATGGCAATAATAGAGATGACCAGTCTAAGAGTGTGATGAATGGAGTTTATATTCATTCAGTAGCTCTCGCAAAGTTCATTAGTCTTAGGGACCAGTTTGAGCTTAAGGAAATGTTTTTACCTTTGGAAAACGCTTTTTCACTACCACAACACGCCCTTTCGCTAATTTGATTGCGGCCATAAAAAGCGTTATAAGCCTATAACGGCCAAGAAAAGAAAAAGCCATCCGCAACGGTGGCTTTTTTGCTTGTTACGGTAGGAATTACAAGCGTTATGTCGTATAGTTTTCAAAAGAGGTGAAACGTTATGGCGGTCATATATAACCCTAAAGATATTAGTGATCTACTGCAGTGTAAGGAATCAACATTAAGGAAATACAGCCTTTTATTAGAGAAGTATAACTATAATTTTCAAAAGAATGATAGACAGCAACGTTGGTATACTGACAATGACGTTATAGTGTTACGGAAAATCATAGCGCTCAAAAATAACGGCGACATGACGCTAGAACAAGCTGTAGAGAACGTAGTTCAATGGACTAAAGGTTCAGATGAAACGTTACCTTCCACCGATATAAACCCAGATTCGCAACGTTATAACAAAGATATAGCAGAGCTGAAAAGGATGATTGAGGAACAAAACGATCAGATCCGAAAACTTGGAGAAGTGATTACTAAGCAAAACGAATATATTAACTCTAAGTTAGAAGTGCGAGATCAGGAGTTCATGAAAGGTCTAAGGGAATTACAAGAAACAAAAAGACTTATTGCTGCAGAACAAGAACAAGAAGCCCAGAAGTCATTTTGGCAGAAACTTTTTAATAAGTAGACTAGAACCTTTTGCTGCTGCAGGAGGTTCTTTTTTATGAATAAATTATGTAATAGACCATGGCACGATTACATCGAACGCTAAAAAATAAAAAAATTAGTATTCCTATGGAAGTATTTGCAACCCGGTGATACAATCCTTTTAACAGCTATTTTGGGACAGATTAACAGTTAGTTTAATTATACTTATCACTCCAGGACAGAGAACGAGAGGGGTGATTAAATGACCGTATATCAAGCATTAACGCTTATTGCCGTTGTAGCCAACGTACTTATAAGTAGTCTAAAGTTAACTCTAGACATAATAATTGCAACAAAAAAGAAGTAATCCCCATGCTTTTGCCAACATAGGATTACTTCTCTCTGATTATCACCTGCGAAGATGAATGAAACAACTAATCTAAAATAGCTGCCGAGCCAGAATGCGCCAACATTCTGGTTCTTTTTATTTTATGCAAAACACTAAATACCTAACCTAAAACGTCATTATTTGTGGCACTTATGTTGCAAGCAGTGCCATTTGTGTTGCTATACGCAACATTGTAGCACATTAAAAGTAAATTATGCATTAATAAATAAAATGCCACACGTTATAAGGTTAATTAAAGCCCTATATCCTCTGTAGCGTTGTTTTTAAAGAGATCCGTAACTTCTGTATAACGATAGATCATAGCATCAGATTTGTGGCCAGACTGACGCTTTATAGATGATATGTCTTTACCAGCCTCACTTGCTGTTGTAATTAATCCACGTCTTAATGAATGGCCACCGTAGTCCTTCTTATCGTAACCGCATATCTCAGCGTATTCTTTTACAATGTGTCCGACACTATGAGCTGATAAAGCTATATCTTTTACTTTTTCTCCTTTACCGATCGGCCGGAATATTGGACCATGTGTAATCTTTGCAGCTGCAATCCATTTCTGTACACTTCTAATAGGACAAGTACCTGGATTCTTCCCATACATAACTGCTTTCTTCTCACCGTTTCCCATTTGATTCGTTTTAGAGTGTTGCAGAGACACTACAAGCCCTTTAGAAGTAAATTCAAGGTCTTCTAGATGTAAAGATACTAATTCACTTCTTCTACACGCTGTAGCCCATCCTAACAGCATGAGTGCCTTATCACGTAACCCTTTTAAAGAAGAATCAGTATGGCTTATGAATTCCAACAACTCTTGAAGAGATAGTGCTTTCTTTTGAGTAGGCTTAATTCTGTGAGATTCCTCACGATCCTTTGCAACTCTTCTTCTTAGACCTTTCCAAACCATTTGGAACTGAATATCTTTGACTGGTGATTCAAACTCATTGTGCAGCTGTGAAATCGATGCAATCTTCCTTGTAATTGTAGAGATTTTAAACTTCTTTTTTCTGTCTAAATAATGCACGTATGCTATTAATACATGTGGGTGCACCGGTGTTATAACGTTGTTTTCATCATCAATAATTTGCACTACGTTAACCTTGCACCAGTCTTTGAATAACTTAAGGTCGCTTTCATAAGCTCTTGTTGTATTATCTGCATGATTGCTTTCTAAGTAATCAAGTAGATCATCTTTCACAAGATCGTATAGAGCATTTGAAATTGGCAGATTGGTAGACGGCGTTATTTCATTCCCCATAATGTTTCCCCCATCCCTAAAAATACGCTACCGGCGTATGTTCTGATAACATTCTATTATCGTAAGTAAAAATAAGCAACAAAAAGTAAAAAACTATTAAAATTAAGAGAAAAAATTTAATACGCCACTAGCGTACAAGTACCCTTAAAGCGCACGGTTATGGGATTTTAGAGCATTTTTCACCCTGAAAGAAAAGATTGACTAGTATATATACGAGGGTTAATATGGAAGTAGAAGAAATGTTCGACAAAATAAAAAAAGTTGTTCCTCATGAGTTTGGCGGCTCCGGAACAACCCTCTACATAGATCCCTGCAAGGATCTCGTGTTATTAATTATTAATATACGCTAAGAGCGTATATTTTGCAATATGTTTTGCTATTTTTACATTACTTACTAGTTAATTATTCTATGTAGGGGAATGACCGCCAAGCTTTTAATGGCCGTCATTCCTTTTTTATTTGAAGGAGGTGAAAAAACATGATTAAAAACCCCATTGCAAGAATTAAAGAAGAAAAAGGCTACAGCTGGCCAGAATTTGCTGAAGTTCTTGGAATATCAAGAGCCAGAATACTTCAGTTAAACGGTGGTGTGAACAACAGGATTAGCGAATCAATTCTAAAACGCTTAAATGAGCTTGGTTATGATTCTAAAGAGATTAATAGAGAATATGTTCTTTGGAAAATTAAAATGCTCGATAGGCTAAAAAAAGAGCTATTGAGAAGTATTTCATAGTTTTAATGGGAGGTGAAAAGGATGGCTCGACCAAACAAACAAAGTGTTGACTATTTCCCACTGGATGTACACTTAGACGACAAATTCAAGTTTATTGAAATAAAGTACAAGCTTGAAGGATTTGCAATCATCATTAAGTTGTTACAAAAAATATATGCCTCGAGTTACTGGTATAGATGGACTGAAGATGAAGCCCTTTTATTCGCGGATGAAATCAGAGCCGACTTCGATCTTGTTACAAAGGTTGTAAATGAAGCCATTGATCGAGATTTATTTGATAAAGACCTATACGAAACTTTCAGCATTCTAACTTCAAAAGGCATTCAAAAACGTTATAAAGAGATTGTTAGAAAGAGAAAAGATGTAGAGATTAAAGAAGAATATTTACTTATTGACGGAACTTTTGGAGTTAATTCCGCCATTAACTCAATTAATGATGCCCCTAAGGTGGAATCCAGTCGGAATCCAGACGGAAGAAGTACACAAAGTAAAGTAAAAGAAACTAAAGTAAAAGAAACTAAAGAAAAGAATATTAAAAAGAGAGAAACAAAACCTTTCCGTGAATATGTAAATTTAACTCAAGAGGAATATGACAGATTAATTGAAGAACACGGGAAAGACCTTACTGAAATGATGCTTGATGAGCTAGATAACTACAAAGGTGCTAACAATAAAAAATACAGTGATGATAATAGAGCTATCCGCAATTGGGTTATTGATAAAGTTCTAACAAAAAACAAACAAACCGGTTACATAAATAACTCAAAGAACCAAGAGTGGATGAAAGTATTAAACAATCAACCAAATAACTACAAACCTGTTACACCAAAAGGAGCTCCTATTTTTTCTGAAGAAGATATTGAAAGAGAACAGGAACAATATGCAACCTCTGGTGAAAAAAGAGCTTGGTAGTAAGGTGGGAAACTAATTGATCAAATACGCTTTGATAAATGGAATTAAACACATTCTTGCTGAAGATGGATTAGAAGCTCGTTGCGGACAACCAGGGATCTACTACGTTGAAGAAGAAGGACAAGCTTTATTTAAAGAAATAGAATGCGAGGGATGCAAACATGCTTTGCAATAACGAAAATTATGCAAAAAAATAAGCCCATAGCTACTGGCATAGCTTAAGGCTCCAAAAGGCATACGAGATTTAATTAACTATCTTTATTATACCAAATTAATCACAGAATTAAAACATTTTTCCTGTCTTTTCAAGGGGTCAGCCGGCCCCTTTGAAAAAGATTCATAGAAGGGATGTAGGTACTTTTAGTTACGATAAGTATTGATTATAGTAAGTAAAAATAACGAACCCAAAGGAGACTAAAAGATGAGTGTTGCAGCAGTTAAGAAAAAACGAGAAGAAAGACTTAGCCAGATCGCAGCCTTTAACAAAA
>NZ_JACZDX010000017.1:0-13624 GCF_015903925.1 Fictibacillus sp. 23RED33 | reverse complement strand
AAAGAAAGATTAACAAAATACTTTTTATTGTTATTTTATTTGTTTTTGTATTCATTGAAAATATTTATTGCTGGCATATCTGTCTATCCGTTAAATACCTACACAAACACAAGTCCGCTCTTGTTTTTACAAATTATAATAATAACTAACCTAGCGATTTTGTTTTCTCTTTTTCATTTTTAAACTTCACTAATTTACCATTATCGATTTTATAAACAAGGTCACAAAGAACATTGATATCTTCGGAATTATGACTTGATAATATTATAGTAACACCCTGCTGCTTTAAATCTAAAATTAGATCCCTAATATCATGTACACCTTGTTCATCTAATCCATTCATAGGCTCATCTAAAACAAGTAATTTTGGGCTCTCCATAATAGATTGTGCAATTCCAAGTCTTTGTTTCATTCCCAAGGAAAATTTTTTAACAGGTTTTTCATTATAAGGATCTAGACCTAATTTTATAATTATTTCAATGATTTGCTCATCAGTTACTTTATTATTTATAGAGGCTAATAACTTCAAATTTTTAAAAGCACTATATTCAGGTATAAAACCTGGAGAATCCAATAACACCCCAAAGTTTTTAGGAAATTTCCCTTTACTAATAATGTTATCAAATACTTCGATAGAACCCTCTGTAGGTGAAATTAAACCGCATATTGATTTGAATAACATACTTTTTCCAGAACCATTTCTCCCAATTATTCCGTAAATTAAACCTTCTTTTATTTCAAGATCAATATTATCTAAGATAATATTTCCTTTAATAATTTTAGTAAGATTATTAATTTTAACTATATTACTCATAGTTGACCTACCTTTCAATACATATTATTTTTTCCATTTTACTTAAAAACACGAAATAATATATAAATGGCAATATAATCAATAGTAATAACAAATATACATAAGACCAATATAAAGTAAAATAAGTAAAATCATGCCAAGCGAGAACTCCTTGCGATACTGGCCACCATTTTGTCAAATTGGGGAATGTGCTGTTTATTAATATGGAAATTAAAATAAACACCATTATTAAGGTAAAGGAAACAGTAGAATTTCCAATAAAAATTGTAAAGATCATGTTTATTAAAATTAAGATGATTGATGATAACACTAGTAGAGAAAATAGGTTATACAATAAAGAGACAGTTGTATATTCTTGAAATAATATAAAATTCTCAAGAATACTCTTAGAGTTTTGTACGTTCCCGAATAATTTAAATAAAGTATAAGTTATCCCAAATCCCAAGAGGTAGTATATCAATACAAAAATAGCTATAGTCACAATCGCACTAGTAAACCATACTTTAACATTTCCTATCCGAGGGAATATGTAAATCATTCTATGCGTAATATCTCTATAAAAAAATTCACCAATAATAACTATATAAGGTAACTGAATTAGCAACCATTTTAAAACATCAAATCCTAAATTAACTGGGCCTATAAAACTTAATAACAATAACGATCCTTCATTTTCAAATTGATTTTTTGTGAGAATGAAATTACTAATAAACACAAAGCTGATAAAAAATACAGATTTGTATGTCAACAAACTGATAAGATTTCTTTTGACAATCCTAATTAATTTCATTTTCCTCTCCAATAAAAATCTACCTTATTTAATCTAAACATACTAATTAGTAAGACTATTAGAATTAGCGAAAACCAATACATAAGTGATGGTAAAGTAAATTCTTTTATAACATTTATTTGATACTGCTTCATCAAAATTAAAACATAATAAATATAAGTAAATTGATAAAGTACTTGAATTTTTGCTATAAAGATTATTACACTAAAAAGATTTGTTCCAAAAGCAATGACAAAACTAAGTATACTATTTCTAAAAACTAAATGACTTATAAAAAAAGTAAAACCTAGTATACAGAGGTATAAATAAACCATTCCGATATTGTTTAAAGCTATGATGACAGGCGAAGAAGAATTGAAAATATTACCTAATGAGTATTTATAGTTATTTCGACTGAATTCACTCCATTTATTTAAATAGTCCACTTTACCGAACGATTCCAATAGGCAAATAAAAATTAATATCAAAATAAACGCTGCACCAATGAATAATATAGATACTAAATTTGAAAATAACCATACTTTTCGATTTTCAAATTTAATAATTAGGTATTCATTAAACTTTGACGTAGGTAAATATTTATATAGAGTTAATAAAAAAAGTAAACTTAATACATAAAAAACAAAATAAAAGTCGCTGAAAGTAAATAAAAGTAAATCATAAATGTTTTTTTGAAAAGGCATCTTTATAAATTGATAAAACTTAAAAATGCTATAAATACTCATTAAACAAGTTATCAAAAACAAAGTTTTATAATTGAACATAATTAATAGTAGTTTACATGCTAAAAAAAAATTAGACTGTCTGTTCTTCATTAATTTTAGCTCCTGAATAAAATAGAGAGATTCCAATTAAGAATAACAATCCTTGGTAAAGCAAAACATCTGTATACTTAAGATCATAATAAAAATTTAAATCATATGTAATTACAGAATTAAACAGCTTATTAATCTGCAATAAGATTGTCCCTGAAAAAATATAAAATAAAAAAGGGAAGATTACAGATAAATATTTATTCTTTAGAAGTGTTGACATCCCTATTCCAAAAGTGGAAAAACACATACCACAAATAAATGAGTTCAGGATAAGTAAATAAATGTACAAAACAGGATTTTGTTGATAAATATCACCAAAAACTACAGTTGAATTGCTAAGTTCAGCCTTAGAGAAACCTGTAACAATTAAATAAATTATAAATGAAAAGAATAAACTTCCGGCAATTACAGATCCACCAACTACCCCATTAACTATTAATTTTATCGTAAGGTATTTTAATCTCCCCGTTTTTAACACTATGTAATTTATTAGTCCCGAATTTACATCAGATAAATATGAAGATACAAAAGGAATAGATACAATCAAAGGAAACAAAGTACTTAAGATTGCACTTGTCCCTTCACTATAAGAAAGCATAAATAGATTAAATGCATTATTTTGTAGAAAACCAAATAAATAAAAAGATTCAAAAGAGCCTACTAGAATACAAATTATACATAAGATTAGACTAATTGCAGTGTTTTTCGATATGAAAGCACGCTTAAACTCCTCTTTAATGTAAGTTTTCATGTTCCTTCTCCTTTGTAAAAATAAGAATGTCCCCGGACTGAGGACATCCTATATTTAAATTAATTTAAATCAGTAACCGTAATTGTACCAATTTCCTGAAGTTTCAATCGAATTGTAAGTATCTGCAGATGTCGATAGATTTAAGTGAACTTTTTTTCCAGTCCATTTGTCCCCACCTAAAGAATAATGTAAAGGCATACTTTGAGGAGCTGAGTATGTAACTTTATTAGTTATATTGGATCCGCCTTCATTTTCAATCCAAGCTACTAATTTTCCTGCACCTTCAAAGGTTATAGCATGATTTTGTCCAGATGATGTTCCACTCTTGGTTACATTTGATGATTCAAAATCTTTAAACACTGGAACAGTCGTATCATAACTAGCAGCATGAACAGCAGTTGATACCGAAACAATTCCTAAACATAACCCTGTAACCATTAATACATTTTTAATACTTTTTTTCATAGTTATCCTCCTTATATTTGGAATAAAAGTATATTTCGTCATAAAAAGGGGGAAACCTCCAAATTTCATGTTTTACTCGCTAAAATTTCTACCTCTTTCAGGTTAAACGAACAATTCATTTACTAATAGGAATCCATTCTACTAATCTCCCATATTTTTTAAATACTTCCAACTCATGATACAGTTATATAAAATCAACACTAGGAGGTTAAACTATGACTACCACAGAAACGAAACAAAAAAAATACAACAAAAATTCAAAAACACACCTCATCAACTTCAGAAACGACTATATACAAAATTTCTGAATCAACCTGTCGTTGTTCATTTAACATCCGGCACAAAAATAAAAGGAAAGTTCACAGAATATGATTAATACAGCATTGCTTTATTGGTTAAAAAGGAAGAAGTGTTGATCTTCAAGCATGGCATAGCCGTTATTCGTCCTGATCGAACAGAGGTAGAAGAATAACAAATAAAAAGACCGTGGGTGCAATTCAATTACACTAACGATCTTTTTATTTTTGTACTAGCGTTATGACTGAAATCAAGATTAATATTCAATAAAATAGGCATAATATTTGAAAAATAATATTCAAAAATGAGAAAGAAGATATGAATACTCTATACAAATCTAGTTAACATAAAAATCCTTTGCGGAACCAAAACAAAAAACAAAACCCTGAATCCAGCCATTTTCGGCGAAATTCAGGGTTTTTGCGTTCGGGAAATACGTTCAAAAAAGCTACATAATTAAAAATTACGATCTTCCGTTTTCTCTCGATTTCATTGATTTGCTTCGTTGAAAGATTACCCCTAAAAATAGGGAAACCACTCTGCGTAAAACGTGAGATAGCCCCATAAAAACGCACCAGCTAATAAACCACAACTGACTAAGAAATTAAATACTTGTCTCGGCAACCAACGAAATAACATCCTGATCAGTACAGCAATCACAACTAATATAACAAATAAAAAAACGAAAGGAATCACAGAAATAGAAAGTTCAGCATCTCCAAGTAAATTACTTCCCATTATAATCACCCCTAATAGATATCGGGGTTCAAAAACATAAATGAAGTATACTCTCTAACTAATTTCTAATCTTAAAAAATATCTCTAACGACTCACGAATAGAGAATAGAATACTTTAAACAATAACCATAATCGTCTATACAACTTGTCCCTACCGGCATAGCATATAGGAACCGGATCCGTTCAATAGGGTCGGATTATTTTTCTAGGGGGGGAATAATCATAGGCTATAGAAACTGTTGTTGTCGTAGAAGACACGAAAGAAAATGCGAACCTTCTCGTACCGTTTACTACAAGTGTAAACGATACGAAAAGAAAAGATGCAGCTGTCATCGTAACCATCACTAAGTTCGATCCGTTTTACAAGAGAGGAGTCTATAAAAAGGCTTCTCTTTTTATTTGTCAGGATTTAAAAAGACCGCGTTCTGTTTGGAGAACTCGGTCGGTATACATTATTATTTAGAGTGGCAACATCGTTTTTTACAAACGATAGGTGGTAGTGAATGTAGAGGTCTGATCAAAGGAGTCTTTTTCAGACATGGACACTTTCTTTTTTTCATGTTTTCTCCCCCTTAACCGGCAGCTGAAAAAAACCAATACAGCGCTGGTGATATCAGGGATGCACTCTATCGGTCATACCTTTACTATATGTGTACAACCTACTGTGTGTATGATTCCACTCGTTTCTATGCAATTAAGATGCGCTGTAACTAAACATCGCACAATCTTATAACATAGCTTCAAAATCAGATATTGTTTCATCTATTTCTGATTTTGTAACGTTTACTATTTTTTGCAAGTCCTCTGTTATATGATTAACGGTTAAAAGTTCTGCTGTAATGTTTTTGATGTTTAAGTCAACTTCTTGAATTGCTTCCTTAGAGTTATCTGATAATTTCCTTACTTCTTGAGCTACAACATTAAATCCCTTTCCGTATTCTCCAGCCCGAGCTGCTTCTATTGCTGCATTTAAAGCTAATAAATTTGTTTGTGAAGATATATCTTTAATGAGTTTTGATGTTTGACTAATTAAATCAATTTGTTTTTTTAATGACTCTAATGCTTTTATTTTTTCATTAGAATTCATGATTACTATATCTACTAAATCATTAGGCATCTGTTTTAATTTAGAGATAATGTTTGTTGTGCTATTCTCTCGATTTGTAATATCTGTTGCGATTTTCAGGACTGCACTTACTGCTCCTTCGTTATCTAAAATGGGAATATATGTTACTTCGAGCCAAAGTATATTTCCATTTTTATCAATGCGTTCAATCTTCTCTTGAAATTTTTCACCTAACCTAAGGTTTTCCCATAATTTTATGTATTCTTTGCTTTCTCTGTATTCTTTTGTACAAAAGCTTTTATGATCCAATCCTATCATTTCATTACGTCTGTAACCCATCGTTTGAGCGAAATTGTCATTCACCCAAATAACTTCTCTGTCTAAATTAAATTCAATCATTGCTAAGTTGATTTCGAGAGCAGATACAAGCGCATTTAAATCTAAAATTTGGGTACTAGTCTTAATCATTAAGTGTTCCTCCCTATAGTCGGTTGCGCTACTCACTCCTATTTTTCCAAGCGCCCAAATACAGAAAAATGATCACAGTACCTTTTATTTAAAACATCGTCATTTTTAGATAAATATTTAACTTTAGTTCTTCACTATTCCCATTTACATATTGTTCTTGCTGGAAAACTCAATGTCTATCTGTAGGAATCTTTTTTCTTAAGAAACCTAAACGTAACTTTTTATTTATGTAGCACATAAGATATAAAGACCCAATCCTTATCGGGGGAACCTTCCTATCCATACCCTCCTACCTGGCTTCGGGAGGGTTAGAAAAATAGGACAAGACCGTTGTAAAAATATCAACTTTATACACATGGTGAATTTTAACTTTTCTCCATTACAATACAAATTACCATCTAAAAAAACAATGATCCTCAAGAAATGAGAGAATATATAATTCATGTATGAAAATCAAGAGAATAAATAAATATCCTCATATAAAGACATTAAATAGCCCTTGAATACACGTCGCAAAATTTTACGCATTTCAAATCAACACGAACTAAAAATCTCTTAAAACCAAAATATGAGCTTCTCAGAGCATGTACTAAAAACTACTTTGTTGCTGCTCTTAAAAAGAGTGCCAGAAGACCTCACAGACCCGTGTACGTTGGGTGTGTGAGGTCTTCTGGTGTTTACGATATTTTATTGAGCAGCATCAAGCCTTTATCCATAAGGAAAAACACCGAAATCGATGCGTAAATCATATATAAATTGATTATCCTTTATGTTATCTATCCATTTACGTATGTAATTACTACTTTCCTCTGCCTATAAACATACATAAACTCACTTCATTAAATATTTTTCCATGTTCTTAACCTAACCAAATAAACAAACTTAAATGGATTTTTCTTCATTGTTTTATAGCTATAATCTATAAGATTAAACCTTACCAAAAAGTAACCACTTCTAACTAAAAAACAGCCCGACCACCAGGTGTTCAAATGACCCCACATAGGATGATGTTGCCTGTGTGGGGTCATTTGATTTTCGAAGCGATAGCAAGAAAAAACCTGGTGTTCGGGCCCGTCATAGAAGGAAAACTTAGACTTGCAGCTCTGTAAAAGAAAAGCATAAGTTATTAAACAGATATTAAAGACTTTTTAAACCCTCAATTAGCGATGTCTTCTCCAATATTCCACACCATAATCTAAAGCAATACAAATAAAGATACAACCGATTAAAACAATAGCCTCAATCAAAAGAATCCTCCCCTTATAAAGTACGCTTAACTTATACAGCCCGTACTGCTGAACTACAAACAAATACGGATCTACACGAGTGACTACAAACGTAACATCCGCACGCTCAAACACAGAGAGTGATACAAACTGAGGTTGTAGATGTAAAAAGGTACGAATAAAAACAGAAGCCCCATAAAGGGGCAGGGACTACGTCCCCTTAATATAAAGAGACATACCTGTCACATACATTTTTTTACAATTTTAAAGCCTTTTGAGTAACTTACTTACATAAGATCTTTCAATGTTTAATAGTTTCGCTAACTCTTCGTGTGTTGTATCTGGATATTTATTTATAGCTTTCTGCAACAACCATAGCTTGTCCTCTGTCTTTTCCTTCTGGGCATCAAGATACGCTTTACGAGGCTTCATTCCCTCTCTTCGTCGTTGTTCTCTTTTAGCTTCAGTATTACGTTTTCTCTTCTCGTTACGTCCAATAATTGTCTGCAGCTGTACCTGTTCGTCTTCCGTGATATCGAGCCATCCGATGATTTTAGCGTTCTTTAGGTTGTAGCCGGCTCCTGGATAGCCTTTTTCTTTGGCTACAGTGTTCGCCTCTTCGCTATTTTTGGCTTTCCATGCCTTCTCCGCACTCTTGGTGGCACGAATCACTTCTTTTTCAGCCAATGGTTCCAAAAACTGTGAGTTATAGATTAGTGTTTGCCTTAAAGCTTCCTCCGGATCTGCCACATAACAGCACTGCCAGTATCGATAGAGAAAGAGAATGGTCTCTCGGTATCCTTTTACATCAAAGTTTCGCAGTTCCACAAGCTTCACGAGATCAAGCAGACGCGCATGGTGTAATGAGTATGTATTAAAAAGCCTTTCAACAGTCTTACGACGTCCTCGTGTCTTTTTCTTTGGTTGAAGATCTGGTAAGTATTCGTTTTGAATATCACGAAGTACGTATCGATAATCATGCCGGTATTGAACTTGGACAGCTTCTCCGTTTTTGGAATTAATGCTGCCATCAAGACGGAATACACGTGCAGCATCCGTCGCTCGTGTGTCTCCGCCCATTGCTTTCAACTGTTGTACAAAATGATTTTGAACAGCTTGCCACAACGGAAGGGCTTGGTAAGGTACAGGATCAATCAGCCAGACTAAAACTACACCTCTACCTGAGAAGATAATAAGGCTAGGTTCTGGAATACTTTGATTAAAAAACTCTAATTCTAGTTTTCCGATGATCCATTTCGGATCATAGTTTAAGAGATAACAATCCAGATCCACATATAACGACCGCAATTGCCGTATGAGCTCAATTTGGCGTTGAGGCTTATAAAAAGTGTTCTGAGAGAAATAAACGTCCTCTCCGAGCCATTTTGAGAGCTTCAGTGCCAACTGTTTCGGCTTCACATGAAATTGCTGAAATCCTTTTTTCGTTTTCTTTGCAAGGGTTATGTATCCGTCTGCCTCGTTATGATGAAACCAGGTATGATATCTGGCGCGTTCGTAGGCGTTTAAATTTTCCATAAAAAAATCCTCCCCAGTAGTGGAAGGAATCGTATACCCTATGGTAGAATAACCATATAACAACTAAAAAAAGGGTATAACAATCCTTCAGATCGAGAGAACCCCACGGCCGCCAAACCAGAGGGGTTTTTCTCATTTCTAGACTAATTCTATCAAACTTTTAGTTTACCTGCCTTATTTTAAAGGAAAATCAAACCACGGCTTAAGTCGTGGTTTTAATTTTAATTGTTTTAAATTTGCTTTTTTACTTCTTTAGAAACACCACAGATCTTAAATGTGGTGTTATTGACAAAATATATTAATAATGGATAATTTATATAAAAAACCAATCATTGATCGTTAACGATCAATGATTGGTTAGTGTTATTTACACAATTACAAGATTTACAAGAGCATCCCAAATTGAACGATTACCATCTACAGAAGACTCACCACAATCTATGATTTCTGTACGGTCAGATAGACTATCAACGAATTTCTTCACAGTGGATGATACTGAAGCTAGACCCTTAATCTTATCAAATAACTTACCAGGATAAACATGCCCGTAAATCTCAATAGCTAAAGATTCTGTATCAATCATTAGTGATTCACGACGCTCAGTTGCATATACTCTTTTCATTGCATCTGCAACTGCAAACGCATTCCCTGCACTTACTGCTCTTTGTAAAGATGGTGAATTTAAAATGTGAATAGCATTATTTGTTGCGTAATAACTGATATATTCTCCGGCTACATAAGTTGATTTCCAAGTTGGCATAATTGATTCCCCCATTTTTTTGTAATCATGCACGATTCAATATATAAAGGGGCACCTACTAATTAATTAACAACCATTATTTAAAAAGGATGATTATTTTTGAAAAAAATTTTAGATTTATTTGTTATATTGCTTATTATAATAGGTCTTCCTTTAACCTTCCTTTTACAAATGGTTTATGTCGAAGGCGATTCCGGTCCAACAAATATTGAAGTTAATGTATTTATTTCACTCTGCATTTGTATGGTTGTATTGGCATTGTTAAAGAGATTTCTTAATAAGAATGATTTAAGTATGAAGTTTGTTTTTTATTACAACCTTTTAATTACAGTGATTTGGATAATAGCTTTAGTTGATACATTTAGTTACAACAGAAATTCAACCGTAGATCAATTAAGGTATATCGGCTTTACATCATCTATCTTGTGCTTATTACTATTTCTCAAAATTAATCGCATAAACAAGCTAAAAAACTCGCCGCGTTAGAGGTGAGTTTTTTAGCTCTCAATAAATTCAAAAAATCCTGGAACATTTGCTAGTGTATCAGATTTGAGTTTACGAATTACATACTCCATAAGTACCTGATGTAGATCCTCTCGATTTTCTAATGAAGTTTGTAAAAGTTCTTTTTTTATTTTGGGTGTAATTAGTTTAATTACTTCCTCTATCTCTTTATTATACCCCTCTGAATTCAATGTTTATATCACTCCTTTTTGCTATTACGGACAACTTCAGATAAAGAATTAATAGCTTCTTGTAATAACTCTATGCGTTTCTCAAATCGATGCAGTAAATAAACAGTAATTGCAATGGGAAAGCCAACATTCCCAATTATTTGAAGGAAAAATTGTTCAGCTATCGGCTCCATTAAAATACCTCCTTAACTTTAATAGTCCTTGCTTTTTGGATTTAGAAACGGCTTGTTGGGTTATATTAAGTGCGTTCGCAATTTCAATATCTTTGTACTTATAAACAACATTTAATAAAATGATTTTTCTTTGTTTCTCTGTTAACGTTCGCAATGCATTTTCAAGTTTTGAATCATTAATTATCTGGTGAACGTTTTCATATATGTAGATTCTTGACCCATCATTCGTTGCTACCAACTGATCCTTCAATGTCGTATTCTCCTGATTTATAGGTTTATCTAAACTGATACTGAAACGTTTATTATGTTGTCGTATTCGTTTATCAAAGTACCTTGCTTCATAAGGTAAAGCTTTAGAAAAATAAGCAATTGCGCGTATTTTAAAATAAAAACTCTTAAATTTTTTATTTAAATTCCTCTTATTTTCTTCTGAAGGATTTTGGTTATATTCATATAAAGCGTCTTCATTATCCTTTTCTGATAGAAATGAATTAAAAATAGTTGATTGAGATTTTTTAAGGTTACAAGACATTTTTATCCTCCGTTTGCGAACGTATGTTCTTTTTTAGGGTAAAAAAATAACAGACTTTGTCTATTGGATTAATATTATCACAAAATTAAAGTAATATTATTGAACAAATTACAAATATTTCATGATATCTAAAGGGAATAAAAATATTTTTTTACAACCTTGTCATTCACATCAATGATTGTTAAGAAATAATTTTATCACAAAAAAGACCCGCATCTCTGCAAGTCTCACTTTCCAAACCATCGATTAAGCCATCCTTTATTTTTCCGTTCGATCTCCTGTGCCTCTTGAGCAGCTGCGATCTGGCTAGTCGTTTCCTTTTGCGACTGTCTCACTACCTCCATGAGTTTACGATCTCTTTCTTCAAGCTTCTCTTCTATGTATCGATTTTGCTTCTCAATCTTCTTCTCGAGTTCTTCGTTTCTTCGTTCCTGCTCTAGTTGCTTTTCTTTTGACTCTTGGACAGCCTTCTCAAGCTCTGTCATCCGTTCCATAGTAACCGCCATTGTCTGCATAACAGTCATGAGAGCGTCTCTATTCCCCGATTGCTCTGCTTGCAATCTTACCTTTTGTACCTTGTTGACCGTTTCGTCCGCATCCATAGCGAATCCCATATTTGGAAGCTCCATCGCTATTTGAGTTTTATCGAGTCCTTCTTCGCGCATTCTCTTGATCTCAAGCAAAACATCGATCGCTTGCGGTTTGTAATACACTGTTTGTCCGTTCTTTATTTTCGGAATGAATGCGGAGAACTCTTGCATCCAGTCGTGAATAGTAGTTTTTGGGGCACCAACAGCCTCCGTAACATCTTTCTTTTTTAGTAATCCGTTCATTTTCGACCCTCCGACCTTTATCGTCTTTTTATCCGACTACCGACAATCGACCGACGTATAATCATATCCGACCTATTAAAATAGAATACTATATAGATTCGACTTTTGCTCGAATTTCCCTTCTATGAGTATTGTATGTTACATCGAATTGGGTAGTAGATCGGAAAGTCGACGTTAATCGTCGTAGGATTGCTCTCTCAAGCATCTGCTACACGTTTATCCTGACAAACGTCTAAAAAAAGCGTAAGCTAAAAGAGACTTCTCTCTTTTTTATAAATAAGACCAAACAAAACCAAGGATCTGTAGTTCCTTGGTTTTGTTATGCATTCTTACATATTCTATGTTATTATTGTATATACGTATATACAGTATAATTGTTTAACCATTTTACATTATGGACATAACATATAAGGAGGAAATCCAAAATGGGCATGGTGAAAGAGATGGAAATGGAACGTAAAGTGACGAAGGTAGGGAATAGCTTAGGGATCAACATGACCGAAGCTCTTAGAAAAATTGGAGCTATACAAGGTGATTTATTGGCTGTAGAAGTAGATGGCGATGTGATAAAGATTTCGAAGAGACAACAGAAGGTTTCTCTTCCAGAAGGATTGAGCCCTGATTTCTTCGATGTGCTTAACAGTACCTTGAACGAGTACGATGAAACGATTAAAGGATTAAAAGATAGGTAATGGATGTTGTTCGATATTTAACGGAAACAGAGATTGTAGCCATCAATTTATATCTCATTAAGAAATACAGTCCTACCGAAAAAGAAGGAGTAAAAATCCCTTCTCTGTTGAATTCAGCTGTTCACAGACCACAACAATCCGCCTTTTTAGAAGACAGATATGGCTCTTTGTTTGAGAAGGCTGCAGCTCTGTTTGATTCACTTGCTAAAAATCATGCTTTTCATAACGGGAATAAACGAACAGCGTTTGTTTCTATGGTCCAGTTTTTAAAATACAACGGATATCGTTTGAGAGCTCCTCAAAAAGCAGCTGAAGATTTTACGGTTGATGTTGTTAACCATATATACTCTTTTGAAGAGATCACAGCCTGGATTGAAACCAACAGTCAGCCCATAGGCTGATACCGCATAAAGAGCCTTTATTTTTATAATGAAGGCTCTTTATGCGGTATATACTTTTTGCTAAATACATTATTTAGAAGTGATTTGTGTTTATATAGGGATAGCTCCAACTTTTCAACACATTTCCCACGATAAGGCTGGAACCCTTGGTATTAGAGACCATTCCCTAGCTTAGAGTAAGGAAAAACCTCATTCTACTACCAAAAATGTCTTAACGTGGGTTTTACGTCAAAATGTTGGTGGGACCCCAGCATGAAGGACTGAAACTGGATAGCAAAGGTCGACAACTAAAAAACCTCATAACCCAAAAAGGGGTTATGAGGTTCTACCGTAGAATAGAATAATGTAAAATTTCATTAGGGAGGGGTTTCAATTGAACAGAGTAAACTTATCAAAAAGGAATTTTTTAAATGTGAATGGCTTAATTTTTGCAACAGTAATTATTTTTCTTTTGAATCTACTTTATATCTTTGAAATTGCTAATTACATTAGATTTCCATTGATAGCGTTGCTAATATTATTTGCTTCCGTACTGTATACAGCTTTGGAAAAAATCAGTGGTAGTTATGGGG
>NZ_JACZDX010000016.1:0-13869 GCF_015903925.1 Fictibacillus sp. 23RED33 | reverse complement strand
TTTCCAGGCTCGAATAACAACACCTAGTAGAAGTCCAACACACACAATGGCGAAGGGTATCATAACCCCCGGGGCAATAAATTTAAGTAAAGTTTCTACATAACCCCACATTGTAGATAAATTAGTATTAGAAAAGAATGTAGGAAGTTGCAGCATAACTATTCCCTGCTGTTCCTTACTGCCTTAATAACTACTTGAAGCAGCATACCTACTGCGATAATCGCCACAACGATCATTAAGAATGAAGCGACTGTTTTTAAAATGAAGCCGAATGTGTTCCAGAAAAATGTCCAATCCCATACACCTGATAAATTCAATTTAGCCTAGCCCCTTTCATAGCTTTGTTTCTTTAAAAATCTCTATGACTGTTAACGCTAGGGTTACAAGAACCGCCCAGGTGATTAAAGCAGCCATAATGTCCGGGTTTCCTAAAAAAACTTTGAAGGCATAAGCCATTAAGCCGCCTATCTCCATTTGTTCAGCCCCTTTTCTGCTGCTGTTGTAATCAACCTTATGAGTGGATAGGTTACAAAACAGGCTGCCATAAACATGATATAAATAAGAATTATTGTTTTTGGCGATTGACCGACGATCTCATACATTTCCTAACCCCTCCTAATCACTCGACTTAATACCATGAAGATTAGAATGGATAAAAGAATGGTAGAGATAATCAAATCGCCCAGGCTCACTTCATGGATAACATTTATAATTCCTTTTTCTGTTTCGATCTTGGTTAATTCCCTGATCTCAACGGGTACTACTATTTGTGTTTCGTTTTCCATGTGTTTCACCCCTAAAGCAAAAATAAAAAGGGATTGCTACAACTTGCGAACAGGCGCAAGACATAACAATCCCTTTAAAAGTCCTACTTTACGCATTACCAAAAAATAGATATAATTCTTGGTAAGTTGTAAGTGGAATTTTTCCGGTTGCTAGGTATGTCCGTACCTTGTAATCCTCTCAATGGTTTGGCGACCGTTGAAAGACTGCAACTTTTTTTATTTGCTTTTTTTGTTAATTCCAATTTATCACATGGTTTTTTATGTCGTATATGCCAAAACTTTGAAACTATATGCCAAAACTTTTTAAAAATCATTTTTACCCCCAAAAAGAAAAAAACGAAAAACACGACTTACTGAACCCTATTTAATAACCTTTACGCCATCAAAAACAGTCCAAAAGCCGTGCAAAATTAAATATATACTTATATTTATAAACCCCACGTTTTAATCCATATTAAGCCCTTTAATTAATAATTCGTTTACGATCTCCGATACATTCCTTTTTTCTCGAATTGACCTTATTTTTAATTCATCATGAATTTTTGGATCAATCTCATATGTTACTTTTTTTGTTTCTTTTCCAACTTGTTTGATTCCTGGGTTTCCAAGTTTATTACTTCCTGGTTTATAAGTTTTATTGTTTACTTGTTTATTTGTTTTTAAGTTTACTTCCTTACTTCCTTTCTTTCTGTTTTCCTGGGAAGTTTTTTTATTTCCTGCCGCGGCTTTCTTTTCTACAAAATCATAAATAGATTTTTCTAAAACGCTTCTTTCACCGTCGAAATACCAACCCTTCTTACCACTTATGGAATAACACCCGGCTTTCTTAAGAGCTTCCACCGTTTTCTTTTCTCCTATATCCAGGCTTTCTTTTGCAATTACAGACACTTTTTTCTCTAGGGTCAACGCTAATACTTCACCTATTTTCATAAAGATCACCTCACGTAAATATTCTTCGTGGGTTTTATAAATCCTATGAACACAGAAAATCCACTCCATTTAAGAAGTGGCTTTTCCTTATTCACCTTCTGCCTAGAAAGTAATCTATCCAACTAAAAACTACATTTATTATTCCTAGAGAAGCTGTTGCTAACCCCAGTACAATCGCAGTATTAAGACTGTAAACATAAATTTCCGACATTTCACCCCGCCCCCCAAACTCCCAGGCTCACTATATGAATGATGTTAATTCCTATAAGCAACCATACTACACGTTTTTCCTCATAGAAAAATTCACTCATTACTTATTACCATTTAGAAGCTCTTCTAAGAAGTTTGCTCCTTCTTCTTCTGTAAGCTCGTTTGATTCCTGGTTTCCATCTACCCCTGTTTTTTTAACTGAATTACTTTTCAAATAATGATCTTCCCCTATTACCAGGTTTTGACCTTTTGGTTCTATCTCTATTTCTTTTTTTACTGATAACAATAATTTATACAAGTATGCTTTAAAAGAGTTTTTGTTTTTAGAAGGATAAAGAGAAAGTTTCATTTTCAATCTATCAATCTCTATATCTTTTAGTTTGTTATCCTGTATAAACTCTTCTAAAAGTTCACTCTCTGTTTTCTCTGATTTATTGATATTAGAAGACTTATTTTTATTAGAGACTTTATTATTATTAGATAGTGGACTTTTGTCTACAGGTACCTGTGGACTTTTGTCTACAGACACCTGTAGACTTTTGTCTACAGGAAAAACTTCATTTTCCTCATTTTCCACCTGTGGACTTTTGTCTACAGGTGAAACCTCATTCTTTTTGTCTTTCTTACTCTTAACACCTCTTTTAGAAAGAGCCATGCCAAGTGAGTTTCGCTTTTCCCACGATCTACATTTTAATAGTTTTGTTACTGTAGAATCAGAATAAACCGGATAAGGATATACAATAATATCAACTGTGTTTTTTCCGTTAAACATCTTTTCTTTAACATCTATTAAACCTACTTCATACATAGGTTGCAGAACCCTATAAAGACCAGATGTATCAGAATAACCAAGAGCCTTTGCAATGCTTGTTATATTTCTCTTAATCTTAAAATTCTCTGTTCTACTCTTTGAACGGTCTACCATTGTATTCAGCTTCAACCATTTAACAAATATAGTTTCGGAAATTTTAACTTGTGTTCCCTCTTTGATCTTCATTGAATTACTTGAATTTATTACAGGTGTTTTTTCTCCTTTTTCAAAGAACACCCATCTATCTAGTTGCCCATAATGTAGGACATGAGTTAAAAAATCACGATCTGTAAAACTGTTTTCACCTTGTGTAATAAATACTTGTTCAGTCATTTTTGACGTTCTCCCTTATTCTTACAAAATTTGATAAATTCTACCCGTTGCAAGAAAAGGTTTTTATCATTACTATTAGTAATGAGAACTACCTTTCTTGAACTTCTTGCAAAGGTTTGTTTGAGGGAGAAGGCGCTGCCTTCTCCTATGCCTTTTAGTGGGTTATACCACTAAACAAAACTTTCGCCCCGTTTTATGTATCCCTGTTTCTAACGTTGTTATCCAGGCGTTTAAATCTTCCCTTGTGCAACCATTATCCAAAAGTTCTTCTGGAAACGTCTTGAAATCTCTTTTCCATTCGTACATATCCCTTAAAGCTGTTTCAACCCTACCAAACTTATAAATTGTCATTTTGTTACTAGAATAGTGTTCACGTCTAAAGTAGGTTTTTAGATACAAATAAGTAATACCTTTCGTCCTCTGCCTTTCTAAGTACAAAGGAAATCACCCCTCATTCTTCATACCATCTTTTTCGTTACCGACTGTTTTATTTATATTTCTATAAAGTGTAGCTGAACTAACTCCAGTTGCTTTTACAATTTCGCTAATACTATAGTCTTTCGAATGGTACATTTTTAAAGCCGTTTGAATGGCTTTCTCGTTCTTTTTAGGCCTGCCCCCTTGCCTACCCCTTGCCCTGGCACTTGAAAGCCCTGCGCGCGTCCTCTCGCTTATAATATCGCGCTCTAATTCCGATATTGAAGCCATCATACGGAAGAAAAATCTTCCAGTTGCCGTTGATGTGTCGATATTATCTTTTATAGAAATGAATTCTACGCCTTTTTCCTCGAAAAGCTCTGCAAGTTCTATAAGGTGTTTAGTGCTGCGGCTGATCCGATCAAGTTTGTATACTACAACCCTATCGCCTTTCCTTAAAACCTTTAGAAGTTCGTTTAATGCCGGGCGATCTTTCTTGCTGCCTGTAATTTTTTCCTCGAAAATTTCTAAAACTCCGAACTTGTCTAACTCGTCTATTTGCATTTGTAAGTTTTGATCTTGTGTTGATACCCTGGCATAACCGAAAATCATTTTCAGCACTCCTTTTTTATGCTTCCATTTCTAAAATAAACTTCTTACCACACATAAAACCTTTACAAATAACTGTGTTGCTTTCTCCTGGCGCTGGCGCTTCTACTTGCCTTGACTTGAAACAATAAGGACAAGCAACATTAACAGCAACACTCATAATTGGCGAAAGCTCTGTATCACTAAAGTTTTTTCTAACTATCTCCATTTGTCTCACCCTTTCAACGTAACGTGACACTATTCTTTTTGTTCTTCATAGCAACTTTTACAACAATATTCACCGTATTCAGTTTGTTTATACTCTGTTTCATCATTTGGATAACCGCAAAAATCACATGTATAATCTGGCTGTAAGGCAAATCCGTTTTCATCATATTTAGGTAACAATTCGCCTTCTTTTATATCGTACTTTTTATCGTCATGTCCCATATGGTTCTCCTTTCTTATTGCACATAATGTTTCTAATTTTCATAACCAACAAAAACAAATTTAGTAATCTTTGTTTCTTGATTATTGAAAAACACTTTATAAATTTTTCCACCATCTACTAAAACTTCATCCTCATAAAAATCATAAACAAACTTATCTTTCTTAACACTTAGCTTTTCAGCTATCAGGCTTTCCCTTTTGTTTGAATCAGGTTCATAAACAAAAACGATAAAAACAAGAGAAGCAATTAATATTGTCATAATAGTGATATTTGCAATAATTCTATAAGGACTATAAAACATTTTTTACCTCCTTTTCCTTTATATTCATAATCTTATCAAAAAGGGTTGTTGTTGTAAAGTGAGAAAATTTGTTTTTGTAAATATTTTTGATAAAAGCATAACATATAAAAAACATCGTTTTTTTAATCTCGTTCATTCTTATCAAAAACGAACGTTTTAGAAAATTATTTCTTTGTATTCTTCTTTCGTGATTGTTTAGCGATCTTGTTTTTTGACCTTCTTTTAATCTTCTTGATCGCCTGTGTTTCATCACATTGAAACCATCTGCTTTTTTTAACTTTTGAAGACCGAACTAGTATAGACATATTCAAAATATCCCCCTCAAGATTTAAATTTACCATGTAAGAAAAGAGCTAGGTTTATACCTGAAACAGAAAGAATTAAACTAGAAACAAAGTAACTTCCTTCAAAATAAGACAGTATGCCAAATATAATTCCTAACGGAATAATAAACGGAGTAGCTTTAGAATTCGCTTCGATAATATCTTTAATATCCATATTTTTCACCCCCTAATATTTTGAATCTCCTATGGCTATTCACTCACCTATAAAAGAAATTTAAATTGAAGCCATACACTAAATATGAAAATTAAGAACCAATATATGAGAAGCTTAAATTCGTTTTTATATTCCATTCTTCAAGCTTTCTATTTTTTCATCGAGAATCATTTCTATTATCTGCTTGTCGTTATAATGTTTGTAACTATCTCTATCTAGCTTTTTGATCTCGTCCGCCTTATCTGAAAGCTCTTTTAAATATAAAGAAATATCGTAAATATCCATAAATACCTCCTAATTATATACGAATATACGTTCGTATTGTATCAATAATTTGTAAGTACCATTCTTAATATTAAAATCACATAAACTAAACCCGTTGTTAAGAGAAGAAATGCTAAAGCCCGATATAAGTAGAAGTTGATCTTTTTAAAAAGCCTGTGGTGTTTCCCGTTCAAGAAAACATTTTCACTGTAAACCGGGTCTTTTTTCATTACATACTGCCCCTTATTTGTGTTGCTGTTTCTAATACATCATTCACATACCTTTCAGCGTGGTTATAATGCCATATAGCCTTTCTAATATCTTTCTTGTATCCACTATGAGAAAGATAGTTCGCTGCCGAAAAGATAGCATCTTCTAAGTTCCAGGGGCTACGCTTTCCATCCCCGTTCCCATCAACTCCATATGCTGCAAAAGTTGGGGGCATAAATTGCATGTGACCTTGTGCGCCCACGCTAGAAACCATTAAGGGAATACGGCTATAAGAAGTTTCTATTTTATGAATTGAAGCTAATACGAACCAATCTACCCCATAACGTTCCCCGGCTGCTTTATAAAGGGGTATATATTCTTTTGGGGCTGCTTCACCTGGTAGCATTTTCACCGGGACAAAAGAAAAAACATTTTGTGAAGCTTGTTCAGGTTCAACACTTCCCCCGGTTGTAAATTCAATGGCTTGTAAGTAGGCATTTTCATAAGCTGCCTTTTTACTGTACTCTCTACCTAGCTTTAACTTTTTATTTATAACTGTTTCTCTTTCTTCCTTTTGTTCTTCTGGAAAGCTCTCTATTTCTGTTTGTAGCTGCTCGATCTGATCTTTAATAGATTCTCTTTCTTGCTGTAAAGTCTGTCTTTCGCTTTCCCATTCGTTCAGACTTGCTTCTACTGGCGACTGTAAGCACAATAAAAAGGCAAAAAAAGAAAAGGCTGCTGTTTTCTTAAGCATATTGCAGCTTCACTTCTTCCATTTGATCTATAACCCCTTGTAAGGTGTTTAGCTGCTCCTGATCTTCTTCTTTAATCTTTCCGGCTGCCTTTAATAATTTCTGTAGTTCCGGCTTGTACCACATAACAAAGGTGTAGATCATATCAAATTCATTCACATTAAAATGAAAGTCCGTTCTATCTTCTAAACTAACCTTTTCTACTTCTTCCTGAGTTAATGCTCCGATTTCCTTCTCTAGCTGTTCTTTCACTTCATCAAATCGTTTTAATAGCTCCTTACCTTCCTTGCTGCCATACGCTTTTTTAAAGCCTTTTTTAACGCTATTTCTCATAGTTGCCATATGTAGTAATAGTACGGACGTTTCAACCTTATTTAATGTTAAAATCATTTGACTTAAGCCCCCTCTAAATTGTTTTCTAGGTAGTTTTCTAGCTTTCTCATTTCTGTTTTTGTCATGTCTGTTATTTTCATCATGAAGTAAGATTTCCTGCCGATCTTAACCTTTCGGTCAACACCGAATAACTTCGCTCTTTGCCAGTGCATACATTCCCAGGGAACAAGTACAAAGCCCTGGCGCTTTGCTAAATCTTCTGCAATTTCTAACGACTGATAAAAGGCGAAGGTCTGCATTTTCTTAGCGTAAGCAACAATATTTACGCTGTTAGGATACAAATATAAAAGGCTGCGTGGATCTTTACTTTTGTAGTTTTTCGGAATGAGTGTAAATTCTTCTAATTGAATCATGCGGTTATTTCCTTTCTTATCTTCCCTCTAGCTCTATCGTGTATTTCTTCTAACTTCTCGAAAAACTCTCTTCCCTGAGGCTCTGTAGAAGGTAAAGGGAAACCCTGAACCATGTTAAAAGAATCGTAAAGGCGCATTTTAAAGAACTTGTTAGCTTTCCACATAGGTATAAATTGTTTATGCATAAATTCACCTGTCTGATAATCCATGAAGTGAAGAGAAAACCCTTTGTCACCGATCTTTCTAACGGCCACTTTAACTTCTACAATGTCTCGTATTCTGCTATCAACGTTCTTTATGGAAGGACTACAATATATTTGGACTGATTGCATTTTACGGGTAAACATCAATACTTCTGTTGCAAGTGTTGAACCAAATTTACTCCATTTACGATTAGAGAAAGCCATTTGTGCTTCATCCCAACAAACTATGCTGCCTTGTGCTTCAGCAACTTTGTACCAGTCTGTATAGTGGGTCATAGGAAAGCTATCAACTAGACCATAATTAGAGAATAGTTTAACCTTCCCCCCGTTCCTTTCTGTTTTCTCTTTCCAATGGTGAGCTAGTAAGGACATAAGAAAGGTTTTCCCGGCTCCTAATGGTCCTTCTATAAAGAAATGGTGTGCCATTACTTCTTCATCCCCTTATCTGCCAGGATTACAGGTTTAGGCGGTTTTGGTATCAATGCTTCGATTGTATCCAGGTAGTAATCAGGGGAAGCAATATGAGTTTTACCTTCTCCGACTATGTATTTATAAAGATCAAGATAAGGGTTTTTGTCACCGTGTAAGTATTTGTTTTCACCCAGGGACTTAAGAAGAAGAAGTGCTTTCATTTGTGGCTCTCTTAAGTTCTGGGAAGTATGTTTCATTTCCTCAATTACTTGTTTAACATCCGATATATGTTGAACCTGGGGAAAAAGATCATCACTTATAACAGATTGAAGCTTCTCTGCATTTGCTGTGTGTTGCATTTACTGTACAACCCCTTTACTTTTTGAAGTTAATTGCTCTACAATGCTTATCTCAAGCACTTGTTTTTTTAGAAAATAGGCTTTCAACAATATTTCCTAAGTACTGCGCCATAAATCCCACCCACGCCCCAAATATCCATATCCCTGCGTTTGGCTTTATTGAATTTAATTCAATGCCCCATACATAGAAAATTACGAGTGTACCCGTGTAAATCGTTACTAACCACAACAAAGATTTAAGAATAAACTTTTTCATACAAAAAACCCCTTTTAATGTATATTTTTACCTTCTTTATAATCTTATCAAAAAGGGTGTTTGTTGTATAGTTTTGATAAGAATTTTCTTTGTTCGGTTTTTAGTTTGTTTGGATCCATTCTTTCAGCTGGTAACGTTCGTCTTTTTGATTAAGAAGATCTGTTTTTTGATTGCTGCAGCCGATCTTCTTAACCACTAAAACCGAACATTAAGCCTGGCAGCCTGTAGCCCCTAATACAATGAAAGCTATAAAAACGAGTGCAAACAATAATCCTTTTGTCCAATCCATTGAAGTCGGTGGAACTGGCGGTCTATACGCTGTTATTTGAGATAAAACCATACTTTCTTCTAACCTTGCTAGGCGCTCGGTTTCTTTTATGGACTGTGAAGGCGCTCTATAAAAGAAGTTACGTCCCTCTTTACCGTTTGTAATCTCGCAATCTTCCAGGGGTACTTTGTAATAACCTTCTACCATAACGCTATCTGCTGTAATGCCTGTAACCCTCATAACATCACTTGTGCGCTTTTCATCATCAAAAATAATTAGTAGATCGCTAGTTTCAAAAGTAAACTCATCATCATCTTTTCTTTTTAGTAGACCAAACATTATTAAAATGCCCCTTTTCTTTTCTTGTTTGTTTTGTTCTTCATACGCTGCCACACCTTATAAGACAATAAAACAACACTTGCAGCTCCTAACGTTGTTCCTGCTCCAACAAAATACATATACACAAATGCTTCTACCACCACTTAACCCCCTCTTTAACTGCGTAATACATTCTCATTACTGACCTAAAAATTAATAGTGAACCTAGCAACACGGTAGACAGTAAAATGGAGGAGACAACCATTTGCCACGCTCCTGGTAAGTCTCCGAATACTGCGAAATACTGCCCTATATCTAAACCTTGTGCCGTTACACTCTGCACTTCTCGTAACTTTTCAATCGCTAGATTTAAGAATGTTATAGGAGGTTTAAAAATCCTATCTATAAACCCATGTATAACTCCCGATACATCCATAGGCTTTAATCTCCCCCAACTCTGATTGACGATATAAGTTTTATTGCACTAATAGCCGTTATAAACCACAACATAAAAAGTAAGATATAAGCTACGGAATTAAGCTGCATAACTTCTAAACTGTTAAAAAGCTTCCCTATCATTTCGGAATAACCATGACCGCCACCACCACGGGGGGAATAAACTAGACTTCCTAACGTTCTTCCTAGTCCAACAATGAAGGAAAATAAGACTTTTGCAGCCTCGAAGATTACTAGAAAGAGCTTTACCGCTAGAACCCCGATCATGTAAAGGAGATATAAAAACCCTTCGATTACGTCATAAATGACCTTAAAAAACGAAACCAAAAGGTCAAATAGTTCCTGAAAGAGCTTTGCTATTGCCCTCGCTATCCACTTTATTACGTCCCATATAACACCGAACAAACCGCCAAATAAGTTACCTAAAAAGTTAAACAGCGTTCCAAAAACATCACCCAGGAAGCCAAATAAACCACCAAAAATGTCACCTAAAAAGCCAAATAGTTTAGAAAAAGCGCCCCCTATGATTCCCATTTAGTATCTATTCCTTCTTCTGCTGCTGTTGTTATCCATAGCGTTATAGATCAATTCAATTAAACGATCTGAAAACAGGATTACCATTAAGAGAAAGAGGAAAGGGGAAAGGTACAATAAATTCCCCTTAAAAACTATGTCCACCATGCCTTGTAAAAGGTCTGTATCCATCTTTAACTAGCCCCCCTGCCCTTTCTTGGTTCTCTTGGCGCCCTTGCTTCTCTAACCCTCCTAGACACTTCTCTAGGCTCTCTTTTTTGCCTTGCTTCTCTTACCCTTAATTGTTGCCCTTTCGTTTCCCTACGCTCGATTTTAGAGGTCGTTTTTTCACGATCTCGTATTTCGCTTCTTACTTGTCTTCCTGGCGCTTCCGTTTTCTCTATCTTGTCTTTAAATTCTCGGCCTATCTGACGATCTTGTCGTTCAACATGATCTCTTTCTATTTTTTGGGGCTGCTGATCTTTCATTTCTACCGTTCTTCTTTCAATTACCTTTTCTGTTCTCGGACTGTCCTTTTCAACAGTTTGTGTAATTAATCTTCTTAACTTGGGAACAAGTAAGAAGGCAAGCCCTAGCAACAATAAAGGTGATATATACCATAAAAGCCCGTTTCCGGTTTCCAATAACTCACCGACTGAAAAAGGTGTGTCGCCCATACCGTATCTAGGTGGTGTTTCTTCTTCTCCTTCAAGTCCTGATTCTGAAACAGGTTTTACTTTTACATCAGGCACACCAAAAGTGTTATATTTCAAATCTTCCTTCGGGATAGTCACTGTCTGTTGTGCTGCTGGAACTATTACATATTCATCACCACCAACAAGAATTTTCACTTTCCCTGTTGTTGGACTTATCCAGGTAACTACATAATCCCCATTTTCATTCTCTGTGTACTCCACACCTTCCATTTTTGGCGGTGTTTCCTGCGGTGTGCTTGTTTCTATCTCTATACCTTGCGTTTCAATTCCGGCAGTATTTTCTGCCGTCAATTTGTATTGATAATCTGTTCCAGGCGTAACGGTTAAATCTGTCCAATATGTCCCATTTGTTTCAAACATAGGTGTATATCCATCTTCTGTGGTAGCTGCTGACACAGTTACACTTCCAAACATATCTTTTAAAAAAGACTGATCTTCCATTTCTTTGCGATAGATATTCACATGGTGAAAATATTCACTTTCTGGCAACTTCCAAGAAAGCTTTACCCGGTCAAATTTAGCTTCTGCTGTTAAATCTGTAATATCGCTTATTTCTGGGATTTTTAACGTTTTGACTTCGATTGTTGAGCCTGTCGATTCGTTCCCAGTGTTATCTACCGAGGTTACTTTAAATGTATAAACCGTTTCCGGCTGTAAATTTTCAAATAATGCGCTTGTATTGTCCTTTGTTACTGTCCTTTTATAAACTCCGTTTTCATAGACTTTAACCCTGGCAAAATCTTGTTCGGGTGGATTCGTCCAACTTAGTGAAACAGCGTTGTGTGTTGGTGTCCCTGTCAAATCTACAACATTTCCTGGCGCTGTAGTATCCGGCTGAACATTCGTTTTTACTGTAATTGTTGAACCGGAAGATTTATTTCCTGTTCTATCAACGGAAACAACTTTTACCACAAAACTCCTATCACTAGATAAACCCGAAAAAGAATAGTTTTGAATATTAGTTGCTGCAACACTACCTTTTAAAGCTCCATCTAAATAAATTTCCGCTTTGTCATAGTCAAGATCGTTCGGCTTTATCCAGTTCACACTAAAGCTCGTATCTGTAACATTAGAAGAATTTAAGGCTGTTACATTCTTAGGGGGTGTTGTATCTGTATTTGTAAATACATCAAATTCATATATTGTTCTTGAAGCGTCTGGTGAAGGATTTAACACTGCAACCTTCTTCACCCCGTTTTTAGGCGTATCTATATCTGTCGTGTTAGCTGCTGTACTAAGTTGAATTAATTGCCTTTGTATTTCTACGCCGTTTTGATCAAAGTACAGGACATAAACGGCGTTATTTGCTGCTGTGGTATCTAATTTCGCTCTTAAACGAAGGCTGAACACTTCTGTAAGGGCAGGGAATTCATACCACAATGTATCCTTTAAACCGTTCTTTTCAAGTGTTGTTCCTGTTGTTTCGTTTCCATCTGTGGAATTATTAGTACCTATACCATTATCTGTAATGCTTGTACCTAACCTTAAGGTTTTACCTTCTAACGAACCGCCTGTGTAAGCAAAACTTTTTGTAACTGGCAGCATACCCACGGTAAAAACAAAAACCATTAATGCTGCAAGAAATCTTTTTCCTTTCTTAATCTTCACTTTGTTTTTTCTCCTTCCTTAACTACCAGGTAAAGGCGCTGTGCCGTTTTCACTTGGTAAAGGTGCCGTGTCGTTGCTGTCTCCTGGTATCGGTGCCGTTCCGCTTTCGTTCGGCAAAGGTGCCGTGCCTGTGTCGTCTCCCGGTGTTGGTGCGTAATTGTCCGGATCGCCTGGGTTTTCTGGTGCTTTATTTTCACCTTCTATCGGACTTGGCGAAAAATTATCCGGGTCTTTTGGGTCTTTTGGCAACGGTGCTTCTCCTTCAACTGGCTTGTTTTTCTCGAATTCTTCTTGTGAAGGAAGTCCGGATATAGGGTCTAGTATTTTAAAGCCCCCTGTAGGGTCTGCACGCTCCGGAATTTTAGGTGCTTCGTTCTTTATGTCGCCCTCGTCAAATGTTGATTCTCCTAGCCCTGGCGCTTCTCTACCGCCTGGTGATGAAGGTTCATCCCCCAACTCAATCACCATATCGACTTCTGGTTTTTTTTCCGGTAATACTGTCCCCGGAACTGTTCCTCTTGGTATTTCTGGAGGGTCTGGAGCATATCCTAACAAATCTTCCATATCTGCTTTTATTCTTGGTGCTATTGTGTCTCTGAATATATTTGCGACTTGTTGCCAATCCGGGGCCGGTGGAATCTTCCCTATGATCTGATCTACTTTTCCCATGTAAGAATCCCAACCGGGACATTCAAAAAGATCACACCCTATACATTCGCCACTCTTTGGCGGTGCAGCTGTACACCCTTCCGGTTCGCTTAATACCTGGGTGACATTTACCGTGTCAGTTCCTACAACACCACCACTAAAATTAAAGAAAGTCATTTTCCATGAACCGTTACAAGTGAAATAGTGTATACCTGTAACCATGCCCGAACCTTGCCAGGAATCAGAGAATATAAATTCTCCATTTCTGAAATACTCTACTTTGTACTCGTAAACGCCATTAGGGTCAAAATCCACCCTCATTCTATCTGCATCAGCTTCAAAAGTTGCGGTTGTATACCCTGCAAAAACACTAGTTACGTTTAAACAACAAACTACAAAGACTATAAGAGAAAATACAAATTTTTTATTCATTAAAAAACCCCACGGTTTCTAGTATTTAAAAAGGGGGAATAGTTTTAACTATCCCCCCTTTTTTAAAGGTTCTTAACGGCCTCTTGCTGCTGAGATAGAGCCACGAATAAGAGTGATAAGTTTTGGTACAAGAGTGAAAGCAAGTCCTAAAAGTACAAATGTACCTACGATTGTAAGTAGAGCATTACCACTTCCAACTAAATCGTTAACCGTAAATGGTAGTGTAATTCCTGTAAAGTCGATTGCTGCGCCTAATAACATAATATTTTTCCTCCCTGGAAAATAAGATTTTTTATTTTTTATATAATGACCGGGGACCCGGTTATTAACTAGATCAATAGTGTTTTACTTCATAATCTTCTTCTTCCTGTTCTTTTCCTGCCTG
>NZ_JACZDX010000015.1:0-18412 GCF_015903925.1 Fictibacillus sp. 23RED33 | reverse complement strand
TGTGTTTCAGTGTGTCACTCGTTTTAGCGACTTTATTAGGATAACATCTTTATTATAAGAAGTCAACCTCTTTTTAAAATTTGTTTCCCGCCTGCAACAATGTTTCATGTGTTGCGGCGACAAGAACTAATATATCACGTATTGTGATTTGAGGTCAATAGTTATTTTGAAATTACTTTAAATAAATGAAAAAAGGTTTAGAAAGCTTATTATCGCTCTCTAAACCTCAGTTTAAGAATACATATGAATGCTCTAGTTCAAGATAAAGAATTCAATGGCTACTAATGAAGCTATGCCAGGTAGTCCAGCAATTCCTGAGATCAGCGCCGTAAACGCATTGATCGGAATATGAATATCATATGAGTTTCCAATCGCGTTTAATAAGAATAACAACAGTGCACCAATACAAAAACGAGTAATGCCGAATCCGATCCAGCGTATTGGCCGCATTGGAGCACCTACAAGCAGCAGAACAAAGATGATCGTTCCAAGAATAGCGATTACCGTTATTGGCTCCATTCCTAATCCCTCCTATACAACATCCAAGTTATTTACTAGACATTGTATGGGAGTTGTCCAAAAAAAAGACCAGCAGTTATTTTAACTTGCTGGTCGTCACGTTTCTTTTTTTCGCTTCTTTTAATAAGAAGAAGTATTTTGATTCTGCTAGTTGAAGCTTGAAGATAACCTCTTCAGATGGCTCGACACTGCGTTCGACCATTTCTTTTTGGTGCATCCAGTCTATCTTTAGCTCATCAAGACTTTGAAGCAGCTCTTCATCTCCGGATCGCTTCAATCGCCCTTTTCGGGAAAAAAACATGCAAGCAACCCCTTTAGTTAGATTTCTCTTCTTCCTTCAAGTGCTTTGGAAAGCGTTACTTCATCTGCATACTCCAAGTCTCCACCTACAGGCAGACCGTGGGCAATACGAGTAATCTTGATACCCGTTGGTTTTAGAAGTCTTGCGATATACATGGCAGTGGCTTCTCCTTCAATGTTCGGATCAGTAGCCATGATAATTTCTTGAATGCCTTCATCTGTTAGACGCTTCAACAGTTCTGCGACTTTAATGTCCTCAGGTCCTACTCCGTCCATCGGTGAGATGGCGCCGTGGAGAACATGGTAAAGTCCGCGGTATTCTTTCATTTTTTCCATTGCAATAACATCCTTGGAATCGTGTACGACACAGATCGTAGTTCGGTCTCTGCTTGAATCGTCGCAGATCATACAAGGATCACGGTCAGTAATATGAAAGCAGTTGGAACAATAGATAAGCTGACGTTTCGCGTTAACGAGTGCTCGTCCAAAATCCAGCACGTCATCTTCTTTCATTTCCAATACGAAAAATGCCAGGCGAACCGCCGTTTTCGGTCCGATGCCCGGCAATTTCATAAAGCTTTCAATCAGCTTTGAGATCGGTTCAGGATAATGCATAGTCTATTCCTAGAACATTCCAGGAATGTTTAGTCCTTTTGTGAATTTGCCCATGTCTTGTGATACGAGTTCGTCTACTTTCTTAAGTGCATCGTTCGTAGCCGCTAACACAAGGTCTTGAAGCATGTCGATATCATCTGGATCTACAACTTCTTCTTTAATGATAATGTCGATGATCTCTTTGTGACCGTTCGCTTTAACAGTAACCACGCCGCCTCCAGCTGTACCTTCGATCACTTTATCTTTTAGTTCCTCTTGAGCTTTTGCCATGTCACGCTGCATTTTTTGCATTTGTTTCATCATATTGTTCATGTTGCCTTTCATCATCGTACAATTCCTCCTTCTTATTCTTCCTCTTCTTTTATCTCAATTAAATCATCGCCAACCAATTTGATCGCCTCTGCGATGAGAGGGTCTTCTGCTTTTTCTTTTTCTTCAGAAGATGGCTGGCCTTGCTGTTGTTCTTTAATGAAATCAGCTTTTAGTTTCTGCCATTCCGGATCCAAAATGGATAGCATGGACAGGTTCTTTCCTATTGTACTATAAACTGCGCTTTCTACATAGCTTCTGTTGTTCTCTTGAGATGCCATCTGACGGTGAATTTCATGCTGGAACGCAAGCAAAAAGATCTGATCTGAACAAGCTACAGGCTCTGCCCCTGAAAGAAGAGCATAAGCACTTACTTTTTCAGAACGTATCTTATCTAAGATCTCGCCCCACATCCCTTTAAGCTGAACAAGATTTGGTTTCTTTGCTTTTTTGAGCATCTCTTTCACTTGCGTTTGTGATGCTCCACCTTGTCCTCTAATCACTCTTTTCTCTCTTGGAGCTTCTGCTTCGGTTTGTGCAGACGAACCATTAGAAGACCAGCCGCCTTCTTTCATCTTTTTTAGTTCATGTTCTAATTGATCGATTCTTTGCATTAAAGGTTCAACAGAAGGATTCCCCGCTTGTGACGAGATCCCTTCTTGTTTTTGATAACAAATCTTGATGAACGTCGTCTCTAAGAAAATCTTAGGATGGTTCGTCCATTTCATCTCTTGCTGTGCGGCATTCAACTGACCGATTATCGAATAGATGTCTTCTGCAGCTGTAGCCTCTGCTAATCGTGCAAAGTCTTCATCCGTTGAGACCCGCTCTAACAGCTCTTCTAATTGAGGTGCCGTTTTATATAGAAGCATATCTCTATAATAGTAGATAAGGTCTCCTAAAAAGCGAACAGGATCTTTTCCTTCATGTAAAAGTTCTGTCGATAACGTAAGAGCTTTCGATACATCTTTTTCTAAAAATGCTTCTGCCATCTCAGAAAGATGCTTTTGTGAGGCTGAGCCGGTTACTGACAAAACATCTTCGACTCTTACCTTATCATCGCTGTAGGAGATCGCTTGGTCGAGGAGACTCAATGCGTCACGCATTCCACCTTCTGCTGCTCTTGCAAGCAGTTGAAGAGCTTCTTCATCCACTTCGGTACCGTTAGCGTCGACGATCTGCCTCATTCGTCCGATGATAGACTGTGAAGATATCCGCTTAAAATCAAATCGCTGACATCTAGAAACGATCGTTGCCGGAATTTTATGCGGCTCAGTTGTTGCCAGAATAAAAATAACATGGCTCGGCGGTTCTTCTAACGTTTTTAACAACGCGTTAAATGCACCAGTTGAAAGCATATGTACTTCATCTATGATATAGACTTTGTACGTAACTGAGGACGGCGCAAATTTTACTTTGTCCCGAATATCCCTTATATCATCTACACCTGTATTAGACGCAGCATCGATCTCTAAAACATCAGATATCGAGCCGTTCGTGATCCCTCTACAAGCGTCACATTCATTACATGGCTCAGAAACCGGAGCCCGTTCACAGTTAACGGCTTTGGCAATAATCTTCGCCGCACTTGTTTTACCCGTTCCTCGTGGTCCTGAAAACAGGTAGGCATGGGAAAGCTTGTCCTGCATCAAGGCATTTTGGATCGTTTTTGTAATGTGTTCCTGCCCGACCATATCTTCAAAGCTCTGTGGCCTCCATACGCGGTAGAGCGCTTGATAACTCATCCCTTTGCCTCCTTTAAATCACTTGCATTCTTTCTATATTATACTGAAACATTACAAAAAACTCACCCCTGAAACAAGGGTGAGTTATTGTTTATATATTAGAATGCCGCGCACCTCTCTTTGGAATAGTCAACCTATGCGTACAAACGCAGTTAGCTCAGTCCAGGTTGCCCCACGGCACACGAAGTGGTCCACTTACTGCTGCTTCCTTCCGGACCTGACAGGGTTCATGGGTCTCCGTTGCGCAGGACCCGGACATCAACACCACTTACGTCCGTCAGACCATACGTTGAACTAGCCGAGGAGAGGAATTCAACCTCGCTACAGCGGATTGCGAGTACAGGGCACCGCTACCTCCCCATCTAGCGCGACAAAGTGTATAACAATGTTAGATGCACAACTAAATGTGCAAGATTTAGTATACTATGTCCTTTTAAAAAAATCAACCGCAGGACCACTAAAGCTCCTTTCTTCTCTCTTCCTTTTCCTTCCTTTTTCGATCGCGAAGTTTTTTGAAAAAGCTAGAAAGAATTTGACCGCACTCTTCACCTTTTACACCCGTTACTACCTCACATTGGTGGTTGAAGCGCTCTTCTTGTAAAAGGTTCATTAAGGTTCCCGCACAGCCTCCTTTAGGATCAACCGCACCGTACACAACACGGCTTACTCTCGAGAGGACAATCGCACCAGAACACATCGCACACGGTTCAAGCGTCACATAAAGCGTTGCTCCTTCCAACCGCCAAGCATCCAGTTCTCTACATGCCTCGTCAATGGCTAAGAGCTCCGCATGAGCGATCGCTCTTTGTTCGGCTTCACGCAGGTTATGAGCCCTCGCCACTATACGGTCGTCCATTACTAAAATGGCACCAATAGGAACTTCACCAATATCTGCTGCTTTTTGGGCTTCTTCTAGAGCAAGCTCCATGTAATATTCGTCTTTTTCTAAGGTCTCCATCATTTTCGCTCCAAAGTTTTAGTTGTAAGAGATTATACAAGAGGTTTTGCTAATAATAAAGAAAGGAATGGTTGTATAGATTAAAATTCACTTACTTTATATAGATGAAACTAGGATTTTTTTTATTAAAGCTAAAATGAAAGAGAGAGATCGTTATGGAAAAACCACATCAACACGAGGACAATAAAGTTCCTGTCGCTATGCTTATTATTGACGTGATCAACGACTTTAATTTTCCTGAGGCGCCGCTCTTGTTAAAAACTTCTGCACCAATTGCCGATAAAATTCTTGAATTGAAAAACCGAGCTAAAAAAGAAAACATTCCGATTATATATGTGAACGATAACTTTGGACAATGGCAGTCAGATAAGCACAAGCTCGTCGATTATTGCACCACACAATCCGGTGGTGAATTCGTAAAAAAGTTACAGCCTGACGATGACGATTTCTTTGTCGTCAAACCAAAGCATTCTGGATTCTTCTCTACACCTTTATCGACTTTATTAAACGAGCTTGGGATACAAACTTTAATCCTATGCGGAGTAGCAGGTAACATCTGTGTCCTCTTTACAGCGAACGACGCATATATGAGAGGTTTTACTCTTTTTGCACCATCTGATTGTTCGGCTTCTAATATAGAAGAAGATAACGAAAGAGCTTTAATACTGATGGAAAAGACGTTAAATGCAGATATCAGCATGAGCAACGATTTAAATTTACGAGCGATCATCGATCAGGCAAAAGAAAACAAACATAAAATGATGTACTAAATAGCATATTTACCATTAACTTTTTACCGATAATCTCACCACCTTTTCCAAACGTATGCTACAATATTCTTTGTCTGTAATTTTTCGTTTGTCATTTATAAGGGAGGAAAAGGAAGATGAGTTCAACCCCCTTTATCGCAGTTGAAGGGCCGATTGGCGTAGGGAAAACATCGCTCGCAAAAGCTATTGCTGAGCACTATAACTTTCAATTATTGAAAGAGATTGTAGAGGAGAATCCTTTTCTCGGAAAATTTTACGACAACATTGATGAGTGGAGTTTTCAAACCGAGATGTTCTTTCTTTGCAACAGGTATAAACAGCTTGAAGAGATTCAAGGGCAGTATCTATCTAAACAGATTCCTGTCGTTTCTGATTATCATATCTTTAAGAACCGTATTTTTGCCGGTCGAACGCTAAAAGACGGAAATCTTCATAAATACATGCAGTGCTTTGATATCCTTACTGAGGATATGCCTGTACCGAACGTGATCATCTATTTAAACGCTAGTCTTGATACGTTGCTGGACCGCGTACGTAAGCGTGGACGTTTTATCGAGCAAAATATGGAGCCGGCGTACTTAGAACAGCTAGCTGAAGATTACGAGACGTTCATGACTGCCTTTAAAAAGCAGCACCCGGAGATTCCTGTACTCTCGTTTAACGGAGATGATTTAGATTTTGTTGCGTATGAAGCGGATAAAGAGAAGATCTTTTCCTTAATCGATGCAACTCTGAAAAAAGGAGAAGTTGCGCGATGAGTAAACTCATACAATACGGAATCCCAAATGATGCTGTCATTACAGTGGCAGGTATGGTAGGTGCGGGTAAATCTACATTTACAAATGCACTTGCTGAAAAATTAAAGTTTCGTACATCCATGGAGAAAGTGGATAACAACCCATACTTAGAAAACTTTTATCATGATTTTAAGCGCTGGAGCTTCCACCTGCAGATCTTCTTTTTAGCAGAACGCTTTAAAGAGCAAAAAAGAATGTTCGATTATGGCGGAGGATTTGTTCAAGACCGTTCCATTTATGAAGACACGGGTATATTCGCTCGCATGCACTTTGATAAAGGCAACATGTCTGATGTAGATTACGAAACATATACTCACCTGTTTGAAGCGATGGTCATGACACCATACTTCCCGCAGCCTGATTGCTTGATATACTTAGAAGGCTCTCTTGATGATATCTTAGCTCGTATTCAAAAACGCGGACGTAAGATGGAGCAAGAAACACCGGTTTCCTACTGGGAAGAGATGTACGACCGCTATGAAAAGTGGATCGCTTCTTTTAATTCTTGTCCTGTGCTCCGTGTGAATATTAACGACTATGATCTTCGAGACAATCCAGAATCCATCGATCACATCGTAGAAAAGATCGCACAAAAAATTGAAGCGAAACGAGAAGTTCGCTTATAAACATAAAAACCCCGGTTCTCATTCTAATGAGCCCGGGGTTTTGTTTGATTTTATTTCTTCATCCATTCTGGTTTTCCAAAGCCTTCGAACTCCTTATCGATCACTTCTTCAAACTCCTTCGATTCCACTACCTTCTTAATATCTTTTGCAAATGCAGAATCTACATCCTTCGTGTTCACCACAACACGGTTACGGTACGTGTCGGGCATGTTCTCTAATTGGATCGCATCTAATAAATCCATCTTAGCTGCGAGTGCAAAGTTACCAGGAACAGCTGCAACATCTGCACTTTGAACAGCACGTGGAAGCTGTGCGGCTTCTAGTGGTTTAAACACGAGCTTCTTAGGGTTATCCTTAACATCTTTTTCGGAAGCTGTCAGTTCATTGATTCCTTCCTTGATGGTGATCAGTTTAGCATCTTCAAGCATGAGCAACGTACGTGCTAAGTTAACAGGATCATTCGGTATTGCGACCGTACTGCCTTCTTTTATGTCCTTAACGGATTTGAATTTCTCAGAATAGAGACCCATCGGTGCTGTAGGAACGATGATAACTTCTGAAAGCTTTAAGTTCTTTTCTTTTGCGAAATTCTCCATGTACACTTTGTGCTGAAAAAGGTTCGCGTCTAGATCGCCTTTTGATAAAGCCATGTTTGGTTGAATATAGTCGCTGAATTCAATGACTTTTACTTTATATCCTTTTTTCTCAAGTGAGGGCTTGATCGCTTTGTTGACCATGTCGGTGTATGGCCCGGCTGTTGCGCCGAGGGTTACTTCTTTATCTTTTGATGCATCTGATGAAGATGAGCATCCTGCTAAGCCGAAGGCAAGCAGTGCTGTTAGTAGTGTAAGTATGATTTTTTTCATGTTGATCCCCTTCTAAAATTGTTTTTGCATATACTAGATGCATTTGTGCAAGTGGTTCAAGTGGTTGATTTCCGTTCCAGATGCTCCCTTTCCGGGGGGCGTGCGGTGAGCCATCTTATGCATTTTAAGATTTGCTCCTGCGTCTACAAGAATTACTACCGAAGTGAGCTTCCTCGTCGCATGCCTTGCGAGATGTTAATTCATGTAGAAGGCACGCTGATCCCCCAGGAGTCTCGCATCTTGCACTCCAATCAACTTTTCAATGAAGTCTTTTTAAACCTATAACCTAAACCTTAATAGGTAAATTTTTCTCGTCTACCCTTTAGTAAATAAATTTATCGTTTATTCACAGCCTTCGCTGCACCGTCTCCGATGACTTGCATGAGCTGGACGATTACGATTAGTAGGATTACGGTTGTGAGCATGATTGTATTGTCGTAGCGGTAGTAGCCGAAGCGGATGGCGAAGTCTCCGATTCCTCCGCCGCCGACGATACCTGCCATGGCTGAATAGCCAAGTAAGCTGATAGCTGTTACTGTTATCGCTTGAACGATTCCTGGCTTCGCTTCTGGTAGTAGAACTTCACGGATGATCATCCATGGCGTAGCGCCTACTGCAACGGCCGCTTCGATCACACCTTTATCAATCTCTCGTAGTGATGTTTCTACGAGCCGCGCAAAGAATGGGATGGCTGCAACGGATAGAGAAACTGAGGCTGCAGTTGGTCCGATGGTTGTTCCGGTAATGAGCTGTGTTAATGGTAACAACGCGACTAATAAAATGATGAATGGTACAGAGCGGATCAAGTTCACAAGAATACCCGCTATCTGCTTGATCCACACATTTTCAAATAACAATCCTTTGTCGGTAACAAACAGTATAATTCCTAGAGGTAATCCTACAATTAATGAAACACCAAGTGATATAGCGACCATATATAACGTTTCAAAAAATGCTTTATTCAGATCTGGAAGGATATTCAAAATAGAATCAAGCAACTTTTTTCACCACCTCAAGATTTTCTATACGACTCTCAATATATGAGATCGCTCGCTTCACTTCTGCCTCTTCACCGACTAGTTCCATAATGAAGATACCAAGCGGTGTTTCCTGAATATATTCGATTTTTCCGTGAAGGATATTCCCTTTTACGTTAAAGTTTTGGAAAAGCTCAGAAACAACAGCCTCTTCTGCAATGGCTCCTTTGAACTGTATCTTGATTACAGTTCCTTTTCTATTTTTCAGAAGAGGTTCTGGCAGATCCATTTGAATTACAGAGCTGATGAACGTTTTTGTGAGCTCTTTTTCTGGATTAGCAAAAATGTTGTACACATCGCCCGACTCGATGATTTCTCCATCCTGCATGATCGCCATTCGGTGACAGATCTCTTTTACCACTTCCATCTCATGCGTGATCAACACGATCGTAATGCCTAACTTTTTATTGATGGACTTCAGTAAGGAAAGGATCGATTTCGTCGTGTTCGGGTCAAGTGCCGAAGTCGCTTCATCACACAGCAAAACCTTCGGATCATTGGCAAGTGCTCTTGCAATACCTACTCGCTGTTTCTGCCCCCCACTCAGCTGAGAAGGGTACTGATCTTTTTGATTCTCCAATCCCACCATCTTTAAAAGCTCGTTGGTCTTACTGGTGATCTCCTCTTTCGTTTTCCCAGCTGCTTTTAAAGCGAAAGCGATGTTCTCAAAAACGGTCTTCGCACTAATCAAATAAAAGTGCTGAAAGATCATACCGATCTTAAGACGCTCCTCGCGTAACTCCTTTTTCCCGAGCTTCGTAATCGAGATGCCATCGATCTTGATTTCTCCTGATGTTGGTTTTTCCAATAAATTAAGACATCGCAGCAACGAACTCTTCCCAGCACCGCTATATCCTACAATGCCAAAGATCTCACCTTTGTCGATCGTCAGTGACACATTCTTCACTCCGACGATCTCTTTGCCTTTTACTTTATATAATTTCGTAACGTCCTTGATCTCGATCATATGTCATCCCCCTTACAATATAAAAAAGCCCTCTTCATTTCATGGAAGAGGGCGAATAAGTAAACATCGACTTATCTTCCAGAATGAATCATCATTCTGCAGGAAGTAGCACCGTTCCTAATGGAGGTTGCCGGACGTCATAGGGCCTGATCCCTCGGTCTCTCTGAATAAGTATTGCATTATTGAATTAAGTTATAGTTGTCATCATACGCCCTGTCTAAAAGTTCTGTCAATACTAAATTTTATCACTTTAAAGTGTTAGCGCTTACATTAGTTGATATGAATGGTTGAAATATTTTAGGGTTTTCTATCGGTGTTTTTGAATGTGTATGATTCAATTCTTAAAAAGAAAAAACACAACAAAAAACCTCATCCGATAAACTCAGATGAGGTTGAATATGTATATGGAGGAGGTAGAGGGATTCGAACCCCCGCGGGTCGTTAAACCCCTGTCGGTTTTCAAGACCGATCCCTTCAGCCGGACTTGGGTATACCTCCGTGTGACTGACAAGAACTATAATAACATGCTGATAAATATAGTGTCAACGGTTTTCAAAAACTTTTTTTGATTTTTTATTTGTTTCTTTTGGAGGTATGCTTTTACGGTACGTGTTCTTATATTTATTACACGTTCACCGATAAAACAGTGCTGTCCACCTGTGATTCATTGACTTTCACCTATGAATCATGAATTTTCACCGCTAGAACTCTTCCCACCACCTGAAAACTTGTTCGGACCACCGATAAAGCTTTTACACCCATTAATAGATAAAAGCTGACTCTAAAAGTCCCTTTGGATACCTTTTAAGAGTCAGCTTCTTTCACTTTTTACTTAATTACTTCTTTGTTGCCCATATAAGGACGTAGAACTTCTGGAATGACTACAGTGCCATCTTCTTGTTGGTAGTTCTCTAAGATAGCAGCTACTGTTCGACCAATCGCAAGTCCAGATCCGTTTAGCGTGTGAACGAATTCTGGCTTCCCTTTTGCATCGCGACGGAAGCGAATTTGAGCACGGCGCGCTTGGAAATCTTCAAAGTTAGAGCAAGAAGAAATCTCGCGGTACTCTCCGTAGCTTGGAAGGTATACTTCAATATCGTACTTCTTAGCTGCTGTGAATCCTAGGTCAGCTGTACACATGCTGAGTACGCGGTATGGAAGGTTGAGCAGCTGAAGGACTTTTTCAGCGTGTCCTGTAAGCTTCTCGAGCTCTTCATAAGAATCCTCAGGTTTAACGAAGCGAACAAGCTCTACTTTGTTGAACTGATGCTGACGGATCAAACCACGGGTGTCGCGTCCTGCAGATCCCGCTTCAGAACGGAAACAAGCGCTGTACGCCGCATATGTGATCGGAAGTTCGTCAGCTGTTAGAATCTCTTCTCGGTGCATGTTCGTTACAGGAACCTCAGAAGTTGGAATCAAGAAATAGTCTTCTTCACGAATTTTGAACGCGTCTTCTTCAAACTTTGGAAGCTGACCTGTTCCTGTCATGCTCTGACGGTTAACCATGTACGGAGGCAGCACCTCTGTGTAGCCATGCTCATCTTCGTGAAGATCCATCATAAAGTTGATAAGTGCACGCTCTAAACGAGCTCCTAATCCTTTATAAAAAGCGAAACGGCTGCCTGTTACTTTTGCTCCCCGTTCAAAATCAACGATGTTTAGTTCAGTTGCGATATCCCAGTGAGGTTTTGCTTCAAAAGCAAACTCAGGAACATCTCCCCAGTGACGTACAGGTACGTTATCATCTTCTGTGTCACCAACAGGAACACTTTCATGCGGAATGTTAGGTAACGTCAGCATGATGCCGTGAAGATCTTCTTCTACTTGACGAAGCTCTTCATCCATCGTTTTGACCTTGTCACCTACTTCGCGCATCTCTGTGATCAGGTGGTCCGCGTCTTTTTTCTCGCGCTTGAATTCTGCAACTTGCTTAGAAACCTCGTTACGCTTAGATTTCAAAGCTTCTGTTTCACCAATTAACTCACGGCGGCGCTGATCTAATGCCTCGAACTGATCTAATCCAGATAAGTTTTCACCACGTGCAGATAACTTTTCTTTTACTTCTTCAAAATTGGCACGAACAAATTTTAAATCTAACATGTTTATGTCCTCCTTTAGTTTATAAAAAATCACGGTTTTCTTTTGCTTTGCAGCTATTGAGAGTAGTTGACTGCGCTTTTAGGTCGCTCGCTTTCGCGGGGTGTGCGGTGAGCCTCCTAGCGCTATGCGCTTTTAGGAGTCTCGCACCTTACACTCCGTTCAACCTTCCAAAAGAAGAAGTTAAGTGCAATCATGCCTTAGATGTCACATGAGGAAAACAAAAAACTCCCGCCCGCTATCTCTAATAAAAATTAGAAATAGGGACGAGAGTTAACCCGCGTTGCCACCCTAATTGCAATAGAATTCTATTGCCGGCTCGATTACATGTAACGGTTCTTCACCGGAAAAGCTTACTGAACGTTCAGCTCTTCACTCGAGGATGGATTCACAAAACACCTTGATCGGTTTTCACCAGCCACCGACTCTCTAAACAAAGTAATTTTTGCTACTAGTTCCTGTCATTGATTTTTTATAATGATTTTATAGTAATGTACAGCATTTTTGTATTTTATGCAACTACTTCTTTAGCGGTTTGTACCATTTTTACAAAATATTGATGAAGACGATAGTCGTCCGTCAGCTCTGGATGGAACGCTGCACAAAGGAAATGTCCTTGTTTAGCCGCTACGATTCGATCGTTATGCTTCGAAAGAATTTCCACTTCCGGTCCGACTTCTACGATGAACGGTGCTCGAATAAATACTCCCGTATAATCTTCACCAACGCCATGTATCATCAGCTCCGCTTCAAAACTGTCCACCTGGCGCCCGAACGCATTGCGCTCAACCGTCATATCGATCAGTTCAAGATGTGCTGTATCTTGTCCTTGAATGCGTTTAGCCATCAAGATCAATCCTGCACATGTGCCGAATACTGGTTTGTTCTGAGCAAACTTCTTTAACGGTTCTAGAAAGTGATATTTATCGATCAATCGTCTCATCGCTGTACTTTCGCCGCCTGGCATCACTAATCCATCAAGGTCTGTTAGTTGATCTACACGCTTTACCGCTACGGCTTCTGCTCCACTTGCTTCAATCGCTGCTACATGTTCGCGTACCGCACCTTGTAAGGCTAATACTCCGATTTTTAGCATGTAATTACCAGCCTCGCTCCTGCATGCGCTCACCGTGAGCTAGTGTAGAGATGTCGATGCCTTTCATTGCCGTTCCAAGACCCTTAGATAATTCAGCGATTAGTTTGTAGTCTTGGTAATGAGTTGTAGCTTCTACGATGGCACGAGCAAACTTTTCAGGATTCTCAGACTTGAAGATACCTGATCCAACGAATACGCCGTCAGCGCCAAGTTCCATCATGAGTGCTGCATCAGCTGGTGTTGCGATACCGCCTGCTGCAAAGTTAACGACAGGAAGCTTGCCTGCTTTTTTAATTTGAAGAAGAACTTCGAATGGAGCGCCTAAGTTCTTAGCTTCTGTCATCAACTCGTCTTCACTCATAGCAACCACTTTACGGATCTGTCCTTGGATCATTCTCATGTGGCGTACCGCTTCAACGATGTTACCAGTTCCAGGCTCACCTTTTGTACGAAGCATAGATGCACCTTCAGCGATACGGCGTGACGCTTCGCCAAGATCACGTGCTCCGCATACGAATGGTACTGTGTAATCGCTCTTCAATAAGTGGAAAACTTCATCTGCTGGAGTTAGTACTTCACTCTCATCAATATAATCAACACCCATCGCTTCAAGAACACGCGCTTCAACGATGTGTCCGATACGGGCTTTCGCCATTACGGGAATAGAAACAGCATTCAGAACTTCTTCTGTGATTGTAGGATCTGCCATACGCGCTACTCCGCCTGCAGCACGAATATCTGACGGAACACGCTCAAGTGCCATTACTGCTACCGCTCCTGCAGCTTCAGCAATACGAGCTTGCTCTGCGTTTACAACGTCCATGATGACGCCGCCTTTTTGCATTTCTGCCATTCCTCTTTTAACACGTTCAGTACCTGTTTTTAACATGCTTACTACCCCCTGAATTATATGTGTTATAACAACAATTTTCGGTTGTTTTAAGATAAAACTAGTATTCTCATCTATTTTATCGCAAATCAAAAAAATCGCAAGCTCTCTCTATTTTCTGAAAAAAAAGAAGTCCTTCAGCATGTGCTAAAGAACTTCATGAATTTCTATAAAATTAAAACCAGCCTTTGACCATATCAACGGCACCAGACCAAAGTCCCCCGAAGAATCCGCCAACACCACGTAAAGCAAGGACGAACCAGTTTGCTTTTTCAACGGATTGTGTGGTTACTACTTCTGTTTTGCCTTTTGTTTCTCCATCGAGCAGGTAGCCATAGTCTTCTCCGCTGCCTGTATACTCAACATTGATATGACCGACAACCTCACCTTTTTTAACAGGTGCAGTCAGTTCGCCTTCTTTTGTCATCTTCTTCTTATCCATAACAAATTTAGGCTTATAGTTTTCTTTTTCTCCTCTTTTAATCACCATGGAAAGAGGTTCTTTTGTAGCAACTTTAACTTCTTTTTCCTTACCTTTTACGACAGGAACTGTTTTGTTGCTCTTTACTTGATAGTTATCTGGGAGAATCTGCTCTTTTTCAAAGTTTGCAAATCCAAAATCAAATAATTTTTTCGTTTCTTTGAAACGATCTAAACGAGTATCTGTTTTCATAACCACTGAAATGAGGCGAGTATCTCCCTTTTTCACTGTACCTGTAAAACAGTTACCTGCAAGATCCGTTGATCCTGTTTTTAATCCGTCTACTCCCTCATAGCCACTATTGAGCTCAGGAAGCATCCAGTTCCAGTTCTCCATCTGAATTTCATCATCGGTGCCCTCGCGGAATTTCAAACGTGGAACACTCGCTGTTTCTAATACTTCTGGATGATCTTTAAGTAAGTTGTAAGCTAGAATAGCAGTAGCACGAGGACTCATCATGTTCTCGTCTGTTTCACTGCCTGAATTATGGTTGCCAAACAGGTCTTTATTATTAAGGCCTGTAGAGTTAACAAAGTTAAAATCTTTCATGCCTAGTTCTTTCGCCTTGGCATTCATCTTTTTAACGAACTCACCTTCTGAGCCCGCGATTAGTTCAGATAATGCGATCGTTGCTCCATTAGCCGAATAGATCGCCATCGCTTGGTATAACTCACGAACTGTATATTTTTCATCTACACGTAAAGGTACGTTCGATAACGTTCGATTTTGAGAAATCTTATGGGCATATTCAGAAATACTCGTTTTCTGATCCCAAGATATCTTTTTCTTGTCAATGGCTTCTAGTAATAGGTATTCGGTCATCATCTTACTCATACTTGCAGGAGCGAGTAACTTATCAGCATTTTTCTGATATAATATTTTCCCCGTTTCTGCATCCACAAGTATAGCCCCTTCAGCCGCTACATCTAAAGACGGTGCCGCACTTGCTGACTTTGAAAATCCTAATAAACTCGTCGTAAAAAATGAAAAAATCAGTGTCACCACTAAAAGTTGTTTTATCTTGCTGTTCAAAAAACTGCACCTCCAAACCCATTTACACACAAAAGTTATTGTACCATACACATTTTCAAAAAAATAGACAGAGGTTATACCTCTGTCCTAAAAATGTGTCTTTAGACTGAATAATTTGGTGCTTCTTTAGTAATTTGAACTTGATGCGGATGACTCTCACGGAGACCAGCACCCGTGATTTTTACAAAACGGGAATCATTTTGAAGCTCATCGATTGTAGCTGTTCCACAATAACCCATACCTGAACGGATACCACCGATCAACTGATAAATCGTATCGGCTAGTGGTCCTTTATAAGGTAAGCGTCCTTCGATACCTTCCGGAACAAGCTTCTTATTATTTTCCTGGAAATAGCGGTCGCTGCTTCCTCGCTCCATCGCTCCGACAGAACCCATGCCGCGATACACTTTAAATTGGCGTCCTTGGAAGATTTCACGCTCTCCTGGACTCTCAGATACACCTGCAAGCATACTGCCCAGCATTACAGCATGTCCGCCTGCTGCGATCGCTTTAACGATATCTCCAGAGTATTTGATACCACCATCTGCAATGATCGGTACTCCATACTTCTTCGCTTCGGTTGCACAATCATAAACGGCAGTTACTTGTGGAACACCTACACCGGCAACAACACGAGTCGTACAGATCGATCCAGGTCCGATTCCTACTTTCACAACGCTTGCTCCTGCTTCAATTAAATCACGAGTCGCTTCTGCTGTAGCAACGTTACCTGCAATGATCGTTAATTTTGGATAAGCCTCTCTAACTTCACGAACTTTTTGCAGAACGCCTTCAGAATGACCATGAGCCGTGTCGATCACGATTACATCCACACCCGCATCAACTAACTTCTCAACGCGAAGTAGTGCGTCCTTCGTAACACCTACTGCAGCGCCTACTAATAGACGACCTTGTGAGTCTTTTGCAGAGTTCGGGAACTCGATTACTTTTTCAATATCTTTAATGGTAATCAAGCCTTGAAGCGTACCTTCATCGTCCACGAGTGGAAGCTTTTCAATCTTATATTGCTGAAGTGTCTTTTCAGCTTCTTTTAACGTAGTGCCTACAGGAGCAGTCACTAAATTTTCTTTTGTCATCACGTCTGAGATCTTAATGGAGTAATCTTGAACAAAGCGCAAATCACGGTTCGTCAAGATACCTACTAATTTTTTATCTGCATCAACGATTGGCACACCGCTGATACGATACTTGCCCATCAGATGCTCAGCGTCAAATACTTGATGTTCAGGTGTCAGGTAGAACGGGTCTGTAATTACGCCGCTTTCAGAACGTTTAACACGGTCGATCTGTTCTGCTTGTTCTTCAATAGACATGTTCTTGTGTACAATTCCTAAACCGCCTTGTCGTGCCATAGCGATCGCCATGTTTGCTTCTGTAACTGTGTCCATACCAGCACTGATAATCGGAATGTTCAATTGAACCGTATCAGATAACCTCGTTCTAATCGAAACATCACCAGGCAGAACTGACGATTTCGCTGGAATTAATAACACATCATCAAAGGTCAAACCTTCTTTTGCAAACTTATCTTGCCACATACCTTAACCACCCCTTCAAATTTATCTTCCTGAAAAATATTATTTGTAGATTATCAACTGGGTACACTAGTGTCAAGGAATACAAAATATGTTCGATTTTTCAAATAATTTACGAAGAGAGGAATGACGAAGAAATGATGACGCAACATGACCCTTGGGCTTTATTCGATATGTTCTTTTCCTCTCAAAAATCACAGCAATTCTTAAGTAAACAATACGACCAGCTAAATCTTGAAGACAGCAACGGTAAAAGCTTTGATAATACATATGGGTTTATTTACTATATCGAGCACGGAAAGAAATATTATAAACTTGCCGATCAAGCACCTATGGAGCTAAAGCCTGTTCTCCTCTTTTACGGCATGACTCAGCTTATGAAGGCATGCATATTGTGTAGCGATCCTGATTACCCGGATTCAAGTGCAGTTCTTGCACACGGACTCTCTACAAGAAAAAGAAAGAAAAGAAGTTATGAATTTCTTTATGATGAGGTAAAAGTACAAAGGACGGGTCTGTTTAATCATTTTTGTGAAAAAGTGTTTCACATGAAACATATTGAAGGAGAAAAATTCACGATGATCTCTCTTCTTCAAACAGTGCCAGAATTATGTCCTTTATTTAAACAAATGAATGGAGATATTCAACTCGTAAAAATGGATAAGAAAAATGATACAACATTTTATCTTCCGAAGCATGTTAACGATCATCTGCATATGTCATTAGAACGATTTAGTGAATATATGAACGGCTTATTTCCTTCGAAGTTTTCTTTTGTTTTGAGTGGTAGAAACGATGGGATGCAGCTTGTCTTTGAGGCGAATGAAACGTTACGACCGTTTGATTGCTTTCCGTTATCGTATCAACTTCAAGATAACACGTACTACCTACCTGTTAATCGTGATCTGCTGCAATCTCCTGAGCTTAACGAGTTTATGGTGCACTATGTGATTCTCTACAACTTAAGTATGTTGAGCAGATACGATACCGAATGGTGGAGCGAACTTTTTCATACGTATACTTCAGAAGAATTACCCTATATCCAACAGTTCTTAAACATTACGGCTCAAAAGATCCCCTACCTTTTCGGGGTTATGCTGCAGATGAAGAATTGAGTATGATTTTGAGTTGATTGTAGTATCGTTTTGCGAGCGGATGAAAATGTTGAAAATCGGATAAAAATGTTTATCTACGGAATTATGATGAAGTTTTACGGATATATTCAGAATCACCTCGTATAAAAAGCAGATTACCTCGTAATTGTGTGTGGTGGAGTTGATAGGGAGAGCTGATTAGGGGTTTTGCGTGTTGCTTCTGAGGTGTTTATGTTGGTTTTTGGCTTGGGTGATGGTTGTGGGAGCTGCTTGAGGGGCTTTTGTGGTGGATTTTGGAGCTTTTGTTTTAAGAATATCGCGAGGTGGAAGATGGCTCTGGCTATCTTCTTCGTATTTTGAGGGGTTTGAGAGGATTTCGTGGTTGTAACTGATCTATGAAGTATACGGAGTGGGGTATCTGCTGGCCCTAATTAAGTCTAAATAAGAAAAATTAAGTCAAAATGAGTGCGAATTAAGTCGGAACGGACCTCTATTAAGTCTAAAAGCAAAAATAAAGGCGGTTCGCTAATTCTCGACAACAGCTCTCAACCCGAACCAAGCGCTATACCCCCGAGCCTTCCATCCCCAGCCTCCATAATCAGAAATTTGGCAATCGCCAAACCACCTTTTTTCTTTTCTATCTTTTAAAAAAACA
>NZ_JACZDX010000014.1:0-56106 GCF_015903925.1 Fictibacillus sp. 23RED33 | reverse complement strand
GTGTTTTTTAAAAAGATAGAAAAGAAGAAAGGTGGTTTGGCGATTGCCAAACTTCTGATTATGGGGGCTGGGGATGGAAGGCTCGGGGGTATGGCGCTTGGTTCTGGCTGAGAGCGGTTGTCGAGAATTAGCGAACGGCCTTTATTTTTGCTTTTAGACTTAATTGTGGTCTGTTCCGACTTAATTCGCTCTCATTTCGACTTAATTTTTCTTATTTAGACTTAATCCGAGCCAGGAGATACCCATCGTGGTATTCGTGGGACGCGCACTTAACGCTTAAAACCCCCTCACAACCCTCAAAATACGAAGAAGATGGCCAAAAACCATCTTCCACCTCGCGATATTCTACAGCAAAAAGCTCTAAAATCCACCCCAAAACCCTCAAGCAGCTCCTACAACCAACATCCAAGCCAAAACCTCACTTAAAAACATCAGATGCCACACACAAATCCCCTAATCAGCTCTCCCTATCAACTCCACTCCACATAATTTCACGGTAAACGTGATTTTATTCACGGTAATACTCCATATATTCACGGATAAGCTTCATAATTTCACGGATAATACTTTTTATCGAATTTTCGACAACTACACCCACTAGCTAATACTTAAAACTACGCCAGCAACTAACTAACACACAACACACACACTAACCAACATTTCTCTACACAATATCCCACCAATTTTATGCTAAACTAAAAGATAAAAAACAATGGGGAGGCCATATATCATGAAGAATGTTCATTTTGATACATCCAGCGTACATGCAAGTGGTCATAATAGTGTGAAGTCTGTAAGTAAGATCAATCCGATCTATCAGACATCAGCTTTTTCTTTTAACGATTTAGACGACCTAGAGGATTATTTTAGAGGAAAGAACGATTACTTATATACACGTATGAACAACCCCAACCAAAACGATTTTGCGAATGGTGTCGCAAACCTTGAACAAGCTCCTGCCGGTGTTGTGACATCATCCGGTATGTCAGCCATTTTAGTTGGTATCTTAGCGGTCGCACAAGTTGGTGATCATATACTAGCATGTGATGATTTGTATGGCGGCACCTATCAGCTTCTTTCTGATGACCTCAAAAGCTTTGGAATCGAAACGACGTTCGTTTCATTCAAGGACCTAGATGAGGTTAAACGAAACATCCGTAACAACACAAAACTCATTTATTCAGAATCCATAACAAATCCTTTATTGCGTGTAGAGAATCTAGAGGGACTTGTTGCTCTTGCAGAAGAACATAATCTTACTACGATGATTGATAATACATTCGCCACACCTTATGTACTTCAGCCGTATACGAAAGGTGTCGATCTTGTTGTTCATAGTGCGACGAAATATTTAAATGGACATAGCGACGTGACAGCAGGTGTAGTAGTAGGAAAAGAGGAGTTAATCGCAAAAGCTCAAGCGAAAATGATTCACCTGGGCTGTAATCTAGGACCGTTTGATGCGTGGTTAGCATCCAGAGGATTGAAGACGTTAAGCGTGCGTATGGAGCGTCATATCTCGAACGCCACAGAATTAGCGAACCAGCTTAAACAGACAGAGGGAATTAAAACCGTCTACTATCCAGAATACGTGAGTGAAAACGGAAATTCATCAATTGTTACGATCGAACTCGACGAGAAAAGCAGCGTGCATACGTTCTTTAAGTCATTGGATTGGGTTCATATCGTTCCAACGCTTGCTGGTGTAGAAACTACGGTCTCGTATCCACTCGGAACTTCTCACCGTTCACTACCAGCTGAAACATGTGAAAAATTGGGGATCAATAAGAATGTAATCCGAATATCTGTGGGTATTGAAAATATTGAGGATATCGTAACTGTCTTTAAAGAAGCTGCCAAAAAAGCCCTGTTACAATAGGGCTTTTGGGCTTTTTACTGTAATAAAAACGAATTGTTTCTTTTTGTCGAAATGTGATATGATACCTGAGTGAAAGCGCTTCATCATATACATCAAGGGAGGCATAAAAATGAAGCCAAAACAAGAATTACATCGTGGGCTCGAAGAACGACATATTACACTTATGTCACTCGGGGCCGCTATTGGAGTGGGCTTATTTTTAGGGTCAGCTTCAGCAATTGAAATGGCGGGGCCAGCAATTTTATTAGCATATGCATTAGGCGGATCTGTAATGTTCATCATTATGCGAGCGTTAGGTGAGATGGCGATTCATCAACCTGTTGCCGGATCTTTTAGCCGTTATGCTAAAAACTATATTGGACCACTAGCCGGTTATTTAACAGGCTGGAACTATTGGTTCTTATGGATCGTAACATGTATGGCTGAAATCACAGCCGTAGGTATTTATATGAAGATGTGGTATCCAGATGTACCTGTGTGGATCTGGGCACTATCAGCACTCGTGATTATGGCGAGCATCAACTTGCTTGCGATAAAAGCGTATGGAGAGTTTGAATTCTGGTTCGCACTTATCAAGATCGTTGCCATCGTATTGATGATTATTACTGGTTTAGGCATGATACTATTTGGTTTTGGTAACGGTGGAGTTGCAACAGGGATCAGTAACCTTTGGGAAAATGGCGGTTTTGCACCAAACGGCATACAGGGAATCCTCATGTCTATGCAGATGGTTATGTTTGCATTCTTAGGAATCGAGATGATCGGTGTTACAGCAGGTGAGGTTAAAAATCCTGAAAAATCTTTAGCAAGAGCCGTAAACTCTGTATTCTGGCGTATCCTGATTTTCTACGTAGGGGCATTATTTGTTATCATGTCCATCTATCCGTGGGATCAGATCGGAACGCAAGGGAGTCCGTTCGTTCTTACTTTTGAAAAAATCGGTATCGGACAAGCTGCTGGTATCATTAACTTTGTCGTACTAACTGCGGCATTATCCAGCTGTAATAGTGGAATATTCAGCACAGGACGCATGCTTTTCAACCTGGCTGAACAAAAACAAGCACCAGCTAAACTTCATAAAGTAAGTAAAACGGGCGTACCATCTGTAGCTGTATTAGTTTCAGCCGGAGCACTTCTGATTGGAGTCGTGTTAAACTATCTTGTTCCTGAAAAAGTATTCGTGTGGGTAACAAGTATTTCAACATTCGGAGCGATCTGGACTTGGTCGATTATTCTTGTGTCTCAGCTTAAGTTCCGCAGAAGCTTAAGTAAAGAAGAAAAGAAAACATTGAAATTTAAAGTTCCGTTCTTCCCCTATGGATCATATATCGCACTAGCTATTCTAATCTTTGTTGTCGGACTCATGGCATACTTCCCAGATACACGTATCGCCTTGATCGTAGGGCCTTGTTGGTTGATCTTATTAACAGCGATCTACTATTTAAAAGGGTTCAACAAACGTCCTGAGAATAACGATAAAGTGGCATAAAATAGAGGGCACAGGAAATAAATAAAATTTCTTGTGCCTAATATTTTTAAAACACTTGCATCATACTAAGATACATGATATATTAATAAATGTCCGAAACAAGTTGTTATCTAAACCAGAGAAAACAACATTTTATAACGTCGCGGGGTGGAGCAGTCTGGTAGCTCGTCGGGCTCATAACCCGAAGGTCGCAGGTTCAAATCCTGTCCCCGCAACCAATTTAAATTTCATGAACTACGTCGAGTAAACGTCTAGCCATGAAATATCGGGAGTGCCCATTGGGTGCAACCAATTAAATTTACTACATCAAATTACATACTAAGCTGGACCCGTGGTGTAGTGGTTAACATGCCTGCCTGTCACGCAGGAGATCGCCGGTTCGACCCCGGTCGGGTCCGCCACTTTTAAAAACGAAACAAGGTTTCGTGTTTTTTTATGTCTAAAAGTAAGTTAAACTAATATACAACTGTCACCTTAGGAGTTTTATTATAATCCTAAGGCTTTTTTATAATTTGAATTGTCTTTAAGTTTATTCTTAGCTGTTTTTTAAGCTGTTGTTTCCGCTCCAGGTGCTTCGCTTTCCGCGGGGCAGGCGGTGAGCCACATTCCTAATGTTTCACATTTAAGTGTCTCACCTGTCTAGTTGCAGTGGCTAAGCCCCTCGAGGTCAAAATTAAACGGTCCAGAAGGCAAATTACGCCTTCCTAGCCCATTCACCTTTTGCTGGTCGGAGCTGAACGAGCCACTTCCACTTTTTCGGACTGCCCACCTGTCCCGCAGGAGTCTCACACCTTGCACTCCAATCAACTTAATCATTGAAGTCTTTTTGAAAAAAGCTAACAGCAATGATCTATTTAGAAAACAAACTAAAGTAAAGACCAGAGAGGAGCACATCCATGATTAAAGATGAATTTGAATGGATCAACAGCATCACGCCTCGGCACTTTTTTCAAAAAGAGGTGGTTCAAGGTATCGGTGATGATGCTGCTCTTTGGTCGGTGAATGAAGAGATGGATCAAATCGTTTGTGTCGATACAATGGTAGAAGGCGTTCATTTTACAAGGAATACGTTATCTCCTTATCAAGCAGGCTTTAAAGCACTTGCTGTGAACGTGAGTGACATTGCTGCGATGGGTGGTATTCCGCAGTTCTACCTCGTCTCGATCGCGATTCCTTCAGAATGGACAGAGGAAGAGCTGCAAGAGATCTATCGTGGCATGAGCGAACTCGCAATGAAATATAAAATGGATCTTATGGGTGGAGATACCGTTTCTACAAAAGGACCGTTAGTATTATCAGTGACGGTTATTGGAAAAGTAGAAAAGGGTAGATCTTTATTAAGAAGTAACGCGAGACCAGGAGACTCTGTATTTGTAACAGGAACAACTGGAGAATCAGCGGCAGGACTCAACGTTCTGCTTGGAAAAACAAGGCATGCTGATTTTAAGGCAAATGAAGAAAAATGGATAAGTCAGCATCAGATGCCCCTTCCACATATCGAGCAAGGAAGACTTTTCGCAGGAAGCGGTTTTCGCATTTCCTTAAACGATGTTAGTGACGGAGTAGCGAGTGAATTGAATGAGATCGCTGAAGCAAGTAACGTTTCCATTCATATAGAAAGAAACAGTCTGCCTGTTAGTGAGTCCTTAAGAGATTTACCAGAGGCGGACGTGCTCAACCACCAGTTGTTTGGTGGGGAAGATTATGTGCTTGTTGGGACGGCGTCAGAAGAAGATTTTAAGGTGCTGTCAGATACTTTCAAACAACATGCACTGCCGTTTTATGAAATCGGTAAAGTTGGAGAAGCTGGTAAGGCAGAAGTCTATCTTCACAAACAGGACGCCAAGCCTGAACTTCTTACGAAAAAAGGATTTAATCATTTTAGGGAAAGGTAAGGGGAAGTCATGAGTACTTATCAATACGAAACAAAGTCAGCGGAAGAAACGATGTCTTTTGCCGAAAAGCTGGGCTCACTTCTTCAAAAAGGAGATGTACTCACACTGGCTGGAGATCTTGGAGCGGGAAAGACGACTTTTACAAAAGGACTCGCAAAAGGGCTCGGAGTGACCCGTACAGTGAACTCTCCTACTTTTACCATCATTAAAGAATACAGCGGTCGACTTCCGCTATATCATATGGACGTGTACCGATTAGAAGACTCGGACGAAGATCTAGGATTTGACGAGTACTTTTCGGGAGAAGGCGTTTGTGTGGTCGAGTGGGCCGTATTTATAGAAGACTATTTACCAGAGGAAAGACTTGAACTCGTTATCTCACATAAAGGCGACGATGAGCGCGAGATTCAATTAAAACCTATCGGAAGCAGATACGAAGAACGCGTTAAGGAGATTATGTAATGAAAGTTCTTGCAATAGATACATCCAATCTTGTGATGGGGATCTCGGTATTGGATGAAGGAAAAGTGCTCGGTGAGTATATTACAAACTTAAAAAAGAATCATTCGATACGAGTGATGCCCGCGATTGAAGAAGTGTTAAAAGAGACCGGGGTAAAACCTGCAGAACTTGATCGCATCGTGGTGGCGAAAGGACCAGGATCTTATACAGGTGTCAGAATCGGTGTAACGATCGCAAAGACACTTGCGTGGACGCTGAAAAAAGAACTCGTTGGGATCTCGAGCCTTGAAGTGCTCGCTCAGAGCGGGAAATACTTTGATGGCTATACGGTTCCATTATTCGATGCGCGCCGCACGCAGCTCTTTACGGGGCTTTACGGAAGAAATGATTCAGGAGAGTTTCAAAATCTTTGGGAAGACGGAATCATCTTATTAAAAGATTGGTTGGACAAGCTTCAAGAGCTAGATAAAAAGATATTATTCGTCGGGAACGATTTACCTCTGCACCAAGAGACGATTCAGAACGTGTTAGGCGATCAAGCTGTTTTTGGACAAGTATCCGATCACAATCCGCGTCCAAGCGAACTCGGACGTATCGGTATGACGAGCGAACCGGTTGAAATCCATTCGTTTACTCCAAGCTATCTTCAGTTGGCAGAAGCAGAAGTGAACTGGCTGAAGTCACAGGGGAAGTAGGGTGGATTTGATGGGAGAGCCTTATACATTCAGACTGGCAAAAGTAAGCGACATAGATGATATCCTTGGAATCGAGCAAGCATCGTTTGCTGTTCCATGGTCCCGAGAAGCTTTTTACAGAGAAATTGTTGAGAACCAGTTCGCTCATTACCTTGTTATCGAAGACTCCTTTCAGCCGGTCGGTTATTGCGGCATCTGGCTCGTTATGGATGAAGCACATGTTACGAATATCGCGATCCTTCCTTCATATAGAGGAAGAAAGCTAGGGGAGATGCTCATGAGAGAAGCGATCAAGCTCGCGAAGATGCATGGCGCTGTATCGATGACGCTAGAGGCACGCGTAAGTAATCATGTTGCACAGAATTTATATAAAAAACTAGGATTTGAAGCAGGCGGTATCCGGAAAAACTATTATAGCGATAATGGTGAAGATGCTTTAGTCATGTGGGTGGAATTATGATAAAAGATGAATTGATATTAGCGATAGAAACAAGCTGTGATGAGACAGCGGTAGCGATTGTGAAGAACGGTACAGAACTGTTGGCAAACGTTGTCGCGTCACAGATTGAGAGTCATAAGCGATTTGGCGGCGTTGTTCCTGAAGTGGCGTCACGCCATCATGTAGAGGAAATTACGGTCGTGATTGAAGAAGCATTGAATCAAGCAGAATTAGAGCCAGGAGATCTCACGGCTGTTGCCGTAACAGAAGGGCCAGGACTTGTTGGAGCACTCTTAATCGGTGTTAACGCAGCGAAAGCGTTCGCCTTTGCACATGGTCTGCCGCTCGTACCTGTGCATCATATCGCAGGGCATATCTACGCGAACAGACTCGTAAAAGAAATGACGTTTCCGCTGTTGTCCCTTATCGTCTCAGGCGGACATACAGAGCTCGTTCTGATGGAGGAGCACGGAACGTTCAAAGTAATCGGTGAAACAAGAGACGACGCAGCAGGTGAAGCGTATGATAAAGTGGCGCGAACGCTTAACATGCCATATCCAGGCGGACCTCATATCGACAAGCTGGCACAAGAGGGAGAAGCAAATATTGACCTGCCTCGCGCTTGGCTAGAGCCAGAATCTCTTGATTTCAGCTTCAGCGGCTTAAAGTCAGCCGTGATCAATACGGTTCATAATGCAACACAGCGCGGAGAAGTGATCAAGCCAGAAGATCTTGCAGCGAGCTTTCAAGCAAGTGTTGTGGATGTACTTGTGGAAAAAACATACCGTGCCGCAGAACAATATAACGTAAAACAAGTCCTCTTAGCCGGAGGAGTAGCGGCAAACAAAGGACTTCGTCATATGTTGGAGAACCGTTTTAGTGAAACGAAGTACGACCTTGTCATTCCTCCGCTTCACTTATGCACAGATAATGCTGCCATGATCGGAGCTGCAGGGAGTGTAGCGTACCAAAAAGGAACGCGTGGAGATATGGCATTAAACGGTGTACCAGGGTTAGATTTAGAAGCGCAATAAGAAAAAAGCTCTTTTCCTTTAATGAGGAGAAGAGCTTTTTTAGTTATCGACGTAATTCGACACAAATCCACTTCGTTTTTGTGGAAAAGTTATAAACAGGTCTGTGGATAATGTGGACAAAGGTTTTGAAACATTTGAAATAAAGGGTTTGTGTTATACACAATTCACATCATGTATACACATGTTCGTGTGGATAACGTGGATAAGTCGTCGAAATAAGTAAAATCCACAGGTCGAACTGTGGATAAGATTTTATAGTAGTAACGTTTTAAGATGTTTTGGGGCTTTTGCTATTGAAATGGTGTGTAGTATGTGTGGATGATATGTCGAAATGTGCGAAGACCAACTTGAAGATGAATAAAAAAAGCTGACATCCTCAAATAAGTAAGGATATCAGCTTTCAACTTAAGCATTCTGAAGTTCTTCCCATTCTTCCATTAACGTTTCCATCTCTTCGTTCAAAGCATCTAGCTGAGATTGGAATTCTTGTGTTTTTTCATAATCCTGAAATACTTCGGGTTTACAAAGTTCAGCTTCGGCCGAAGCGATTTTCGTTTCGAGTCCTTCAAGCACACTCTCAATCTCCTCGATACGACGCTGTCTTTTTCGATCGAGCTTCTTCGCTTCTTTATCGATCGAGTTCTTTGCACCGTTTCCTTGGGTGGAAGAAGGAGTATTAGCCGCGTTTTCTGCTTTCTGACGAGCGGCGATTTCTTCGCGTGTTTTCATCTCATTTTTCTTTTCCGTGTAATAGTCGTAGTCACCTAGATACTCGGTCATGCCTGTTGGCGCGAGTTCAACGACTTTCGTGGCGATACGGTTGATGAAATAACGGTCATGCGATACGAAAAGAATCGTACCAGGATAGTGGATCAGAGCTTGTTCAAGAATCTCTTTGCTGTCGAGATCCAAATGGTTCGTCGGCTCGTCCAGCAGAAGAAGGTTTCCTTTCTCCATCATGAGCTTCGCTAGAGCAAGACGTGCCTTCTGACCACCGCTAAGTTCTGTTACAAGCTTCAATACATCATCACCGCTAAACAGGAACTGTCCGAGGATCGAACGAATCTCTTTTTCCGTTTTTTCCGGATAGTCATCCCATAGCTCGTTTAGTAAGGTCTTGCGTGAATGAAGATCCGCTTGTTCCTGATCATAGTGAGAGATCATAAGTCCGCTGCCATAACGTATATCGCCCGATATGAGCGGCAGCTGCTTACGTATCACTTTTAATAACGTCGATTTCCCGATTCCGTTCGGTCCGACGATCGCCACGCTATCTTGGCGGTTTATCGCTACCGATACGTTCTTAAATAGTGGCTCACCATCTTCATACCCCGTGCTTACGTTATCAAGCTTCAGCACATCGTTCCCACTTTGTCTCTCAATCTCAAAAGAAAAGCTAGCAGACTTTTCTGCACCAGCAGGACGCTCTTTCAATTCCATCTTCTCTAACTGTTTGCGACGACTCTGTGCACGTTTCGTAGTTGAAGCACGCACGATATTACGCTGAATAAAATCTTCTAACTTCGCAACCTGGTCTTGCTGTTTCTCAAACTCTTTCATCTCTTGAGCGAAGCGCTCCGCTTTTTGCTCTAGATAGCTAGAATAGTTACCTGTGAAACGGTACGATCGTTTTCTCGAAACCTCATAAACGGTCGTTACGATCTTATCGAGGAAATACCGGTCATGGGAGACGATCAAGATGCCGCCGGGATAACTCTGCAAATATTGCTCGAGCCACGTTAATGTTTTGATGTCTAAATGGTTCGTCGGCTCATCGAGAATAAGTAGATCTGGTTTTGTTAAAAGAAGCTTCGCAAGTGCGAGTCTCGTTTTTTGTCCACCACTCAAGGTGTTGATCTTCGTATCGCGATCAAAATCGGCAAACTGAAAGCCATGAAGCACCGTACGAATCTCCGCTTCATACTGATAGCCGCCTTCGTCTTTAAACGTAACCTGCAGCGCATCATAGTCTTTCAAAAGACGTTCGTACTCCGCTGCATTCGCAATCACTTCTGGATCACCCATGCGCGCTTCCATCTCACGCAGCTTTTTCTCTTTTTTACGAAGGTCTTCAAACACAGAGAGCATCTCGTTCCAGATCGATTCATCCGAATCTAGCCCCGCATCCTGTGCAAGATAGCCAGTCTTCACGTCTTTCGGAATCATGACATGACCAGAATCATAGGAATACTCACCAGTAATCACGCGAAGCAGCGTAGATTTACCCGCACCGTTCCGCCCAACAAGAGCGATCCGCTCGCCCTTCTGAACCTCTAGTTTTATATTCGATAAAATAACGTCCGCGCCAAACGACTTCGTAACGTCCTGAACTTGTAAAATAATCATTGTAATTTCACCTCTATGGAAAAAGGGTGGTTTTATTAAATGGCTTCCTAAAATGATTGGAATTATTGCTTCATTGTAAAGTTGATTGGAGCGTAAGGTGCGAGACTCCTGCGGGACAGGTGGGCAGGTGAGACACTTATACGTGAAACGTACGAATGTGGCTCACCGCCTGCCCCGCGGAAAGCGAAGCACCTGGAACGGAAATCAACTACATTCAACAATCATGCAATCAGCCTTTATACAAATAACCCTGTCTAACTAGTAGTTTAGCGTAGTTTGGAGATTCGCGCCAACAAAGGGAATGTTCAACATTTTGCAATAATTACAAGTAAAATCTTAACGACAATAAAAGCGGTTTCGTGTATATTCATCATGAGGAGGGGTTTTATGACAGAGTTTACCCATTTTAACGAAGATGGCCGTGCACGGATGGTTGATATTTCGGAAAAAGAAACATCTCACCGAACAGCCGTAGCGGTAAGCGGGGTAACGGTTTCTGAAGAAGTCTTCCTTAAGGTCAAAGAAAACGGATTTAAAAAAGGGGACGTTCTAGCCGTCGCGCAGATCGCTGGAATCATGGCTGCCAAAAAGACCTCTGACTGGATCCCGATGTGTCACCCGTTATCACTAACTGGCGTTGATCTGTCTTTTTCATGGGATGAATTGGCGGACAGCATGTATAAATTAAACATTCAAGTCGAAGTGAAAACGAAAGGCAGCACCGGCGTTGAGATGGAGGCGATAACAGCGGCTTCTGCAGCAGCGTTAACCGTCTATGATATGTGTAAAGCAGCGGATAAAGGAATGGTGATCGGGCCTACATATCTCCAATCGAAAACAGGAGGCAAGAATGGGGACTTTCTACGTTCTTCAAGCCCTGACAAAATATGATACAATAGGAATAGATAAGCTTTCTACACTTGGAGGGCTCCAAATATGAACCAAGATCAGTTAAAAATACCACACGCAACAGCAAAACGGCTGCCCTTGTATTATCGTTTTTTGAAAAACTTATCATCTTCCGGTAAACAAAGGGTGTCTTCTGCTGAATTAAGCGAAGCCGTGAAAGTAGATTCTGCGACGATCCGCAGAGATTTTTCTTATTTCGGCGCATTAGGCAAAAAGGGTTATGGCTACAATGTTAATTATCTGCTGTCGTTCTTCGCGAAAACGTTGAACCAGGATGAAACGACTACCGTAGCATTAATCGGAGTAGGTAACTTAGGTACTGCCTTTTTACATTACAATTTCACCAAAAATAACAATACCAAAATAGAAGTCGCATTCGATGTAGACAAAGCTAAAATCGGCAGCGAAATTGCTGGAGTTCCGATTTATCACACAGAAGACATCGAGCAAGAGCTGAAGAACCGAGGTATTGATGTTGCGATCTTGACTGTTCCAGTCGGAGCGGCTCAACCGATCGCAGATCAGTTAGAGCGCGCAGGTGTAACTGGCATCTTAAACTTCACACCCGCACGATTGACCGTCTCACCAGAGATTCGTGTTCATCACATCGATTTAGCTGTTGAATTGCAATCGCTTGTTTATTTTATGAAAAACTATTCTTAAAACAAGGAGGTAATCGTTATGTTAGGACCAGGAAGTATCGCGGTAATCGGACTTGCAGCTCTTGTTATGTTTGGACCGAAAAAGCTGCCTGAGCTAGGAAAAGCAGCAGGTAAAACGCTTCGCGAGTTCAAGAATGCAACAAAAGGCATGATGGACGAAGAAGATGACAGCAAAAAGGAACGCGAACAACTGAAGAAGTAAGGATGTTTGTCTATGACCTCTGAAAAAAATATGTCGCTATACGGTCACATTGGCGAATTACGAAAGCGCATCATGTGGGCGATCCTAGCTTTCTTCGTATTCTTGATCGCTGGATTTTTCTTAGCCAAGCCCGTGATCGTATATCTGCAAAGTGACCCAATCGCAAAGAACATTCAGATGAACGCTTTTCATCTAACCGATCCACTGAACGTGTACATGACGTTTGCCTTCTTCATCGGCCTCGTCCTATCCGCACCAGTGGTGTTGTACCAACTCTGGGCATTCATCAGCCCGGGGCTTTATGAGAACGAACGAAAAGTAACGCTCATGTACATCCCGATCGCATTCATGCTCTTCTTAACGGGACTCGCATTTTCGTACTTTATTCTTTTTCCTTTCGTTGTCAGCTTCATGGGAAATGTTGCCGTGGCACTTAGTGTAGAAGGTGAATACGGAATTCAGGAATACTTCTCATTCCTATTCAACATCACACTGCCGTTCGGATTGTTGTTCCAGTTCCCGGTCTTGATCATGTTTCTGACTCGACTTGGAATCGTAACACCTGATCTCCTCAAGAGCATACGAAAAGTAGCCTACTTTGGAATTTTAGTAGTAGCCGGATTGATTACACCGCCAGAGCTGCTGTCTCACTTAATGGTTACATTCCCGCTTATTCTGTTATACGAAATCAGCATCATCATTTCGAAGGCAGCTTATAAAAAACGAATGAAAGCCGAAGTCGAAGCACTCGTAAAAGAACGAGAAGCACAAGCAGAAGCTATGTATCATGATTAAAAAGAGGATGACTCCACGCGGGGAATCCTCTTTTTTGTGTGGTTGGAGTGAAGCTGCGGTATGGGAGAGTGGGAGTGGACAGTAAATGTGCAAAAGTGGACAGTATTTCTTCAAAAGTGGACAGTAAAACTCAAAAAGTGGACAGTATTTTCTTAAAAGTGGACAGTAAGCATCGTTTGAGGTGGCTTGCGGGCTACTCAGGTGTCACCTAAAGTACTGAAGCAGCCTTCGTTTTGGTACTGGGTTCGATAATCTGTCGGATTCGAAGATTAATCTGTCCGATTGGCCGTATAATCTGTCCAATCTCCAGCATAATCTGTCCATTTCAGCCAATAATCTGTCCAATCCCACATCGACCATTGGCCAGCCCTACAATGCCCCACCCAAAGTCCAACACAAACAAAAAAACTGCCTCCATCAGAAGCAGTTTCCCCATATTATTTCTTCTTTTTTCTTTTTAAGTGGCTGTTTAATGCAAAATAGCGGATGGCATTCGCGTAGTCGAAGGTAGCTACGATCATCGTGATAATCGTCCAGAAGCTTGTCATGCCGTACTCGCTTGCGTAATGAACGGCTAAGTACGTAAAGACGACTCCGATCCCTAGATATAAAAATGCCATAAACAGTGGTGATGTCTTCATAATAGTCCTCCAATAATCAATTGCGCTGTTTCTAGCTGTTGTTCCATTTCCTTGATTTTATCGGCAAATAATACTTGAATGATCAAAACGAGCGTGTTCATGGCAACGTGTGCCGCGATCGGAACGATAAGACGTTGGGTCCGAACATAAAGAAAAGCGAACGTGAAGCCCATTGCCGTGTAGATTAATAAGTGTGTGAAGTCCGCATGAACAGCAGCAAAGATTAACGAACTGATCAAAGCAGAGATAAAGAAATTAAAGCGTTTATGAAGAGAGCCAAAAATGATCTTTCGGAAGATGATCTCTTCTAGTATTGGCCCAACGATGGCCGTTACAATCATAAAATATTTAACGTTTTTAACGATTTCTACGAGTTGCTTCGTGTTCTCTGATCCAGGCTGAATACCAAACAGGTTCATCTCGATCATGCTCGCGATAATTTGAGCGGCGTACGCCATGAAAATACCGATGATCGACCATAGAACGGCAGATCCTTTTGAGACGCGCTTAGTATTTCGGTGGCGTTCTCTCATTTCAGGGATCAGCATGTAAAGGATAATAACAAGAGCCGCGATAAAGCTGAACGTTCCCCACATTCCAAAAAGTTGATTTCTAGGAACACCAAGTTCATTTAACAGTGGAATCCCAATGTAACCTGAGAATTGCATCACGATATATATGAAGATGATCCACCAATATTTTTTCTTCAAATTACCTTCTCCTTTACGTACATCCCTAAAAATAATTACGTTTTATACCTCTTTATATGCTTACCCATTTTAACATAGAATAGGCAGGGCTCGCGAGGATATCGAATTTGCGGGTAATTCGATTTATATTTATATTTCTCACTTGCAAATTTTTTTAGTTTTATTTATTATTAGAAATGGAGTTAGCACTCACTAACAAAGAGTGCTAATAAGAAATCTTTTAACTATTTAAGGAGGGTGTTTCACTTGTTAAAGCCACTAGGTGACCGTATTATTATTGAGCTTGTAGAAGGTGAAGAAAAAACTGCAAGCGGCATTGTATTGCCAGATTCAGCAAAAGAAAAGCCTCAAGAAGGAAAAGTTGTTGCTGTAGGTACGGGCCGTGTAACGGATAACGGCGAGCGTATCTCTTTAGAAGTTTCTGAAGGCAACACGATTATTTTCTCAAAATACGCAGGTACAGAAGTTAAGTACCAAGGTAAAGAATTCTTGATTCTTCGTGAGTCTGACGTTTTAGCGATCGTAGGCTAATCGTTAGGTAACTGGGAAGCTTCAATATTTTGAAGCTACATAAATCAAACATAAAGCATATGTAAGTCACTAACTTTTAAAATTAATGGGAGGGTTTTTACATGGCTAAAGATATTAAATTTAGTGAAGACGCACGTCGCTCAATGCTTCGTGGTGTTGATGCACTAGCAAACGCTGTAAAAGTAACACTTGGACCAAAAGGACGTAACGTTGTGCTTGAGAAGAAATTCGGTTCTCCTCTAATCACAAACGACGGTGTTACAATCGCAAAAGAAATCGAGCTTGAAGATGCATTCGAAAACATGGGTGCTAAGCTTGTAGCTGAAGTTGCGAGCAAAACGAACGACGTAGCAGGAGACGGAACAACAACTGCAACGGTTCTTGCTCAAGCGATGATCCGTGAAGGATTAAAGAACGTAACAAGCGGAGCAAACCCAATGGTACTTCGCAAAGGGATCGAAAAAGCAACGGCTGCTGCTGTTCAAGAACTAAAAGCGATCTCTAAACCAATCGAAGGCAAAGAGTCTATCGCACAAGTTGCGGCGATTTCTGCAGCTGACGAAGAAGTAGGACAATTGATTGCTGAAGCGATGGAGCGCGTTGGAAACGACGGTGTTATCACGATTGAAGAATCTAAAGGATTCACAACAGAGCTAGAAGTGGTTGAAGGAATGCAGTTCGACCGCGGATACGCATCTCCATACATGGTAACAAACTCTGACAAGATGGAAGCAGAGCTTGAGAACCCGTACATCCTTATCACAGATAAGAAGATTACGAACATCCAAGAAATCCTTCCAGTTCTTGAGCAAGTGGTACAACAAGGGAAATCTCTATTGTTGATCGCTGAAGACGTTGAAGGTGAAGCACTTGCTACTTTAGTAGTTAACAAGCTTCGCGGAACATTCAATGCAGTAGCTGTAAAAGCTCCTGGATTCGGTGACCGCCGTAAAGCAATGCTAGAAGACATCGCAGTTTTAACTGGCGGTGAAGTAATTACTGAAGAGCTAGGTCTTGACCTTAAGACTGCAAACATCACGCAGCTTGGAACAGCTTCTAAAGTTGTGGTTACAAAAGAAAACACAACAATCGTAGAAGGTGCTGGAGATTCTTCTAAAATCGCAGCTCGTGTTAACCAAATTAAAGCACAACTCGAAGAAACAACTTCTGAGTTTGATAAAGAAAAATTACAAGAGCGCTTAGCGAAATTAGCTGGTGGAGTAGCAGTAATCAAAGTTGGTGCAGCTACAGAAACTGAGCTAAAAGAGCGTAAACTTCGTATCGAAGACGCACTAAACTCTACGCGTGCAGCGGTTGAAGAGGGTATCGTATCCGGTGGTGGTACAGCTCTAGTTAACGTGCTAAAAGCGATCGCTCAAGTAGAAGCGACTGGCGACGAGTTAACAGGTGTGAAACTAGTACTTCGTGCACTAGAAGAGCCAGTTCGTCAAATCGCACACAACGCAGGTCTTGAAGGATCTGTAGTGGTTGAGCGCCTGAAGAACGAAGAAATCGGAATCGGCTTCAACGCAGCAACTGGCGAGTGGGTAAACATGTTCGAATCCGGAATCGTTGACCCTACTAAGGTTACACGTTCAGCTCTACAAAACGCAGCATCGGTATCTGCAATGTTCTTAACAACAGAAGCAGTAATCGCGGATAAGCCAGAAGAAAACGCTGGCGGCGGAATGCCTGACATGTCCGGCATGGGCATGGGTGGAATGGGCGGAATGATGTAATAACGCCCACAAAACCCAAGTGGGTTTGTGAGTTTAAAAACTGTGGAATGCTAGCTAGCATTTTGCTGAAATAAAGGATTTACCAGGAGCTTCTTATAAGTTGATTAAACTTATAAGAAGCTTTTTTTATATTATTCATTGGATAATTAAGGAACTTTATTATACTATTTATTGTATAAATGAAAGAAATAAAGTATTAGCCTGCACAAAATACTAATTTCTTTAAACACTGAAAAAGTTGACCCTAAAAATTAAACTGAAAAGGAACAATGAAAAATGATACTGATTAAAAATAGAAACAAACTAGCATTTATGTTTATACTTGTTTTACTTTTAGTAGGATGTACGAATGCGAAAGAAAATAGCTCCGAAAAAGAGAAGCTTGATAAATCCAAGCCTCTGCCCATTGGCACAGTCGTAAAGTTAAAGCAGATGAAGAAAAGCGTCATGATTTATGGCTACAATCAAATTCAAGTAAGTACTGGAAAACAATATGATTACATAGCGGTCCCGTACCCGGAAGGTAATATTTCTCCCGATTATAATGTGTTTTTTAACCGTAACTTTATTGAGAAGGTTATGTACGGTGGGTATGATTCAGAAGAAGGAAAAAAGCTGCGTAAGAAGGTAGAAAGCAACATGAAAGGCAATTAAGGAGAAATTCCAGAGTTATTAATGATTTGACGGAATTTTAATCTTATCATCTAGACACCAATTAAAGCTCAGCTACCTTTTTAACTCAAAAGGATACAACAGCAGTTTGTCAAAATAATAAAGCTATCTATGATACAGCAATGGAGGAACATTACAAAGTAAATGAAAATATCAGACTTAATGAATGTCATTGAACCCGCTGACTTAGTACATATGTCTATGTCCAGTGATAAAAAATGGTTAGCACTTTGTGTAAATGGAGAGTTAGTAGATAAGAAGTCGAATGGTGTTTCGATGGCTGTTGCGGGAACAACACAATGGGTTTGTAATTTGTATACAGGTGAAGCATTTCCGATTGCTCCAGCTGCAAAGAGTAGCTGGGCGGGAGTATGGTCTCCTGAAGGTAAGACACTTGCCTTTTTTGCGGATATTGGAGGAACGGCCCGTTTATGGTTATGGGATTCTACAAACCATAGTCTTCATTTAGCTGCAGATTTAATCGTCCGACCATTCTTTGGCTTTGAAAAACCAATTTGGACAAAAGACGGCAAACAAATCATTATAAAAACTATGCCTGACACACCAATAAATGAAAATGATTTTTACTCGAATTGGGAAAAGTCTGAATCACATACTAAACTACCACAACAGGTAAAGGTATTTGATACAGGTGACATTTCTGATCGAGAAGTGATTGAAGATCTAAATAACTGGGCTGATCGTTATCGGGCAGACATTCGTATGATTTCTGTTGAGAGTCAACGTGTTACAACTCTTTGTAAAGGGTTGCGACCAGTAGGGATGAAACTTTCAACAGATGGTAACTACCTTGCTTTCACGCATTGTTTGGGTGAAGAAAATAGGAATACCCAACAAAATATTTTTGAATTATGGATATGCCCACTCAATCCTAGCGATACAACTGAGGTAAAATGTGTCTCTTCAAAAATACATATGATGTATGGTGTAAGTTTTAGTTGGGGAAACGACAATACATCTATCTACTACACTACAAGCGGGCCATTGTCAGATGGAGGCTTATGGGTTGCAAACACAATTACCAATACAAATGAGCTATTATTCCAAGATAAAACAAATCATTTAGGGCATGATTTTGAATCACCAAAAGTAACAAGTAATGATGATGTAGTCATGATTGCAGGAGGAAAGCTATGGTATTATCGTTCAACTTCTGGTTCGCTAAATCACTTTTCTTTGTCGGAAGGACGCATTATTGTTGCAGGGTTTCCGATCACTAAGGATAACCAAATTGTGGTTCAGACTCATGAACCTTTAGAAGTAAGGGATGGATTTTGGAACATTGATTGTGTTACAGGAGTAGCCAATCAAATACTTGAAGAACCAAAAGGGCACCTTCCATGGTTTGAAGGTGGAGCTGCTTATTGTGACCACATGACAGAAACAATAGCTTATCTATTTCAGGATGCTGATCTTCCACCAACAATAAGGGTATTTGATGCTGCATCTAAAAGTAGTACTGATGTAACGTTATCAAAATTAGAGACAGATACGTTTGGTTCTTCGGAAATCATTCGATGGAAGGGTGAGCATCAAGAGTTGAGGGGAGCTCTACTACTACCTAAAGATAGTAAGGGGCTAGTTCCTGCAATCATTAGAGTTTACCCTGGCTCTATGCAATCCAATAATGTTCGATTATTTGGCATGAGTCCATCCATGTGTGATAATCACCAAATATTTGCTTCACACGGGTATGCTGTATTTTCCCCTGACTTACCTATGAAAAGAACACATGAACCAGCAGAAGAAATTACGAAAATGATCGCTGATGCTTATGAGGCTTTAATTAAACATACAAACATTGATTCAGAGAGAATTGGAATTATAGGACATTCCTTTGGTGGTTATTCAACATTAGTAGCTATAACAAAATTGCCACATTTTAAAGCAGCTATTGTATCGTCAGGAATAGGAAATCTAATCAGCTATTACACACAGTTTGATATTAACTCGAACTTGAACTATGGAAGTATTGAAGACGGACAATTTAACATAGGTGCTACATTATGGGAAGAGCGAGAACGATATATAAGAAATTCTCCATTGTTTGAGTTTCACAAGATACAGACGCCTGTACTAATCACGCAAGGAACAAGAGACCATTTATGCTATGCAGAAGCTGGACCTATATTTTCTTCATTAAATCGATTAAATAAAACGGCTCAGTTGGTATTATATGATGATGAAGAACATTACCAAGGAACGTGGCGGCGAGAAAACCTTGAGGATTATTATGAGCGCGTTCTGAAGTGGTTAGATAAGTACTTATAATTATATTTAATAAAATTTACACAATGGAAGTCATCCTCTAAGAGAAAGGCTTCCATTATGTAATCTGTAGTTAACTATTTCTCAACCTTCTCCCCAAAAGCCTCAGGAATCATCGTAAACCCTTCAATAACTGTATCTTCTTCCACTTCGATCATGAGATACCGTTTACCACTAAGCTGCACTTGCTTCACGTACCTTAGATCTTGTGGACTAATTGAAATTTTAGCTACCTTCGTGTCGATCTTAATTGACTTCGAGTTGTATTTCGGAACAACATTGCTTGCTTTTATTTCATACTTATCATCATCAATCACTTTTTGAAAAGCGGATTCTACCTTTTCCACACTGATATCTTCAACACCGCTCGCTTTCAAAACGCGTTCAACGTCTTTAGAATCCAAGCGTGGGTGTTCTTCCTCTTCGTTCTCTTCAATCATTCGGTTGATCTCTTCATATACATTGGAGAGAGTAGAGGTGTTTAATTGATCTTGCGTTACGTCTTTAATGATTTCTTCAAACACGATCTTATCGTCTTTTGCTGTCATGATTTCTTCGCCATTTAAAACGTCCACGATGAATTCATAATCAGGCTCATGAACTTTACCTGCTGAATACAGGATGTGGTTCACGTCTGCTGCATTATCGCTGAAACAAGGGAAGAGGAATCCTCCGATCGGCGCGTTCAGGTTAATAACAGGATCGACCACGAAATTGTACTTGAACTCTTTTTCCACATAATCAAAGAGCAGTTCTTTCTTCGGTTCTTGTGTATTATTTATGCTGCACAAAATAAAGGGGAAAGAATAGACAGCATCACGTTCACTAATCTCAGCCTCATCATTTTTGCGCTTTGTCGGCTTATAGTATTCTCCCTTAATAAAGGTGATCACGATATCCTTTTCGTACTGACGGTTTAGTAGCATTTTTCCTACCATTTGAAGCATACGTTCTTTCCAGTCTTCTGTATCGCTAGCAAGTAATCCCTGATGCAGAATAAGCTGGCTATTGTTTTCAGCATTTCTATTAAACTTTAATTCAAATAACTTTTCATCGAGATTTCCACCAAGCAATTTTTTAAAGTTATTATAGAAGAGCTCTTGTTGTTCAGGATCTAGCATCTCAAAAGGCTGACTCACGTGATGATAGATTTCGCTGGATTCTTTCGTAATATACACATTAAAAATGCTGGAGATCTTCAGTAGATCATTCTCTTTTTTGAACTGTTTTCGTATTTGAGCGATATCTTTTTTGTTCATGCTTGTATACACTCCTAAGTTGTTGCGATTTAATTCGACACTCTCTATATGTCTAACAGGGAAGTATTCTTTATTTTAACATTCAGAAGGAGTGAAGTGTGAAGGTGAAGTTTTGTTGGTTCATAGATTGGTTGCATTAGTAGTTTAATATCTTTTTTAATTTAACAACATCAACTCGTTGCAGGGTATAACCCGTACTCGTATCGTCGGCATACATAATCAAGCCATTATCATTTTCTTTTTGTAACCAAAGTAAAAAGCTTTCCTTATTACCGTTTAAATCAACAAGAGTCATTTCTAAATTATTTTTTGACACATCTAAAATTCCAGTTATTCTTTCAGCAGATTGTATCGCATCTCTAGCAATTCTAACGGCCTTGTTATTTTTAAAAGTCTTATTCACTTCACCTGTAACGATAAGCGCTTCTTTTTTATCCTGTATAATGAGATTTGGAGCGGTCTCTTTACTTTCAGAATAAACGCTGCACCCAGCAAACAAGATACTTAACGTAATAAGAATTAGTTTAAGTAATGACTTCTTCATTTTACACCCCTTAAAATATCCGTTTTATGGTAAGTCGCATCATATTCTTAAAAGGTTTCAGTGAACTTCTTAAATATAAAAAACCCCATATCGCATAGCGGTTAAGCCGATACGATACAGGGTCTCTGTTACTAAAGAATTCTTTTCTTAATACGTGCTACGAGTGGAACCACAACAAGTCCAGCAAATCCAACTTGCAGAACGTTTCCTGGAATGGATCCGAATGGTACGATCCAGTTGCTGTAAAGCACAACTTCTGCAAAATAATAGCCTACCACTTTAATCAGCATAGCTACCACAACTGCCATTGAGTAGACGAGTACTCGTTTACCTGGTACTTTTTCTGCGATAACGCCCGCTACATAGCCCATTGCACCAACGATAATAAACGTGAACGGAGCCCAAATGGTGTAACCGGATAGAAGATCAAATAAGCCCATTCCGAAAGCACCTGCAATAGCACCTGTTCTTCTGCCAAAAACAAAAGCTGCTACGAATAGAGGAATGTTACCTAAGTGGATAAGACCACCGTTTCCTGCGATCGGAAGCTTAATATTGATGAACATCGTTGCAACAAGCGTTAGTGCCACGAATAGTGCGCTGATGACTAACATTCTTGTTTTCGTCGATTGTATTGATGAATAAGTAGTATTCATACCATAACCTCTTTCATAAAAAATGAATGTAAAAAAATGATTGCACTTATTCATTATATATGTCCTTATTCTTTTAGAAAACAGCTATTTTATGGGTAGGGTGAAGAAATAGAAAAATAAACTAGTGGAATGAGCGAGTTTCTCAAAAGGAAAGAAGGGGAGAACGACACATTTGCCGAAATCTATTTTGTAGAGCATAGACGTATCGATACAGTTCATTGCGAATGCCTATAGTAGAGGAATTAAACGATATGTATCACATGGCGATATAAGGAATAGATGAAGAGAAATGAAGGAGGCCCGATATGCGACGTGATATACAACCGAATGAACGAGCTTTCTCCTCCAAGGAAGTTGCAGAAGAAGTAGGGATTGCAACACCTACTGTTCGAAAGTATGGACAAATTTTAGAACGAAACGGATACGAGTTTTTAAAGGATGGAGATCGACGTATCTTCGTTCAATCTGACATCGAATCGCTCATAGCGCTACGCGATACAGATAAGCCATTAGACGATACAGCTAAAGATCTCGTGCTTCAACAAAAAGAAAGATTGAAAGAAACGATTCAAACGGACGTAGCGTTACCCGATACATATGAGAACCTTCCACAAGACCCTAATCAATTACGAGAAGTCTTGATGATGCTAGCGAATGAATTAGCAGCGACACGCGAGATGAATGCGCAGCTGACAAACGATATGTCAGAGCTTAAAGTAACCGTATCAAGACTTCAGCAAGATCATCATGCGATCAGTGCAAATGTTGGAAATGCAGCTCAGAAAACGAACGCTAAGATTGAGAAGCTGACCAATCAACAGAAAGAACAATACGAAGCATTGCTAGAACAGGAAAAAGAGAAAAGTGAACTTCTGCAACAAGAAATTCAAAAGTTAAGAGAAGAAAATGTTAAAGAATGGCGCCTACAGAACGATTTTAATAGACGACTAGAAATCGTGGTTCAAAGCCGACCGAAAAGCAAATGGGAAGCGATTCTATCTCTATTTAGAAAGTAAGTTTTGTGTATCGGGGGGCGATACGGTCATGCGTTATGAAGCTCTTTTTACAGAGGTATATCGTGACGTGATATGGACTTTATAACGATACAAGAATAAATCTTCAACATTCAATCGTCATATTTCTACAATTTCCCGAGAAATATCTACAAAAACAGCATACTTATTAAGCTTGGGAAATTAGAGTTTAATAACTCAAAACAATATTTAGAAAGAGCGATTACGGTGCACTGTTTAGGGTGCATCTTTTTTATTTGTTCACTAATATCGAATCTGCTCTTTTTTTGTAAAAAAACAAGGAATATCGTCTGTCTGATGAGAATATTTAAAGGAAAGAAAAAATTAAATAATGTAGAGACAGAAATGTTAGAGGGGAGTCTATCATGAGCGCTAGAAATGAAAAGACATTTGAATATCATCCTCATCTTAGAGAGGTCATCGCAAACGTAGAAAAAGTTATGGTAGGTAAGAAGAAGGTTACAGAGTTAACGCTTGTTTCGTTATTAGCAGGGGGACATGTTTTACTTGAAGACGTACCAGGAGTAGGGAAGACGATGATGGTGCGTTCCATCGCTAAATCTCTGGGCCTAACTTTTAACCGCATCCAGTTCACACCTGATTTATTGCCTTCTGATATGACGGGGGTATCGATATATAACCAAAAAGATATGAGTTTTGAATTTAGACCGGGTCCTCTCGTTGGAAACATCATTCTCGCCGATGAGATCAACCGTACGTCACCGAAGACGCAATCGGCACTTCTTGAATCGATGGAAGAAATGAGCATGACGGTTGATGGACAGACGCACATACTGCCCGATCCTTTCTTAGTTATGGCTACACAAAATCCGATCGAATACGAAGGAACTTATCCGCTTCCAGAAGCACAGCTTGACCGTTTCTTAATGAAGCTTACGATGGGGTATCCAACTCCTGAGGAAGAGTTTAATGTACTGAACGTGATTGGAAACGAACACCCGATCCATCTCCTTAAACCAGCCATCTCGCCTGAAGAGATCTCAGAATTGAAAACAGCTGTGAAGAACATCTATGTATCAGATTCGATCAAGCGATATATCGTTGATCTGATCAATCGTACACGTAACCATAAATCCATTGCGCTCGGTGTCAGTCCGCGTGGATCACTCGCGTTATTAAAAGCAGCACAGGCTTTTGCCCTTCTTATGAACCGTGATTTTGTTATCCCTGATGATGTGAAATACTTAGCACCGTATGTTCTTGTTCATCGTGTACTATTAAAACCTGAAGCCCGCTTTGAAGGGGTCTCAGCAGAAGAAGTAATCAATGAGCTTTTGGCACGTGTGCCTGCACCTATTCATAAGGAACAGCATGCATAATGAAGGCGTTTCTTCATAAATTTCGGGAGCGGTATAAAACACCGATCGGGTTTTCAGGGATCATCTTTTTACTACTTGTTACGTTCTCTTTTTCCATGTTTCAAGGTGGATTCGTAAGCTGGTTTCTATTTTACAGTGTACTTCCGCTTGTTCTTTATTCTATAACGATGGCTTTCTATCCGATACAGAGATTGAAAGTCGAGCGATATATCTCTAAAAACAAATTGATGGCAGGCGAAGAAATAGAAGTGACAATTGTCATCAAACGACGCAGCAACTTTCCGCTCTTTTACGTAGTGTTAGAGGACGTGCTGCCAGAGGTGCTGCTTCGTGAAACGCGATACGAGGGCAATACGCATCAGATCCAGTCTCGCATCCTGTTGTTTCCGTTGTTCAGAAAGCATCTGGAATACTCGTATACCATAAATCCCGCACCGCGCGGATTGTTTAAATTCGATCAGATACAAATCAGTACAGGCGACATCTTTGGCTTTGTTTTGAAAAGCACGAGTGTATCCGTTCAAGACCAGATCTTTGTGTACCCGCAGTACCAGGATATTGAGCGGTGGGAAGCAGGGAAGATGCTGCAATCTGGTATGAAAAAGGTCGGAAAGCGTTCGTTTACTGACTATACATCGACAGTCAGTGTTCGTGATTATGTCGCTGGCGACCGAATGAACTGGCTGCACTGGAAAGCGAGTGCGAGGTCGAACAAGCTGCTGACGAAAGTGTTCGAACAGCAACGGAACGATGATTTTGTAATTGTGCTCGATCATTGTGAAAAGAGCTACGGCACGCATGATTGGCTGTTTGAACGCGGCGTATCGCTTGCGGCATCCATCGTTCACTATGCGATCTCAAAGGGTGGTTCGATCGGTTATCATCCGCTATCTGGAAAAGAAATCCCGATGAATATTGGGGTTGAACAAGAGTGGCGGATTCTTCACGAACTGGCAAAAGTGAAGTCAGACGTGAAGCTGCCATTTGAAGAACGGTTGAAGCAGGAATACATGGCTGGTTATATGGAAGGAAAGACGGCACTTATCATATCGCCGAACCTTTCTGAATACACGATGAAAACGCTCGAGCTTATCGCATCCAGACAGCAAACGAACGTGATTTTCTTTTACTTAGCGCTTGATTCTAAACTTAAGAGTCAAGAACTCACGTATATCTCTCGAATCAGACAGTTCGGTGTGCCTGTAACACCGATTATTGGTTCTGACTTTAACGAAGCGCTGAAGGCAGGTGGCACGTATGCCTCAATCTAATCAGCAACAAGCGTCAACACTACACGTTTTAGTTCTGTACGGCTTAGGCTTCCTTCTTTTATGGGAGTGGTTAAGACCGCTTAAAGAGCTTACGACGACGAACGATATCCAGATTTTCGTGATGTACACGTTGTTTTTGTTTATCGTAACGTATTTTCAGCTTCCGTTCTGGATCTCATTTCCGGTGAAATTGGGAGCGATGTTATATGCGCTTCATTCGCTTTACTTTTTTGATGTTTTCTTATCGTTTAAGTGGGTTCCGTTTCTGATTGAAGATATCAAATATAATCTAGGGCTTTTTTCAGACCAGAACTGGAACGAGATGACGTCTCTTTCCAGGAGTCTTCTGTTCTTTATTTTACTCTGGCTCGTCAGTTATTTGATGCATTATTGGCTCGTCCAGACACGCAGAATCTTCCTGTTCTTCTTGATCACGGTTATCTATATTTCGATACTCGATACATTTACGGTGTATGATGGGAAGTTTGCGATCATCCGTACCGTTTTCATCGGACTGATCTTGGTCGGTATCTTACGAATGATGAAGATTATTGAAACGCAAGGGTTTTCTCTTTTAAAAGGAAAGTTTCCTGTTCTTTGGGTGGCACCACTTTCTGGAGTCATTGCATTGTCGTCAGCTCTAGGGTATGTGGCACCAAAAGCATCTCCAATCTGGCCAGATCCTGTTCCGTTTCTTCAGAACATGTCAGGAAAAGATGGAGAAGAAGGACTAGGAAAAGGCGCTGGGATCGCAAAGATTGGTTATGGTGAAAACGACAGCCAGCTTGGTGGGCCGTTTGAGTTCGACTATACGCCGATCTTCACCGCTTATGATAACGGCAGGCATTATTGGCGGATAGAAACGAAAGAATTCTACACCGGTAAAGGGTGGGAAAATAAGATTCCGACTCAAGCGATCTCTTTAGAAGCAGATAATCCTTCAGCCGATACGAATTACACGAGAGTCTGGGAAGATGGATTAGAAATGAAAGACCATAAAGCACGTATTGAAGCGGAAAAACGAAAAGAATATTCATTTTTAATGATTCCAGGAAAGTTAACCAACATTAAAGCAGAATCGGATATCAACTATCAGTTAGATGGTGTAAACGGAAAAATTTCTACCTTTCAAGGTGGGAGAGAAGAGAAACTTTCTGAATACGAGATGGACTACCAGTTACCTGTAATAAAAGAAGAACAATTAAAAGCTTCCAACAATCAATACCCCGTTTATATAACAGAAAATTACCTGCAGCTGCCTGAAACGTTGCCGCAGCGGGTTAAAGATCTTGCGCAAGACGTTACTGCCGACCAACCAACGCTCTACGATAAAGTCAAAACGGTCGAAGGCTATTTTGCTAAAAACGCTTATGGCTATAATACGATCGAAGTTGCGGTTCCAAAGGGCGATGAAGATTACGTTGATCAATTTTTGTTTGAAACGAAAATAGGGTATTGCGATAACTTCTCAACGTCGATGGTCGTGATGCTGCGTTCTGTTGGCATACCTGCTCGCTGGGTGAAAGGCTTCACTCCTGGAACCTTTGAGGCGCTTGGTGATGATGGTCTTCGTGAATATACCGTTACAAACGCAAACGCCCACTCGTGGGTAGAAGTGTATTTTTCAGGAATCGGATGGGTTCCTTTCGAGCCGACGCGCGGATTTGATAATCCGTTCGAGCCGGAGAGTGAAGAAACGGATTCAACACCAGCTGCACCAGTTCCGACTCAGCCGGACAAGCCTGAAAAAGACGTAACGAAGGACGATAGCTCTGCTTCTGGAGAGAAAACGGGTTCAAGTTCAATCCTGAAATCTGTTGGAACGCTAGCTGTAGTTCTGTTAATCGGCCTTGTTGTGATCGCTGGGCTGGCTTATCTGTTCCGCAGAAAATGGCTTCGTCAGTACACGATTTGGCGCTACAAACACAAAAAAGGCGCTGATAGCTTTGAACAAGCCTTTGAACGCTTGATGTGGCTATTAAAGGTATATGGCATAAAAAGAAGACCTGCTTTTACGTTGAGAGAGTATGCTCTATATGTTGACAGAGAGCTTGATACAAAGGATATGAGAATCCTCGCGAAAGCTTATGAAGGCGTTCAATTCAGTCCTAAAAAGCAGTCGGATCTGTGGAATGATTTCCATAAAGAATTGTGGGAAAATTTAATTAAAAGAATCCACCCTTGACCGCTATAACAGGCATTGTTAGAATGTCTTTAAGATTATAGTGTCAGATAATATTCTCCTTCGTATATCCTCGATAATAAGGTTCGAGAGTCTCTACCGGGTTGCCGAAAATGACCTGACTATGAAGGCAGGATTCTTTATAGCTACATTTTAAGGAATTCTGCCTTTGTTTTTGTATGTGGAAAACAAGGGTAGAATTCTTTTTTGTTTTATAAAGAAAGTGTAAAGATAGACAAGCTGACGGATACTATAGCTGATAATAATAGATGGGGTGAGTACATGAGCGTAACGAATGATTTGCACGTAATGAGTGAAATGATCGTTGTGTTAGATTTCGGTGGACAATATAATCAGTTGATTGCACGTCGTATCCGTGATTTAGGAGTATACAGTGAATTACATCCGCACACGACAACGGCGGAAGATATAAAGAAAATGAACCCAAAAGGAATCATCTTCTCTGGTGGACCTAACTCTGTTTATGCAGAAGGGGCACCAGCTTGTGATCCAGCTATTTTTGATCTGGATATCCCAGTGCTTGGTATCTGTTATGGTATGCAGTTGATGAGCTATCACTTCGGCGGTAAAGTAGAGCGCGCGAGCCACCGTGAATACGGTAAAGCAGAAATCACTGTAACAAACACGAACAAGCTCTATGAAAAACTTCCAGAACAACAAGTGGTATGGATGAGCCATAGCGACTTAGTTGTTGCGCCACCAGAAGGTTTCGTAACAGACGCTACGAGTCTTTCTTGTCCTGTAGCTGCGATGAGTGATGTATCTCGTAAACTTTACGGCGTACAATTCCACCCAGAAGTTCGTCATTCAGAGTACGGTATCGAGTTTCTTGATAACTTCGTAAAATCTGTTTGTGAATGTGAAGGCAACTGGACGATGGAAAACTGGATCGAAGACGAAATTCAAAAGATCCGTGACGTTGTTGGCGACAAAAAAGTGATCTGCGCAATGTCAGGTGGCGTTGACTCATCTGTTGTTGCTGTTCTTGTTCATAAAGCGATCGGTGACCAATTAACATGTATCTTCGTTGATCACGGTCTTCTTCGTAAAGATGAAGCAGATCAAGTAATGAAAACGTTCAGCGAAGGGTTCAACATCAACATCATCAAAGTCGATGCAAAAGAGCGTTTCTTAAGCAAGCTTGAAGGTGTTTCTGATCCTGAGAAGAAACGTAAGATCATCGGTAACGAATTTATCTACGTATTTGATGAAGAAGCGTCAAACCTTCAAGGCATCGAATTCCTTGCACAAGGTACGCTTTACACAGATATCGTAGAGAGCGGTACAGCAACTGCACAAACGATCAAGTCTCACCATAATGTTGGAGGACTTCCTGAAGACATGCAGTTCAAATTGATCGAGCCTCTTAACACACTCTTTAAAGACGAAGTTCGTAAAGTAGGTACAGAGCTTGGAATTCCTGAGCACATCGTATGGCGTCAGCCGTTCCCAGGCCCTGGTCTAGGAATCCGTGTACTTGGTGCGATTACAGAAGAAAAATTAGAAATCGTTCGTGAGTCTGATTTCATTCTTCGTGAAGAAATCGCAAAAGCAGGCTTAGAGCGTGAAGTGTGGCAATATTTCACAGTCCTACCTGACATCCGAAGTGTTGGTGTTATGGGTGACGCTCGTACGTACGATTATACGATCGGTATCCGTGCGGTAACATCAATCGACGGAATGACTTCTGACTGGGCACGTATCCCTTGGGACGTTCTTGAAAAGATCTCTACTCGTATCGTAAACGAAGTCGATCACATCAACCGCGTGGTGTATGATATTACGTCTAAGCCACCAGCAACTATCGAGTGGGAATAGGTATGTAAGCGAAAACACGAACGATTATCGTAAAATAACATAAAATCATTCGTAAAAACGCTTGACGTACGACAAAGTTCGACCTATACTCAAATAGTAATTAAAAATTAAATGTATTTCCTACGTATAAATTCGGGGATATGGCCCGAAAGTTTCTACCAGACTGCCGTAAATGGTCTGACTACGAAGGATTTTTGAAACATGGCGCACATGCTCTCTTTGCATAGGCCACGTTTCATTAACTCTTACGTATTCAGACCCAAGGGCTTGTCCCTTGGGTCTTTTTGTTTGAACAAAGATGCTTTTGAAAGTAGTTGATTTCCGCTCCAGGTGCTTCGCTTTCCGTGGGGCAGGCGGTGAGCCACTTGCCGCTTTGCGCCATTAAGTGTCTCACCTGACCGCTTGTCCCACAGGAGTCTCGCACCTTACGCTCCAATCAACTTTTCAATGATGCAAAGTTCAAACCCCATAAGTCAGTAAAATAAGCTTTTTCGATTTTATACGTAGACAGGGTATAGGGGGATATATAGATGGAAAAGTATTTTGGTTTCAAGGAGTTCAACACTTCTTACAAAAAAGAAGCAACAGCGGGATTAACAACGTTCCTTGCGATGGCTTACATTTTATTCGTTAACCCATCCGTATTAGGCGATGCTGGAATGGATAAAGGTGCCGTGTTCACGGCAACTGCACTTGCAGCGGCCCTTGGAACACTTTTCATGGGGATCGTAGCGAAGTATCCGATCGCACTTGCTCCAGGTATGGGACTTAACGCATTCTTCGCCTATTCAGTAGTCTTAGTCATGGATATCCCGTGGCAAACAGCTCTTGCTGGCGTATTGATGTCTGGTATTATCTTTATCTTTATTACATTATTTAAAATTCGTGAAACCATCATAAACGCGATCCCAGAAGATTTGAAGTTCGCTGCAGCGTCAGGTATCGGACTGTTCATCGCATTCATCGGACTGAAGAACGCAGGAATCGTCGCTCCAAGCGAAGCTACACTTGTATCTCTTGGTGACTTAACACAAGGTCCAACACTTCTTGCAATCTTTGGTTTTATCATTACGATTTTAATGATGATCCGAAACGTTCGTGGAGGAATCTTCTACGGAATGGTGATCACAGCTGTAGTTGGTATCTTTGCTGGCTTGATCAATAAGCCTGATCAAATCGTAGGAGCGATTCCGAGCCTTGCGCCAACATTCGGACAAGCGTTCTCTCACTTTGATCAAATTTTTACAATAGACATGATGATCGTTGTTCTAACGTTCTTTATCGTTGATTTCTTTGATACAGCAGGAACATTGATGGCAGTTGCTTCACAAGCCGGAATCATGAAAGACAACAAGCTGCCTCGTGCAGGTAAAGCGTTGCTTGCCGATTCATCCGCGATCGCAGTTGGTGCGATTCTTGGAACATCTTCAACAACAGCTTACATCGAATCAGCTTCAGGTGTAGCTGCAGGTGGACGTACAGGATTCACATCTGTTGTAACGGGTGGATTATTCTTATTAGCTCTTTTCTTCTCACCATTATTAGTTGTCGTAACACCATCTGTAACAGCACCAGCACTTATCATCGTCGGTGTGCTAATGGTATCTGTATTAAGTAAAATCAAGTGGGACCGTTTAGAAATCGCAGTACCAGCATTTTTAACCCTAATCGCAATGCCGCTCACATACAGCATCGCAACAGGGATCGCACTAGGATTCGTTATGTACCCACTAACAATGACAGTAAAAGGACGTTTCAAAGAAGTTCACCCGATCATGTGGGTTCTCTTCATCGTCTTCATCAGCTATTTCGTATTCTTAGTCGAATAGTGAAAAACATTCGTTGGGAATGTCCGTTTTCGGGCATTCCTTTTTTGCATGTGTAGGAAAACAAATAAAAAGATAGCCGATAACTTTAAGGAAGAGAGATGCAAAAAATAAGTTTCTTCATTATAATAGTGTGCAGAAAGAAGATTAAGGGAGAAGTGGGAAATGGAAGCAATGTGGAGCGTTTGGTTTTTTGTAGTAGGAGCCGTATTAGCCTCGTTCGGCGGAGTAATCGGCTATCGTCTGCCAAAAGGAATGAAGATCGTAGGGGTAGAACGTTCACAATGTGACCATTGCGAAAGACAGCTAAAATGGTACGAGCTGTTTCCCATCGTTTCGTATCTCACTGCGGGCGCAAAGTGTAAAACATGTAAGAAGCGGATCCCCCTTTTATATACGATGGTGGAGCTCGCAACTGGTGCTCTTTATAGTTTTTCATACATAAAATTCGGTTTCTCTATCGAATTGTTGTTAGCCTGTTCACTCGTTTTATTATGCGCCATCATTACCGTTTCCGACCTATTGTACTTTATTATCTCGGACAAAGTGCTGATCGTATTTTTCGTGTGGTTCCTAGCCTTACAAGTGATCTTTGAACCAAGAGGTTGGATAGATGCAGGCGTTGGAAGTCTGCTCGGATTCTTATTCTTGTTATTGTTAGCGGTTCTCTCTAAAGGCGGAATCGGCGGTGGAGACATTAAGCTGATGGGCGTATTAGGTCTTGTACTCGGGTTTCAAGGAGCATATCTAACACTGATGGTCGCGTCCATCGTAGGGGTATTAGTCGCAATCGTAGGATTAGTAACGAAGAAATATAACCGAAAGACCGCAATACCGTTCGGACCATATTTAGCGGTAGGCGCGTTAGGGACGTTTTATTATAGTGAAGAGTTGTTGGGGTTGATTTTTTAATGCTATATTAAGTTGAAGAGTTAGAAACTATTTGTTTAGAACTGGCGTAAGAATAATATTATGTTTTTGTTAGAAGATTTTAATACCGAGTAGGAGGTATAATATGCAATTGTGGTTAATTATTTTTTGTAACCTTTTAGCAATTTTCTTAGGGTTAATATTTGGAATTGGATTCTATAAAAAGAAAAGAAATGAAATAGGGGACACAAAAGGAAAAATATTAGGTATAAGTATTTTTGTTTTTGTTATGATTTTTTTTAATGGAATACTTGTATACACTGATTTTAAGGATGAACAGAGAGAGAAAAGTGCACTTAGTGAAATGGAAATGAATTATAAAGAAAACGGGGTTTCCAATCAAGAAAGCTATAAAAACTTAAACTTAGCGGTAAGAACATATAGTATTAATAAAAAGAAATATTATGAAGTGTACGTATCAAATTTTAATAAAAAAGTAACCTTTACTGGAAAAGTTCTTATAACAGTAAAAGATGATAAAGAAAAAGTCGGGGAAATTACAACTGAAAAGATAACACTTAAGCCTGGTGAGAAAATGATGATTGATTCATACACCGGACCTAAATATTATGATGAGTATTCGTGGAAATGGATTGGCGAACTTAAATAGATTTTGTAATGATATGCGAACCCAGTATACTGTTGGAATTGGTGAATACAATTAAAACTTGTTTTAAAAAGCCGCGTAAACATATGTTTACGCGGCTTTTTAAGATTTAAGTCTTTATTCCTAGTAGTTAATGTTTAGTTCAAAAGTATGAAACTCTTGCAATATGGGCTTTTTAGGTTTTAGAATGTAAATTTTGTGGAAATTAAATTTTAGAATTAATGGTTATTTATGTATTATAACTGTGATTATATTCCTAGTATAGTTATTTTGTAGGGTTGTCGAAAAGAGTCGAAGTTTGAAGGAGGATAGTAAGAAGGTTGTGGATAAGTGCTATAAACCTTTATAAGCCAAGGATTTAGAGGGGTTGACGCTCTTGGAAAATATGTGATAGTTTTGGCATAGAAAAAAACAGAAGATATGACAAATTATATTAAAGTTATGATTTAAGTACATTTTTGTAGGAAGTAGGTATATGAAACAATGATTGAGTCAAAACGTCGAGCATTTATCTTTATAACTCTAGCAATTCTTCTAGCACTCATCGCAGGTTTTTTAGTACTTCAAAAAGTACGACAACTTAATGCTGATTTAGGTGGCATGACAAAAATTTATGTGGCAAAAGAAAACGTTCCATCCCGTGAATTATTAACTCCTGATGACGTAACTACTGAGGAAATACCCAATAGGTATATTACAGCTTCTCACATCACAGAACGGAAAGACTTAGTGGATAAGGTTGCCACGGTACCATTGACCAAAGGTGATATTATTACAAAAAACATGTTAAAACAAACTTCCAGTGTTTTGAATGAGGACAACAGATTAGTAATGCTTTATGCGTCAGATAAAGTTCGTTTCGATGAAGAAGTTGAGGCACTTGATCGAGTTGATATTATAGTTTCTCAACAACTAGAAGGTAAGCCGAAAACTGAAATCTTTATGTCAGACGTTAAGGTAAGTAGGGCTTATAGAACAGACAAAAAGCAGTTTTACGGAGTGGCACTAGAAGTATCTATAGAAGACACATCTAAATTAGTTCATATACAAAACTATTCTGATAGTGTTCGTGTAATAAAAGCTAATGTTGGACAAGCAGTTAACAAATCTCCTGAAGCAAATGAACCTAGTAAAGAAGCACCTAAAGCTCCACCAGTTCAACAAGAGCAAAAGGCTCCAAATACTAAAGAGACGAAAGATAAGCCTGCTCAACAACCAACAAAGCCAGCAGAACAGCCAGTAAAAAACTAGAAAAGATCGTTATACAATGGAGGACGAAAAATGCTTCAAGATCGGAAGTTATTAATTGTTAGTGATAATTCGGAGTTAACAGATCAGATTCATTTTCTTTCAGAACATTTTATAAAAGTAGATACCGTAAATTCTCATGAAGTTTTTAAAGAACTTGATAGATCAGCACCTGATATTATTATCGTCATAAAAACAGATGATTCTACTGTTGAATTGGTTCAAAGTATTAATGCAGATAATTCAATACCTATCCTGTTTTTAACAGAAACACAAGACTTTATTTTATTGCGAGATGTAATTCGCGCTGGAGCGGTTGACTATTTTGTTATTCCAGATGAAATTTCTTTATTTGAGAAAAGACTCCAAGCCATTATTAAGAGGTTAGAAACGAATGAAACTGGTGTACAAGAGAGTCATAACACTTCATTTAAAAGAGGCAGGGGACAAGTCATCTCTTTTTACAGTGCAAAGGGAGGTAGCGGTAAAACGTTTGTGGCATCTTCTTTCGCTCAGACACTTAAATTAGAATCAACTGCACAGGTGCTCTTGATAGATCTTAATCTTCAATTTGGAGGGATCGAAACTTATCTTAGTATTGAAAGCACACGTTCACTAATTGATTTAACTCCAGTTATAGAAGAGCTAACTGAATCTCATATACAAAATGTTAGTGAAAAGGAAAATCATTCAAAGCTAGAAATTCTTTTAAGCCCTAAAGATGCAGAAACAGCGGAAGGAATAACACAGGACTTTATAGCTAAATTAATTCGAGCATGTAGAAGAAATTATGATTTTGTGATTTTAGATCTTCCTTCATATATTGACGACAAAACGTATATTGCCCTAGAAGAATCTGATGTTATTAATTATATATTAAATTTAGATACACCTTCTTTAAGAGCATTTAAAGATGCAGAACAATTGTTCCAAAGGCTTGGAATAGATGTAAATGAAAGGCTCCAAATTATTGTAAATAAAACCGGTAAAGAAAATGAGATATCCGTAACAGATATTAAGGACCTTGTAACTGCACCGGTCATAACAGATATACGTTATGACAAAAAAACAGTTCAACCTTTAATTAATAAAGGTTTGCCACTTCAAAAAGTTCCTAATGAAAAGAAGCTATCTCAACCTGCTAAAGATATTAAAAAATGGGTTTTATCAAATCTAAATTAATTTTCAAAAATAAGGAAGGAGGTAAAATATGTCGATTTTTAACCGTGAAAAGGATTTACCTTCTCTAAAAAAAACCAATATAAACAACACTTATTCTAACCCATATATTGACAAGCTTGTCGAACATTATAAAGGGCGTTTATTACATGAGACTAATCTAGAACAACTTACAAGTTTAAGTAGAGGAGAAATGAGGCTATCAATTGAAAAGCTTGTAAGTTCATTCATGTCTGAAGAGAAGGTTATTATTCCAAGGCATGATAAAGAAGCTTTGCTTATTAGATTAATAGATGAATCAGTAGGTTTTGGACCTTTGGAACCGTTATTAAATGATCCAGATATTACGGAGATTCTTATTAATGGACATAAGGAAATATTTATCGAGAAGAACGGACAATTAAAAAAAACCAATATTCAATTTAAAGATGAAAATCATGTGAGGCACATTGTAGATAGAGTTGTTGCTCCACTCGGTCGAAGAATTGATGAGAGTTCTCCAATGGTTGATGCTAGACTTCATGATGGAAGTCGTGTAAATGCTGTTATTCCTCCGGTAAGTTTAAATGGTACTTTGGTTTCAATTCGAAAATTTAGAAAAGACCCATTTAAGATGGAAGATTTGATTGATTTTCATTCTATGGATGAGTCGATGTCTACTTTTTTACAAGCAATTATTAAAGCAAAATTAAATGTCTTAATTTCTGGAGGTACTGGAAGTGGAAAAACTACACTTCTTAATGCGCTTGCAAGAGCAATACCCCCTTCAGAACGTGTTATAACAATCGAGGATTCTGCAGAACTCAAACTTGATAGAGCAAGTGTAGTAGGAATGGAAGCAAGACCTCCAAACGTTGAAGGTTCAGGTGAGATTACCATTAGGCAACTAGTTAAAAATGCTCTGCGTATGCGTCCAGATCGAATAATTGTAGGTGAGGTTAGGGGATCCGAGGCTTTTGATATGCTCCAAGCCATGAATACAGGTCATGAAGGATCAATGACGACCGTCCATGCTAATTCACCATTCGATGCTCTAAGTCGTGTTGAAGGTATGGTTATCATGTCCGGAATGGATTTACCTTCTGAAGTCATAAGAGAATATATTGTAGGAGCTCTGGATTTTATCGTTCAAGGTGAGCGTTTGTCTGATGGTAAACGTAAGATTGTATCTATTGCAGAAGTATTTAAAGATGAAAACGAAAAGGTTCAGATGAAAGAAATTTTTAAATTTAATCGAACTGGCATGGGTGAAAACGGTAAGGTACTAGGATATTTCACGCCAACAGGAAATGTACCTAAGTGTTTAGAAAGGCTTAAGGTGTTTGGAATAAATATTGATGAATCTCTGTTTTGGCCAAAGGAGGTTATGTCGAATGATACCGTCTATTCTGTTTAGTTTTTCTGTTATTCTTTTTATCATCGGCTTCTATCAATATTTAGGATTTAGATCACACAAAAAAGATTGGAGACAAAAGGTCTCGAAGTATTTTCCAACTCAAAAAAGAAAAAGCAAGATTGTTGTTTGGGGAAACAAATTTGATCAGACAGATCTGGCTAAACCATTGAATGATAAATTGCAAAAAGCTAGTGTTTCGTTAACTGCATCAGAGTTACTTGGAGCTCTAATTGTTGGTTGTTTAGGAATAACGGTAATATTTACAAACTTATTTGATGTACCTTTGCTTATTAGTTTTCTATTAGGAATATTTACTGCAGGTCTTACCTATTGGCTATTATTTTTAATAAGACAAAATCGTTATTACGAACGGTTGAACAGTCAACTTTCTGAAGTGTGTCGCTTATTAGGAAACTCCGCCAGAGCCGGAATGACTATTAATCAGGGTATAGAAATGATAGCTAGAGAGGCTGCTTCTCCTGCTAGAGAGGAATTTTCAAGAGTTGCAAGTGAACTTAGGCTGGGTGTTGATTTTGACAAAGCTATGCGTGATTTGCAGGATAGAATTCCCTCGAGAGAATTTCAATTATTTATTGCGACATTATTAATTCAGAAAAAATCAGGCGGTAATCTTTTTTCGATACTTGATGAGATGGCTAACACTTTAGAAGAAAGAAAAATACTAAATCAAACGATTAAAACAATGACTGCTGAACAAAGATATATTTCATATTTTGTGCCAGCTTTACCCATATTGTTATTGCTTATTATGAATCAAATAGTTGATGGATTTCTCGAACCACTTTCTAGTATTCCTGGTATTATACTTGGGACAATTTTTATTATAGGGACAGGCATTACTTTTATTCTTGTTAGAAAAGTAACAAATATAAAGGTGTAATTATGGATACTCTCATTTTATTAGCAATTTTATTTTGTTGGCTATTTCTAATTATTGGCCTATATAGTTGGTATCAATTTAGAAATAAAAAAGCTTTAATACAAACACATATTAAAGAATCTATTTTTTATGAAGAACAACATCTAAGAAAGAAAGATACAGTGTTAGTAAAAGTAATAAAGAAATTAACTAAACAAGCTGATGATTTTTCTGCAATTGGTCAAAGAATTGACTTATTTAGTGAATCACATGAAGTAGAAGATTGGTTAAAAAAATCTAGTTATCCGCTTGATTTAACAGTTGAAAGATTTCAAGGGTTAAAAATAGTATTTGCCTTGATTGGATTTGGTATAGGTACAACTTCATTACTACTAGGTCTACCATTATCGAACTTTGGCATAGTTCTATTACCTGTTGGGGGTTACTTCATGCCGATTATCTGGTTAAAACAAAAAGCAAAGCAAAGACAAGATAACCTAAGGTATGACTTGCCTGATTTTTTGGATACTGTAAGTGTTAGCTTACAAGCTGGAATAGGATTAGATCAGGCATTAAGAGAAGTAGTTAAATTTTTTTCAGGTCCTTTGCGAGAAGAATTTGGCCGTTTTAATCAGGAAATTGATTTAGGCGTTGAACGTGAAAAAGCGTATCGAAATTTACTAGCTAGAAATGATAACCCGGAATTTCAAACGTTAATTAAGTCGCTTATTCAAGGGATGACTCTAGGTGTGCCAGTTGCTACGACTTTTAAAATTCAAGCAGAGGACATGCGAACAATAAGGCAAGAACAAGTAAAAGAAAAAGCGGCTAAAGCTTCTCCAAAGATAACACTAATTACAACTTTCATAGTCATGCCAACTGCAATATTCTTAATTGGTGGATTGATGATCATGAACATGTTCATGGGAGATAACAACATATTAGGAGTTTTTCAAAAGTAAACATAGTTTCAACTTTTAAGTTTTTTGCTTAAAAGTAAATATAAAAAACAACTAGGAGGAAATTATTATGCAAAAGTTAAGTATTGCACTTTATTTAAGAGTTCAAGAGGCTTTAAAAAATCAAAAAGGTGCTCAATCTTTGGAGTGGCTTGGAATTGCAGCATTATTAATAATGGTAGTAGGCATAGCATCAACTTTCTTAGGTGGAGCTGGTAAAGGCCGTATTGAGGCTGTATTGGAAGGGATCATAAGCTCTATTGAAGATCAAGTTGGAGGTAAATAAACATAACCAGGCAAGTGAAGATGTTTTTCTTCACTTGCCTGTTAACTAAATGGAGGGAGTCTTTAGACAGCTATGAAACCAAATAATATTTTCATCATCGCGGTAATAATCTTATTATTAACAATATCATTAGTGGCATGTTCAAATGATGAAAGTAAGGGTCAGATTAAGCAAACAAAAGAATCATCTGTTTCAAATGATGATAAAGCTGAAGATGATTCAAGTAAGGGAGATTTTAATAGTATAAGTGATGCTTCCAAACCTTCAGGGAATTTAGAGGAAATATTGATTTATCCAACAGGTCAATTTGCTGGGTTAGATTTTAGAGCAAATGATACTGATAAGAATCGAGTATTAGAAACCTTCAAAGACTTTCCGAAATTAGATGATACTACAAACGAAGAGATGTTAGATCAATACTGGGCAAAAATGGTCTCTTTATATCACGAAGATTATCCAAGTCCAGATCAAGTGCTTGAAGGAATAAAACTACAGTCTTTTGGAAATCCCGAACTTGATGATGAAAGATATCATTTTAAAGAAAATTTAAATGTTGAGATCATTTTAGATGCAAGTGGAAGTATGGCTGCTAAGATAGGAAATAAAACCAAAATGGAGCTTGCAAAAGATTCTATTAAAGAGTTTGCTTCTAAACTACCTAGTAACGCAAATGTAGCATTAAGAGTCTACGGCCATAAAGGTAGCGGCAACGACAGTGATAAAGCATTATCTTGTGGTAGCTCTGAGTTGGTTTATTCCTTGCAAAAATTTGACGATGCGGATTTTAGTAATTCTTTAAATAAATTTAAACCTGCTGGTTGGACTCCTATTGCATTAGCATTAAATGAAGCTAAAAAAGATTTAAGTACTTTTGATAGTGCAACAAATACAAATATTATTTATCTAGTTAGTGATGGCATTGCAACATGTGATGATGATCCAGTTAAAGCTGGTCAATCCATAGCCAATTCTAATATTGAGCCAATCGTTAATATTCTAGGTTTTGATATCGATAGTAAAGGTCAAAAACAATTAATGGATATTGCAAAAGCATCTAAAGGAACTTATGCTTCTGTAAACAATGCTGAACAATTAAACCAGGAGTTAGATAAAGCTAAGCAAATAGCTGAGCTTTGGAATGATTGGAAAGAAAGTGCTGATCGAGATGCAAAAAGCCAATTCATTGATCAGAAGTTTGATATCCTCTATTTTTCAAATGATTTTGCAGAAGCATATATAAGAGAAAATAACAATTACAGGTATACTATCAGACATTTAAGAGATGAAGGGGAAATTAGTAAAAAAAGCTGGAGATATTTAGACAATAAACGTATTGACCGTTTTGAAACAATGAAAAAATATAGACAAGATATTGAAAAACAATTGGATTCAATAAATGAAGGTAACTTAGAAGATGCGCAAAAGGAATTGGAGAAGTTAGCAGAAGAGAACAAACCTAAATAGGATGAAGATCTAGGGGCTGCAATAAATGAAAAAAACTTTCGCTTTAATTCAAAAAAAGAATAATCAAAAAGGAGCAATATCCTTTGAATTTTTAGGAATATTACCTTTTTACTTCTTACTATTAATGCTCTTATGGCAGGCTGTTGCATTTGGGTACGCAGTGTTATCTACTCAGTCGGCAATGAACGAAGCTGCAAAAGTAATTTCAACAGGTGGGACACAAGATGAAGCTGTTAATCAAGCAAGTCAAATTGTTGGTGGTGGAAAATTAGTAAACTTTCAATCTGTCAATTTTTCACCTGTAGATACTAATGGTGATTTCACAGCTACCATAAATGTAGAATTGGGATTAGTTTTCATACCCGATGAATGGAGAAGTAAAGACTTTTTTTGGATCCCTTTCGAATTATCAACAGATAGCAGAGTGATTAGTTATGAATAATGAACGTGGGAATGCAACGTTTTATTTAATTTGGCTTTTAGGTCTAACTGCTCTGCTATTTTTCTTTGTCATTAATATTTCAAAGGTTTTTTTTGCCAGCGAACAAGCAACAAATGCAGCAGAACATGCGAGTTTGGCAGCTACGGATGTAGTCTATGATGCTGTGAATGAAGCTGTTAGTGATTTTGATAGTCATCCTATACATGGCCCTCTATTTTTTGCAAGTCATGGACTAAAATCTTTAAAAGATATTATAGAAAAGAGAAAGCTAGAAATTCGTTCATCAGATGCAAATATAACAGATTCTGAAGCGCAGATTATTGCAATAAATGAAGTTTTAAGTGAAGAAATTCCTCAGAATAAAGAATTACATGATTTAGTGAAAAGTCATTTAGAAAAAACAGACACAATCTTTGCCATACAATCTGTAGCTAGCCAAAATATTATAAGTAATGGTGCAAAAGATAACAATGCCTCCATAAAATATTTTAATTCCGATGAACGTATTGAGGTTGATGCTGAGGCTGATTCAAAACTTACAAGCTTTCAAGGTTTTTTTGAAAAGAGTTTAAAAGAAATAAGTAAAACCGGGCAAGGCCCAGAAGTACCTTTTGTAAAGTATTTAAACGGTTGGAGTGACCGAGAAATACCCTTAGATTTTTAATTAACAGGAGGTGGGAAGAGTGAGAATAAAAAGATTGGTTTCGAAGTTTGCCGCTATAACAGCATTTACGATATTGATTTTACATACATTTCCTCTTATTGCTTTAGCTGGTGAATCTATTACACCTGGAAAGCCTATTACACCCGGAAAGCCTATTACACCTGGTTCAGCAATTACTCCCGGTAGCCCAATTATACCTGGTGAATCTATACAGCCAGGTACACCTATAACCCCCGGGTCTTCAATTCAACCAGGTTCTCCAATCATTCCAGGGAGTCCTCTAAAACCTGGAAGTGGGGATGGGATTGACCCTAATAGTCCATGGGCAAACCCTGACAATGGAAATGTGAATCCAAATACAAAACCAGGAACAAGTCCAGAGAATAGCGATGTTCCTACTGATGAAGAAGGAAATACTTCGGAAAATCCCCAAGAGGTTGAAGGTGGTAATTCAGCATCATCGGACAATAATTCTAAAAACGATTCCTTTACAGATAGTCCCCTATATAAGTCTGGGAAATGGGTTTTGAAAGATTTTATCATGAGTGGTCTTGAGACTGGAGCAGCAGATGGTGCAAATGATTTTAGCCAAATTGATTGGAGAAAGGCAAACTTTTCTGATTTTAGTAATAAAGCGTTAAGAGCAGCTTTAGGTGAAATGGTTGATACAGATACTGAAGCAGGCCAAGCTGCAAAATTTGCTCTAGACTCCATGACTGGTTACGATAATTATAAAGCTGTTTCAAATTTTTTGAAAACACCCACTGAGATTAAGTCAAGTTATGAATTAATGAAAACGGTCAATAATTTGTCGTTTAATCAAGCATCTAATCTAAATAAAGTTAAAAACTTTGGTAGCTTTATAAGTGATGTTTCAAAGCCAATGGAGATTAACAAAACAACTTTTCTTGGTAAAATTGCATTACCATTTGCTGTTGTTAATGTAGGGATATCTGGTACTGAAATGGTGAATAGTTTTTCTAAAGGGAAAATTGCGGAGGGTATTGGTGCTTTAGGAGAAACTTTAATGTCTGGAGCGGTTATTGCTTCCGCTACTGGATTTGGAGCACCTGTCGCTACAGGTTTAGCTGTTGTTGGAGGCGCTTTATGGGCAGGTTCTAAAATTTATGAGCATCGTAAAACGATAGTTAAAGCAATCAAAGATCCTGTTGGAACAGCGGTGAAAGCTGGAAAGGGAATTGTAAAAGGAGTATCTAAAGTTACTGGAGAAATTGCCGGATGGTTTAGTTAGGAGATAATATGTTATCAATAAATACATTACCTTCAAGAATTGATCAATCTTTAAATGAATTTAATAAACAAAAGGAAAAGCCTGATGTATATCCTTCGGCGTTTCTTGTTGATAACAAAAAATACTACTACTTTACATTCAATCCCTCAGCAGAGAAGTTAATTATTGATGAAGATGGGCAAATTAAATCATTGGAAGAAATTAAATATGTGGCTTTATTGGCAAATAGTTATTATGTTGGTCTTTTAAGTATTTTAAATGGCCGAAAATGGGTTAAAGCGAAAACAAAGAAAAATTATATGAAATTAGAGAAAATTCTTTTAAATATAAAAGATGAACTAACTAATGCTTCAAACGATGAAAGTATTTTGCAATCCATAGATCAATTTATCTATACAGCAAGAACTATAATATCTCTTCAAATAGAAATTGAACAAGCTGTAAAAAACGGTATAGAAAAAGTACAATCAACCAATAAGAGCGGAATAGTTACCAAAGAAGATTTTAATGAGCTACGTTCTTTAACTCTTAAAATGGTGAGAGCAGCACATCAGCAGAATACTATTCAAATTGAAACCGAAGAGGACCGTCAAAAAATATTTGATTTTTTATCCAATCAATCGTTTCTTAAAGATCCTAAGTTAGCCTTTTACAATCTTCAACTCAGTCCATTTAAGAAATTTATGATAAGTAGTGAGTCTAGTATAGGAAAAGAAGTGTTAGATATGGATTATGTTTGGTCTGAAGACGTACCTCTAGAAGAACATCCGAATGTAGGGGAAGTGTTAGCTCAGTATAAAAACCCAAGAACGTAGGTGTAAAGTTGAAAAATATAATTTTAAAATCATTATATATGTACAAGTTAAATATAAAGAAAATTATTTTACTTGGATTTACCATAATAATCCCTTTGCAAGTACTATTTACTTTTTTCACAAACCTTATTGCTTTACCGTTTTCTATTTTTGAAATTCGTTTGTGGGAAACGATGGTTCAGTTGTTTTTTACTGTTATAACTTTTTCTTTAATACAATTACCCTTTATTTCTTTATTTCAGTTAGATATTCAAGATGAAGAGTATAGAGTTGGACACATATATGGATTATCACTTCAAAAAGGTTTTATGATCTACCTACTAAGTATTATCTGTGCAGTTATTATACTAGCAGGAGCAATTTTATTTATTGTTCCAGGCATTATATTAATGGTATTTCTGATTGCTATACCTCAAGCAACAGTTATTGAAAATAAGACATGGTGGAAAGCTGTTAAACAATCTATAAGATTTGCAAAGCAGAATTTCACAAGATTGTTTATGCTGATTTTAATCTTTATGGTTTTGGATTTTTTAATTAGTTATGTTTCGTATTTTTTAGCTCTTTTTACAAGTAATTCATTTATTGTATTAAATTTATTTATTATGTTAGGAAATGCAGTAATTCTTCCTTTCTTTATATTCTCAATTTCTTATTTATATCATGAATGGATACATGGTAGCGACGATGAAATTCATTCCAGAAATATTGGAGATTTCAGAAGAAAGGCCATTTATTAAAGAAGGGGTGGATTAGTGGCTGTGGCTAGTAACTTATTGAAATGGAAAAAGAATTATCTATATCTCTTTATTGTATTTTATATAATAATTTGGCCAATTGCTTACTATTTTTATACACAAGGGAATACTTCCTTTTTTTATGCATTGGTTCCAGTTGCTGTTGCACTTCCTACTATTAGACGAAATCATTTACGAACGATTGAACGAAAAGAAGAAGAAAGTATCTAAAAAGAGATGTTAATACATCTCTTTTTTTATAAAAAAATAAGGTGGAATATTCCATGAGGTCTAGAAATACGCATATGTTGTCTTATTTTCTACTTTTACTCATCCTATTTACGGCATGCGCCAACTCAGAAGAAGTAAATGAACCTGCAGACTCAAAAAAGGAAGTTAAGCAAGAAACGAAAAAAGAAAGTAAACCCGAAAAGGTAGAATCTGATAGTAAATTAAAAAAGGAAATTCCCCCAGCTCCTACTTCTATTAATGAGGTTTTTGCATATCCAAATGGAAAATTTGCTGGAAAAGAAGTATATGATACTACAAGTGGTGTAAAAGAAGAGCTTTTAAAATACATGCCTAAACTGGATGAGAACGCAAGTGACGAGACCTTAGATTTGTATTTCAATAACCTTGTAGCCCTCTATTGGAATGGCTTTACAGATCCGGCTACTCTTGTTGACAAGTGGAAGTTGTATTCGTTCGGTAGCCCGGAAATTGAAGACCCTAAATTTCAATTTAAAGAAAATTATAATGTGGAAATTATATTAGATGCAAGCGGTTCTATGGCTAAGAAGGTGAAAGGTAAAACTCAAATGGAATTAGCCAAAGAAGCTATTGATAACTTCGTACAATCTTTACCTGATAAAGCGAACGTGGGATTGCGAGTATATGGCCATAAAGGGAGTGGATCGGACTCGGATAAAAAACTGTCTTGCGAAAGCTCAGATCTAGTGTATCCTATAGCATCTTATAATGCGGCTGAGTTTGATAAAGCGCTGAATCAATTTCAGCCTAAAGGATGGACGCCAATCACATTAGCGTTAGAAGAGGCACAAAAAGATTTAGCGAAATATCCAGCAGATAAGAATAACAATATTGTATTTCTAGTGAGTGACGGTATTGAAACATGTGAGGGTGATCCTGTTACAGCAGCTAAGAAATTAGTAGATTCTAATATTTCTCCGATCGTTAACGTTATCGGCTTTAATGTTGATGGGAAAGGGCAAAAACAGTTAAAAGACGTAGCTGCCGCAGCTGGTGGAATCTATACAGATATTAACGATCAAACTCAGTTAAAAAAAGAATTTGAGCGAGTTGAAGAAATAGCAAAACGTTGGGAACAGTGGAAGAAAGATTCTCTTAGAGAAGCGGATGCCATAAAAGTAGAGCGTTATTTTGAGGCTCTTGGTTTTACTAATGAATGGGACAGTAAAAAAAGAAAGCTATCTATTAATATTAGCGGCTCAATTACCTATCTTTCGAATGAGGATTATATAACGAGAGATCAAAGAGAAATTCTAGAAGAAAAAGAAGAGAAATTAAATGAGTTTATTGAGAAATCAGGTCTAGAAGTAGAAAATTATTTGAATTCCATGAACGAAAAAACGTTTGAACAAATGAAGAGGGATATAAACGAGAAATATAACCTTAATTAGAAGATTAGCTAGGAGGAATTTGATGTCAAAAAGTGAAAAGAAATGGCGTCGTTTTTATATGATGATGTACATCTTTATTTATGGGATTTATGTTCCTTACAATCTCTTCATGTGGTTAGGTGGAAGTGAAGGGTTTCCGTATGCCATGTTGGGTATCGCTTTAGGTCTGCCTATGATGAAGAAAAATCATATAAACAATATTCGTGAAAAGGAGCAAAATATAATTAGGAAATAGGATTTTTTTAAAGGAGAGGAAATAACGATAGAAAATAACGTGAAAAAACACAAAAAATTTCTCGAGACAATTGATAAGACGAACTATTTAATTGCTTGTGAAGATAAATATTATAGTGTAATAGGTTATTTAAGATTTGGACAAACAAAAGGGTACTTAATTTTAAATAAAGATGGAAGTGTATGTGCAAGAGATCAATCAATACAGCCTTTTAGAATGTTTATGGTATTTAATTCATATATGCTTAGTTTTACAACTGTTGGATTAGAAGAGAAAAATAAACCTACAGGGGCATTTCAAGAAACTATAAAACTTTTGCAGTTTTCTTTAACCAAGAACCATAGAATTAAAGATGAGGTAACACATGCTATTTCTGTGTTAGAGAAATTGGATAAAGGATTTAACAGATTAAGAGGAATTTACGAAGAGGTTAAACGAGTATTTAATAATGAAGTAAAGGCAAAGAGCACATTAGATAAAAAAATTACAAATCGAATTTCTGATTTAATGACGGAATTTACTGAAAGACAATATGAACACCTATATCTGCAGATTGGATTGAAAGAAACATACACATCCATTCTTAATGAGATAAGCAATAAGGATATTAAAGATAACCAGGTAAAAAAACAAATTAAGGAAATGCAAAAATTGTTAAGGTATTTGGTTGAAGATGAATACCAGACCAATTTAAAGAAAAGTATAATTGAATTTGAAACAAATATTCATGGAAAACAAACCTCTTTTTATACCGAAGATCATGAACATTGGAAAGAGAAGCTTAATTCAAATATCAATGAAAAGATGGAAAACAACTTTAAAAATGATATCCTCACCATGCTAAGGAATTAATTTGCAGGTTTGATGCCAAGTTACGTAATTAGAAACTATTTCAACCTAAATTCGTAATATTTATTACACTATAGGATTTGCAAAAGAGATGGAAATCCCATCTCTTTTCTTTTTAACTACAAAATAGAAGAAATTAAATAGGAGTGTGAGAAGTGATAAGCAAAGTAGATAGATGGAGAAAGAACTATCTGTATCTCTTTATTATATTTTACGGAGCAATAGGACCAATTTCCTTTTACCTTTTTAAACAAGGTTATACCTCCCTTTTTTATGGTTTGGTACCCATTGCTGTCGCGCTTCCGAGTGTTAGAAGTAACCATTTGGGACTTCTTGAAAGAAAAGAAGAAAGTATGAAACGTATTAGGTAAAAATATTTAACAAAGGAGTGCAACAAATGAAAAACAAACTAACCAATTCTCTTCTGCTTCTCATGGTTTTGACACTAACCGCCTGTACATCAGACCAAAACCCATCTGCCAAACCTGAACAAGAAGAGAAAAAAGACAAGTACACGACACTTGCTGAAAAAGCGAACAATGAGGATAAATTAGAGAAGTTAGAACTTCTTCCATACGCAGAAGAAGTGGAAGCGACGTTATCGAGCCCTAAGTACAAAGAGTTTACGGCAAACTCGACTGTACTTATTAAAGGTAAGGCGAAAAAGTATAACAGTTTCAAGTCAGACCATGTATGGATCAAAGTAAGAAGTGATGAAGATGGGCCGAACGGTCGCGACTTCAGCTATTACGCTCCTTTGAAGGAAGGCAAGTTTGAACAGAAGATTCAGCTGTTTAATGGGAAGGGAAATTATTCTGTCAAAGTGAGTGTACCGAGCGATTCGGCTGAAGATTACTATTATGATATTGCCTCATTTGATGTAGAGAACGTAAACCCTGAGATTAAGAGAGATATTGCTTATACGAAGAACGCATTTCAAAATGATTTAAAGTTAAAAAATTCCATAAATGGGTATATGGAAAGAGATGGGTCTTTTGAGCTAGAGGGTGAGGTTGCTGATTCTAGTGTTGAACAGCTTATGGTTGAGCTTAAGAAAGAAAGTGAATCTACTAAAATTATGATTCCGGTTGAGAATGGAAAGTTCGCACATAAAATCCCTCTTTATTATGGTGCGGGTGTTCATGAGGTACAGATCATGACGCCTAAAGAAGGATCAACCGACTTTTTTACAGATGCGGCTCACTTATATGTAAAAAATTTATCTAGTGAATCCTTTGAACCTGTGAAGTATTCCTCTGCTTATGAGGAAAAAGGCTTCAAACTTGAGTCCCCAGAAGTAGGCGGTGAAAAAGCGGATCTGACATACAAGATTAAAGGAAGAATTGATCCAAAAGGTGAGGATGCAAACAAGACGAATGTCGTTTTTGTTCAGACAGAGAAAGACGACCTAAAAGCGATGTACGCGATTCCAGTTAAAAACAATAAGTTTGAGGGAGAGTTTTTCCTCCGTTTTGGACCTGGGAAATACGAAGTGTCTTTAATGGCACCAGAATTCCAAAAAACGAACGGATATATGCAGTACTTTGTTGGTGTAGCAAATTTCGCGGTTGAGAATACAAACACGAGTGATCAAAGATTCACCTTGCCATCTAGAGGTATTCAGTCGGATGCTCCTGAGATTAAGAAATTAGCAGCGCAACTAACGAAAAATAAAAAGACTGATAAAGAAAAAGCACTAGCAGTATACGAGTATGTCGCAAAAAACGTGAGCTATGATGTAGGCAAGCTAAACAATCGAACGTTTGAGTTTGATGACAGTGCGTTAAAAACGTTGGACGAAAAAGAAGGCGTTTGTCAGGACTTTGCGTATTTAGCGATTGCTCTTTTACGTGCAAGTGGTATGGCAGCGCAGATGGTAACAGGGTTTGCTGGGCAGAATCATGCGTGGGTAGAGACAAAGGTGGACGGACGCTGGTTAACGATGGATCCAACATGGGGATCAGGTTATCTGCAGAACAACAAGTTCGTTCCAAAGTTCACCATGGAATACTTTGATCCAAAACCAGCAGAGTTTCAGAAAACACATACCAAAAAAGAGGTGGAATTTTAAGAATTAATGATAACAATTAAGAGTTTGCCGGACCATATATTAAATATTGCCAAAGGATTTCAGGAGAATAATAAACAAATTCATGTTTTTCCTTCCTTACTAGATATTGAAGGCGATAGATACTATTATTTTAAATTCTCAACTAAACGAGGACAGTTAATAGTAAGAGAAGATGGAGCGGTTTTACCTATTAATCAAGTAAAAAAAGCTTTTGTATACGGATTGGTTTATAACACTTCATTTGAAAACATTACTGAATTTGGACTTGAATGGGTTGAAAGTGGTACTTTACAACGCTATCAAAAGCTGTGCCGAATTTTAACGAAACTTTCTTCAACTATTCATCAACAAGCACCACAAGAGGTTATTAAGAGCCTTACCAATTTCAAAGAATGTGCAGATGAGATTATTAAAGAACAGAAAAATATAGAGTTTGTAGTAGGAAAAAGTTTTGAGTTGGCTTCAAAAACGAATGATTTAGAACTTGTCACAATGGATGACTGTATACAAATGCGTAAATACAATGAAAGTATGGTTAGGTCTGCTTTTAAACAGAATGAAGTGCAGTTAGAAACAGAAGAAGATAGAGCTCGGGTGTTTAAATATATTTGGACTAAAAAGTTTTCTTATAATTTAAAGTTAATTCCTATTATTATCCAACTTTTTCCATATAAAAACCACATGAGAACAAGTCAAACCATTGGATCGGATGAAATGGAGAGTATCAAAATTATGATATCCAAAGATGTAATTATTGAGCAATCCGAAGATGCTCTAGCAGCTTTAAACACTTTAAGAAATCCATCTAATTAGTTTAGTGTGGTTATTTGCACTTATCCAAAAAATAAAAACGATGGAGACGTGTTTATGTTCTTCTATATCTATTAATATACGGCTAGTCGCACCGTTAAGTTTGGTTTTCTATTTCAAATTTTATAAAGATTTTTAATAATGTGCATGGAGAATAATGCTTCAAGGGAAAGTACTTACTTGTTAAGGAGATGAGTCATGGCTATTGAAGCAAATTTTAAAAAACATAAGCGGTTCTTAGAGACTATTGAAATAGCAAAATACAATGTTGTTATTCATGATAGTTTCTATAAATTTTGCGTATACAATAAATTTGGCAAGGCAAAAGGATATCTAGCATTACAAGCCAATGGGACGGAATGCCGAAGAGATGAAGCCATAGACCCTTATTACTTATTCTTAAAATTTAATTCATATCTCACAGGCATTGTTTATCAAGGTAGAGAGGAAATGAATAAACCTACAGCAGTATTTAAAGACACTATAAATTTATTAGAAAAAATTAAACCTTTTGTACAATCTAACTCAATTCACGTGAATAATGCTGTTTCAAAAATTACAAATCTAGATAATGGATTTTTAAGATTTAAGACATTACATGATGATGCACTAAAATTATATGATGAAGTGATTAAACTAGGAGAGTTAGAGAAATCAAATGTAGATAAAGTAGACTATCTAATGAATGAATTTTCTATTCAACAATATAAGAATCTATACTTACAACTTAGCATGAAAGAAGATTTTACTGCATTAACTCAAGAATTAAAAAACTATAACAGTAGTGGGAAAGATAAAGAGAATATAAAAAAAGCATTAGATATCTTCAGTTTTCTAAGTGGGAAAAAATATATAGATGATATCTATGAAAACTTAAAACAGTTTGAGGTAGATGAACAAGGAAATAAGATGGTTTTTTATGACCAATCCAACGATTGGGAAGCTAAGTTTATTGAGATCACAAACAAGAGGAGCAATAAAGACTTTGAAATTGAAGCTTTGTCTATGTTAAGAAACTAATTGTTTAATGGTTAGGGGGCAAAGGACTTGCCTCGTATAGAAGCAACTCTGATTGCTAGGTGAACAAAAGTAACAAAAATACCTACGAATTCGCCAAAGACCCTTTCAAATCTTTAGGAGATGAATTATGTCAATAGAAGCAAATTTTAAACAGTATAAACGCTTCCTAGAAAAAATAGATATAGCAAAGTATACAGTTATTTGTAATGACTCTCGTTTTCGCGTAGCGGCCTATAACAAATTAGGTAGTACAAAAGGTTATTTAGTTTTACGTGAGGATGGAGATGTCGCCTCCAGAGATGAAGCAATTCCTCCGTATAGAATGTTTATTGCATTTAACTCGTATATGTTTGGTCTTTATGAACAAGGACAAGCAGAAAGTAATAAACCGACAGCGATTTTAAAAGATACGATAAATCTTTTAAATGAAATTAAACCGTTTGTTACAACAAGTAAAGATGACATTGAGACTGCTATTAAAAATATTCAAGAATTAGATAACGGTTATAAAAGAATTAAAGAAATACGGCCAGAAGCTATGAAAATCTTTAATAATATGATGAAAGAAGCCATATTAGATCAAGTTGTATTAGACAATATTACATTGTTAATGAAAGAATTTACGCTTCTTCAGTATAAGCATCTATATATTCAGATAGTGGCAAAAAAACAATTTGTCCGTATTTCTAAAGAACTTAGTACAGTTTTGAAGACTCTAAGTGGTAATGAAAGAAAAACAGCAGCAAAAGCGGAAGATGTATTCAAATTTTTAACGGAAGAAAAATATCAATCTGGATTAAGAAAAAGTTTAATAGAATTTGAAAAAGATCCTCAAGGTAATCAAATTCCTTTTTTCGAGCGTTCTAATTGGCAAGAAGCATTAGACCGAAATACGGATGACAAAAATGATATTTTGTTCGAAAAAACATTATTGTCACAGCTTAGAAATTAAAAAAGGTATCAAAAGTCTGGTCCTATCTTTGGCTAAAAGATTATCTTTATAAGCTGGTTATGCAACTATGCAAGGGTTTAATACCCATGGCCTTGAAAAAAAGGTATAAGAGAAACTACTAAGAAGGGAATTTGTTATTAAATGAACAAATCTAGTAATTTATTTGCTGTCATTTTTATCGTTCTACTTCTTCTATTAACCGCATGCTCAACCGAAAAAACAGCATCGGATACTGATGAAAAGAAAAAAGAACCCAAAAAAGAGACGGTTGAAAAAGCGCCTACTGATCCTGAAGAGATGGTGAAACAGGGTGCAGGTAAGTATAACGAAAAGGTAAAAGATCTTGAAGGTGATGCTCTTGATAAAGAGATTAACAAAATCACAAAGAACTATCCTAAAGGTATGAAGGCTGAGGAAGCCTTTAACCGAATTGTTGCTGGATTCGCTGCCAATCATCAGCCTGGGTTTCAGGAGTTAGAGGACTTTGACATTTCGTTTGAAGAAGTAGAGGCGTATGAGAAGTATCAAGAAGAAAGTGAAGACGGAGAGGAGAAGAAGGAAGGTCCTCTTAATGTTGCCATTCTTTTAGATGCAAGCGGTAGTATGGCAGGAAAGGTTTCAGGAACGGATAAAATGACGGCGGCAAAAGAAGCGTTGAAGAAGTTTGCAGGTGGATTGCCTGATGACGCGAACGTCATGCTGCGCGTCTATGGACATAAAGGAAGTAACGCTGATAAAGACAAGAAGGTCTCATGTGAAAGTACGGAAGTTATGTACCCTTTAGGCGCATATAATGAAGGAACTTTCCGACAATCTCTCTCTAAATTCAAGCCAACCGGTTGGACACCGCTCGCAGCTTCCATTGAAGCGGCTGAAAAGGATCTACAAGGAAAAGAGGGAAATAACGTCATTTACATCGTGAGTGATGGAATTGAGACATGTGACGGAAATCCTGTAGAAGCGGCGAAAAAGTTACACGAGTCGAACATCAAGGCAGAAGTAAACATTATTGGCTTTGATGTAGATAACGAAAGCCAACAACAGCTAAAAGCAGTAGCAGAAGCAGGTGGAGGTGAATTCCAATCGGTTTCTTCTCAAAAAGAATTGTTTGATGAAGTGGATTCCAACTGGTCTGAAGCGATGCATGATGCCAGTATCAACTGGAGTTCATCGATGGATTCATCAAGCGTAAATTGGAGTAGTTCGGGTAAGGGTCATTCTATGAGAAAAGTGTATTCAAAGATTTTGGATAGCCTTATAGATGAATTTGGGTTGCTACGAAGCGTGAAAATGGAATTATATAAAAAAGAAAAGTTGTCTAAAGAGGAATTGGAGAAGTTAGACGATCTCATTTCGGAAAGAAATAAAACTCTTAAAGAATATGCCTCTCAAAAACATGATGCTAGACAAGAAGAATTGAATCAAGAAACAGACAGAGTACTAAAACTCATTGATGAATACGCGGAAGATGCCAGAGTAGAATAGGGGATTGAATCTTGACTAAATTAAAGTTTTTATTCATAACTACAAGCATTGCCCTAATGGTTTCGGGGTGTAGTAGTAACGAATCAACAAGCGGTAATAAAGAAAAGCAAGAACAAGAGAGTAAAAGTGAAAAAGAATCTGTTAAGGTCACAGATAAAAAAGCAAAAGCACCTAAAGACCAAGGTGAATATGAAGTATGGTTTGAAGGAGAGGCAGATCGTAAAGGGAAGCTGATTACGGTTAAAGGTCAAACGAATCTTATTTCAAACTCTAACCTATTAGTTACGATGGATAGTGTAGAAGATACTTTAATTGGTGGTTCAGATCGAATACAGGTTAGTGAAGACGGTACTTTTGAAACAGATTTAAAAATACCAAAAAGCTCTGAAGGTTTAATTGAAGTTAAAATAGAGTTTGATCCTCATTCCGACAATCAACCAATCAAAGATCACTATGGAGAAAACGGTGAAAAATTGAAAGGTCCGTTTGTCAGGTTGCAAGAAGAATCAGATATGCAGCAGAACATCACACTTTTAACCCTTGAAATTCCTCAGGATGAATCGAATGCTTCTGCTAAAATAAAGAAGCCTGAATGGGAAAAGCCTGAAGATTACGGTGCTCCTACAATTCGATTAGATGAACCCGACATTCAAAAAGATGATAAGTATCTTTATATAGAAGGAAAGTCAAATCTGTTAGAGGGTACAAGATTGAAAGGGAGCTTGGATATTCCGAATTATATTGTCTCAGGATTATCGGATGTGACTAATGTTAATCCCGACGGATCATACAAATTAATCATTGAAAAACCTTCAAGCATGAACAAATTGAAGGATGTTAAGGAATACGAAGTGGTTTTGAGTGTTAGTCCAGCGGATAATCAGTGGAAATCAAACTTAGAAGTATACGGCGTAAATGGCGAGAAATTTATGGGTGATTACGTTGTCGATCAAAATGGAGTAAAAGAGATTGAAAAGCGTCTTTCCATCTCAGAATAAGAAGTAGCCCGATGATCTTCTAGGTTATCGGGCTTTTTACTATGTTTAACAACCACACAAATAGAGAAAAATGAAGAGAGAGAAAGGCGGGACTCATACATGAGCTATGAAGATTTAGCATTACATACAGATAAGTATCAAATTAATATGATGTACGCCCATTGGAAAAACGGAACGCATAACAACATTCGAGTATTTGAAGCCTTTTTCCGAAAAAATCCGTTTAAAAGCGGGTATGCGGTGTTCGCGGGACTTGAGCGAATCATTCGTTATTTGGAGCATCTTCATTTTAATGAGGAAGATATCGACTATTTAAGAACACAAGAAGAAGAATATGAGGAACTTTTCTTAGAGGAGTTAAAGAACTTCACCTTTTCGGGAGAGCTATTTTCGGTAAAAGAAGGAACGGTCGTTTTTCCGAATGAGCCGTTAATTCGCATTAAGTGCCGTGTGTTTGAAGCGCACTTGTTGGAAACAGCGCTGCTTAATTTCATGAACTATCAAACATTGATCGCAACGAAAGCGGCTCGAATTCGGTATGTCACTCCTGATGATCAGTTGATGGAGTTTGGAACTCGCCGCGCCCAGGAAGCAGATGCTGCAATATGGGGTGCACGTGCAGCATACATTGCAGGCTTTGATGCCACATCGAACATGCGCGCCGGAAAACTATTCGGTATTCCTACTAAAGGAACGCATGCACATGCGTGGGTTCAAGATCATGATTCAGAAGAAGAGGCGTTTGAACGGTTTGCAGAAGCTCTGCCTAATCAAAGCGTTTTACTTGTAGATACGTACAATACGTTAAAAAGCGGAGTACCAAACGCGATAAAAATTGGATTAAAGATGAAGGAAGCGGGGAAATCACTCAAGGGTATCCGGTTGGATAGTGGTGATTTAGCATACCTATCCATTCAGGCTCGGAAAATGTTAGATAAAGCAGGTCTAACGGATGTGGGAATCGTAGCAAGTAATGACTTGGATGACGATGTGATTTCAGATTTAAAAGCACAAGGTGCAACAATCACTTCTTGGGGAGTTGGGACGCAACTTATTACGGCATCAGATCAGCCTGCACTCGGAGGCGTTTATAAAGTTGTAGCTAAATATGAAAACGGAGAATTTGTACCCACGATCAAAATCTCATCTAATGTAGAGAAAATCACAACACCTGGATATAAAAAGGTCTACCGAATCATCAACTCAAACGGAAAAGCAGAAGCGGATTACATTGCGATGGATGATGAAGTGCTCCCAGAAAAAGATATTAAACTATTTGATCCGGTGCACACATACAAAAGCAAAATGGTTTCTTCCTTTACTGCCGAAGAACTGCTACAGCCCGTTTATATAGAAGGAAAGCTTGTGTATGACCTTCCGAACCTAGAAGAAATTCGGCGCTATCATCAGGAACAGCTTGGTTTGTTCTGGCCGCAGCACTTACGAAGATTGAATCCACAAGAGTATTTTGTCGATCTTTCCGTTCAAGTATGGAAGACGAAAAACGATCTTTTAGAGAAGCATTCCTTATAGAAAGCAAACCTCTTTTCGACACGAAAAGAGGTTTTTTAATAAAATCTTTAAAAAAGCGTTGACGGGCGTCCGTATCGTTGATATAGTAATAAACGTTGTTGCTTTTCTTACATAACGTTCGACAAAAACAAACATAAACTTTTAAAAAAGTTGTTGCTTCGAAAGAAGATATGTGGTAAGATAGTTTTTGTCGCTGCTTTAAGAGAGTGACGCGGTAAAAGAAAAAAGTTCTTTGAAAACTGAACAAAAGAAATAGGTAAGGAATTAAGAATTAATTCCGTCAGTTTTAAATC
>NZ_JACZDX010000013.1:0-57401 GCF_015903925.1 Fictibacillus sp. 23RED33 | reverse complement strand
AAAAGATAGAAAAGAAGAAAGGTGGTTTGGCGATTGCCAAACTTCTGATTATGGAGGCTGGGGATGGAAGGCTCGAGCTCGGGGGTATAGCGCTTGGATCAGGCTGAGAGCGGTTGTCGAGATTTAGCGAACGGCCTTTATTTTTGCTTTTAGACTTAATAGAGGTCCGTTCCGACTTAATTCGCTCTCATTTTGACTTAATTTTTCTTATTTAGACTTAATTAGAGCCAGTAGATACCCATCGTGGTATTCGCGGGACGTGCACTTAACGCTTCGAACCCCCTCACAACCCTCAAAATACGAAGAAGATGGCCAAGAGCCATCTTCCACCTCCCGATATTCTTAAGAAAAAGCTCCAAAAACCATCCAAAAGCCCCTCAAGCAGCTCCGACAACCATCATCCAAGCCAAAAACTCACTAAAACACCTCAGATGCCACACACAAAACCCCTAATTAGCTCTCCCTATCAACTCCACCGCACACAATTACGAGGTAATCTGCTTTTTATACGAGGTAATTCTGAATATATCCGTAAAACTTCATCATAATTCCGTAGATAAACATTTTAATCCGATTTGCGACAAACATCCTTTACCAGCTAGGACGGCTACCCGTTACCACACACTATAACCTGCCCAAAACCCGCCAAACCCCTCAAAACCTCCCGAAAAGCAAATTATTTGCCTATCCAGCACATCAAATAGTTTTAAACCGCGTCACAGGGGGGATTAATGGACCATGAAGGCGCGAACTTGGTTTATTTTCATGAATTGAATGAAGACAGACACAACAAAGCCCAGAGTCTCATACATTTTATAGAGTATCCAAAATAATCTGAATAAACGTATATGAATAAATATTTCTGGCTACAATGGCAATTATGGAGGTGGAAGAATGAAAGCGACACGACAGTACGGGGAAATTTGTATGGTATGTGAAGAGAAGAAAGATCGAGGATTACACATTCTTCATCAGTTTATTTGCCAAGAATGTGAGCATAAAATTCTGACCGCGAAAACCAATGACGAATATTATAAACATTACTTATCACAACTAAGAAAATTAAAGTTAGTAAATGCGTCTTCATAAGAAAACAGGCTGTTCGTCAGCCTGTTTTTTTGTTGCTGTAAATTCGTAGGAAGGGAAACTGTGATAGAATAAAGATAGCAATCAAAGCAAAAAATGTTTGAAAAATAAAGGAATTATGTGATGAAATATGCACCGCTTTACGAAGCTTTAATTAATCATAGTCGTACAAATAAATGGTCTTTTCACGTACCAGGACATAAGAACGGACACATTTTTGAAGAGAAGGCTAGAGCCCACTTTCAATCTGTTTTACCGTTTGATGTTACTGAGCTTTCAGGACTTGATGACCTGCATCACCCTGAAGGTGTGATCTTAGAGGCACAAGAGCTGTTGGCTTCCTACTACAAAGTGAAGCAAAGCTTTTTTTTAGTAAATGGAAGCACTTGTGGCAATCACGCCATGATCCTTGCATCGTTTAAAGATGATGATATCGTACTTGCACAACGGAACTGTCATAAGTCTGTGCTGAATGGATTAGAGCTGGCTGGTGTTACTCCAGTTTTTCTTCATACCGAAATGGATGAAGAGGGAGGATATCCATTAGGTGTGGATCTACTCACCATCAAACAAGCGGTTGAGAACCATCCACATGTGAAAGGTATCATTCTAACTAACCCTACTTATTATGGAATGCAGCAAGACATTCAAGAAATTGCTGATTTTATACATAGTTTGGGTGGTGTTGTATTAGTCGATGAAGCTCATGGAGCACATTTCGGATTAAAGGATATGCCGATCAGCTCGATACATAAAGGGGCAGATATGGTTGTGCAATCTGCGCATAAGACTCTCCCTGCACTGACAATGGGCGCTTTTTTACATGTAAACAGCGAACGAGTGGATATTCACCGATTAAAACATGCACTGCAGTTGGTACAGTCTAGCTCTCCATCCTATCTGATCATGGCTTCACTCGATCTTAGCCGACTATATCTTGAAAATTTGAGCAGCGTTGAGATCAAACGTATTTTGTCTCAATCTGAAGAACTAAGAATGTATATCGAATCTCTTCCTCATCTTAAGGTTATGAAAGCTCTAGGTCGTTATCAGATTGATCCATTAAAGATTACCGTTCAGTCAGATAGGGAAATATCAGGATATGAGCTTCAGGAATTATTTGAAAAAGAAGGATTGTTTACAGAGTTGGCAGATGACAGAAATGTCTTGTTTGTATTGCCGCTAGGTCCGCTAAAAGATACGAAGGACTTGCAAAAGGTAATTAAAAAGATATCAGATCAGCTCGCTCGTTATGATACGAGACAACGAACGAATCAATCTCTAAAAGGGCTGTCGCCAGTAAGCAGATTATCACTTTCTTATAGAGAAATGAGAGGGTTACAAGCAAGACCTCAGTCGATAAAGGATTCAGAAGGAAAGGTTGCAGCAGAAGCTGTTATTCCTTATCCTCCAGGAATTCCGCTTGTTGCAAAAGGAGAACAAATTACTTCGATACATATAGAAGAGTATTCTTCATTAAAAAAGAAGGGTGCTCGGTTCCAAGGAATTACCAAGGACCACGTGATATATGTTTTTGATCATAGGTAAGGGGCAGTAATTGTGAAAGGTTTATTTATAACATTAGAAGGGCCGGACGGGTCAGGAAAAACAACACAGATCGAGAAGGTTGCTGAGTATTTACGAAAGCATCAGGTGGATTTTATCCAAACGCGTGAACCAGGCGGTACAAGTATCAGCGATAAAATACGAGCGCTTGTCTTAGATCCAGAGCATAAAGAAATGCATGATCTAACAGAGGTTCTGCTTTATGCGGCTTCGCGTGCACAGCATGTACATGAAAAAATCATTCCTGCATTAGAGGAAGGAAAAGTCGTACTGTGTGATCGATTTGTGGACGCATCGCTCGCTTACCAAGGATTTGGACTTGGAGTTGGAGAAGAACGAGTGCTTCAAGTTAATAACATTGCAACGAGTGGACTTGTTCCCCACCGCAGTTATTTTGTAGATGTATCACCGCAAGTTGGAAAAGAGCGAATGAAAGCTCGCTATGGAACAGAGAACTTAGACAGAATCGAGCAAAAAGATCTTTCTTATCATGAGCGAGTGAGAGAAGGATTTGCTGAAATCTTTTCAAGACAAGCTGATCGAATCGTTCGAATTAATGGTGAACAGAGCCCTGATGCAGTGTTTGAAGAAATCGTAAAGGATTTAGATCAACTTTTATCGAATCATAAGAAAAAGTAGAGAGGGGCATTCGCCATGAAAATGATTATAGCCGTTGTTCAAGATAAAGACAGCAACCGACTGCAAGATGCGCTTGTTGATAAAAACTACCGTGCTACAAAACTCGCAACTACAGGAGGATTTTTGAAAGCAGGGAACACAACGTTTATGATTGGTGTGGAAGATGCTCAAATCGATGATGTTATGGAGATTATCCGGGAAAACTGCAAGAGCCGTAATCAGATGGTGGCACCTGTTTCACCGATGGGCGGCAATGCAGATGCGTATGTTCCATACCCGGTCGAAGTTGAAGTAGGCGGGGCGACTGTTTTTGTTCTACCCGTTGAAAGCTTTCAGCAATTTTAAATATATTGAGGGGTTATTATGAAAATTGGCCAAGATATAAGACCCATTCTGGATACGAAACAAAACGATGGAAAGATCGGGAAAAAGCCGTCTCTTTCATTTGGTGAAGCGGTATCCAAACAAAGTGAGAAATTACATTCTGAACAGTTAATAAGACTGTTAGGTGATATAGAAAATCAAGGCAAGAGACTGCTACAATCACAAACGGTACGGGATCTGCAGCTATATAAAAACTTGGTTCAACGCTTCGTAAAAGAAGCCGTTGATTTCGGTATGCAGCTTAAGCAGAACAAAAGCTGGAACGAACAAGGCAGATCACGCACCCTTAAACTTGTAAAAGAAGTAGATGAACATTTGATACAGCTAACAGAAGCCGTTCTCAGTCAAGAGAAGGATTCGATCACTCTGCTTGATCGAATCGGAGAAATTAAAGGTTTGTTAGTTAATTTATATACGTAGTAGGTGAGTACGATATGGTGAGCTGGGAAGAGTGCAGCAAAACACAGCCTCGTGTTGTGAAATTATTAAAAAACAGTATACGAAAACAGCGCCTTGCTCATGCATATATTTTTGAAGGGGCTCATGGAACAGGGAAAATGGCGACTGCAACGGTTCTTGCTAAAACGTTTCTTTGCAGAAATTGTGAGGATGGAAACCCTTGTGAAAGCTGTCCGAACTGCAAGAGGATCACATCTGGCAACCACCCTGATGTGCATATCATCGCACCAGATGGCCAAAACATTAAGATCGACCAGATAAGAGGACTTCAAAAAGAGTTTGCATACAGTGGGATGGAGTCTTCGAAAAAGGTATACATTATTGAGCATGCTGATAAGATGACCGTTCAGGCGGCGAACAGCCTCTTAAAGTTTTTAGAAGAGCCAGGAAACGATACGATCGCACTTCTTTTAACAGAACAGGTCCATCGTCTGCTTGATACGATCCGTTCGCGAGCACAGACATTAACCTTTTCACCCCTTCCCCCACAAGGGATTTTAGAAAAATTACTACAAGACGATATTCCAAAACCGGTAGCCATGTTAGCGTCCTCTCTGACTTCGGATTATGCGGAAGCACTCGAAATTTGTAGGGAAGAGTGGTTTGCACAAGCAAGAGCCAAAGTGATACAATTAACGGAGGACTTGAGGCTCCGGCCTGATTACTGTCTTGTTGTACTGCAAGATCAGTATTTAAGTTTTTTTAAAGAAAAAGATCAGTTACGTTTAGCTTTAAACTTACTTTTGATCTGGTATCGAGATCTTTTATCTATACATTTATCAAACTCGGAAAACGTTGTGTTTTTCGATCAGCTTCAAGCATTAGAGCAGCAGGCTCTTCACACTTCGCAAAAAAAGACGGGTGAAGCCCTGCAAGCGATACTGACTGCTCAAGCTAGACTCAGGAGCAACGTCAGCCCCTTGATGGTGATGGAGCAGTTGGTTTTACGATTACGGGAGGGATAAAACCTTGTATGAGGTAGTGGGAATCCGCTTTAAAAAAGCGGGTAAAGTATATTATTTCGACCCCGGCGACCTTGAAGTGAAAAAAGACGCGTTTGTCATTGTGGAAACAGCGCGTGGAATAGAATATGGCAAGGTAGTTATCGATAAGAAACTAGTCGGGGAGAATGATGTTGTTCTTCCTTTAAAAAAAGTCGTTCGGCTCGCGACACAGAAGGACATTTTGTCTGTAGAAGAAAATAAAGCAGCCGCTAAGGAAGCGTTTCAAAGTTGTGAGGAAAAAATCATCGAGCATAAGCTGGATATGAAGCTTGTCGATGTTGAATATACGTTTGATCGTAACAAGATTATCTTTTATTTCACAGCAGACGGAAGAATCGATTTCCGGGAGTTGGTTAAAGACCTGGCTTCTATCTTCCGTACTAGAATCGAACTCAGGCAGATCGGTGTTAGGGACGAGGCGAAGATGCTTGGCGGAATAGGTCCGTGTGGCCGAATGCTTTGCTGTTCAACGTTCCTTGGAGATTTTGAACCAGTATCGATTAAAATGGCAAAAGATCAGAACCTTTCTTTGAATCCTGCTAAAATTTCAGGCCTTTGCGGCCGTTTGATGTGTTGTTTGAAGTATGAGAACGACTATTATGAAGAAGCTAAAGAAGAAATGCCTGATGTTGGTGAAGAGATTATGACCCCTCATGGTGTTGGTCGCGTTGTCGGCTTGAACTTGCTAGAAAAGGTCATTCAAGTGAACATTCCTGCAATGGAAAGAACGACAGAGTTCACTTTGGACGAGCTTGCTGCTGGTAAGAGAGAGGAATTATTCAGTCAGGCCACAGAGTAAAAGAGGTGGAATTCGTGGAAAAGAAAACAATATTTTCCCGCGTAGTACAGATGGAAGAGCAAATCACGGTGCTGTCAAAGCAACTGGAAGATTTCAAGACTCATTTGGCTGCACTAATTGAAGAAAACCACCATCTCGTGATGGAAAATGAAAATCTGCGAAACAAGCTGAATGCCGATCAGAAACGGAGTTCTGTTAAAAAGTCTGTAGCCTCTAAAGCCAAGAAGGAACCCACTGATATAGGTGAAGGTTATGATAACCTGGCGCGGCTCTACCAAGAAGGATTCCACATTTGCAACCTTCATTATGGCAGTGTACGTTCAGAGGGAGATTGTTTGTTTTGTCTTTCATTTTTAAATAAGAAATAAACGCCTTTCCAAATGGGAAGGCTTCTTTTTATATGGCAGTGTTTGTGCGTAAGTTAGTCTGGCTGCAATTGTGCGGCAGGCAGCGAACTCCTGAAAGGTGAACATTATTCATATCGGGGTATACGAGGGGGAGTAGCTTGCGGAATTTGTCGACGATTGTAGACTCGTGGATAAACGATAAAAACTTTTGGAATGAGAGCCAAATCTCGTGGATAAACAGCCTAAATTTCTGGATTGAAGTTAAAAACTTTTGGATTGGATGAGCTGAATACCCCCCTAAGTATATAAAAGTGATTAGTATATGGACCCGAAACTGTACCTATATCATTAAAAGATGGACATTCATAGGGTATTCGTTCAGTTTTCACAGCTGTAAATCAAAAAACATTAAAAACTCTACCTATTATATAGAAGAAAGAGAGGGAAGACTGTGAGTGATCTAATACAAGATGAACGGATTGATTTTTTAGTACACGAAGATTTAAAAATCATACAAAGTCCCTCTGTTTTTTCTTTTTCACTAGATGCTGTTTTATTAAGTCGTTTCGCATGGGTTCCGATTCAAAAGGGTAAGATTATTGATCTGTGTAGTGGTAACGGTGCAGTTGCTCTTTTGTTAAGCAAGCGGTCAAAAGCACAGATTACTGGAGTAGAAATTCAGGAAAGATTGCACAGTATGGCGACTAGGAGTGTAGCGTTAAACCATTTAGAGGAACAAATTCAAATGGACTTGGCAGATATTAAAGACGCTCCAGCTACATATGGTTATGGTTCGTTCGATGCCCTCACCTGTAATCCACCGTACTTTGCATCTGCACATGAAGAAGATTTTAATCAGAATGAACACCTGGCTATCGCGCGTCACGAAATACATTGTTCGCTAGAAGATGTTATCCGGGTAAGTAGCCAACTCGTAAAACAAGGCGGAAAAGTTGCTATGGTTCACCGGCCGAACAGGCTCATGGAAATTTTAGCTTATATGAGACAATATAAACTTGAACCAAAGAAGCTGCAGCTCATCTATCCGAAAGCAGGCAGTGAAGCTAACATGCTTTTAATAGAAGGAATGAAGAACGGTAAACCCGATCTGCACATTCTGCCTCCTGTAACGGTCTATGGGGAAGACGGCCAATACACCGAGCAACTAAAAAAGATGTTCTATGGCGAAGATGGAAAATAACAAGCACTATATATATATTCTGGAATGTAAAGACGGAAGCTATTACACAGGCTATACAAATGATATAGAAAAGCGTCTCAAAAAACATGAAGAAGGAAAAGGCGCAAAGTATACAAGAGGAAGAGGGCCTTTAAAGCTTGTCTTTCAAGCGGTCTTTTCTACTAAACAAGAAGCGATGCGCATGGAGTTTGCTGTAAAGAAGCTTAGCCGTGCTCAAAAAGAACGATTGATAAAAGAGGGAAGTGTTTCGTATGTGGCAGCAAAAGAGCTACAAGAATGATACAGATAGCGGCATGCTGTACTTAGTTCCAACACCGATCGGCAACCTGGAAGACATGACATATCGAGCGATTCGTATATTAAAAGAATCCGATGTGATCGCAGCAGAGGATACAAGACAAACAAAAAAACTATGCAACCATTTTGAAATCAGCACACCTCTAACAAGCTATCATGATCATAATAAACAGCAGAGCGGGAAGAAGTTGTTAGAAGAATTAAAGAAAGGAAAACAGATCGCGCTTGTTACAGATGCAGGAATGCCTGGAGTTTCAGACCCTGGTTATGAACTAGTCGTTCAGTGCGTAGAAGAGCGCATACCCGTTATCCCGTTGCCAGGAGCAAACGCAGCACTGCCTGCCCTTGTGGCATCAGGACTAAATACTGAATTATTTACGTTCTACGGTTTTCTACCACGTGGAAAAAAAGAAAAAAAGCTAGAACTTGAAAATCTGAAACGATTTCCATCTACCCTTCTTTTCTATGAAGCACCACACCGTCTAAAAGAAACACTCCAAGCCATGAGCGTCGTACTAGAAAATCGAAACATCGCTGTCGTTCGTGAACTTACAAAAAAATACGAAGAGATCACTCGTGGAACCTTACAAGAAGTATCAGAGTTCTTCAACCAAGGAGACACAGAAATCCGGGGAGAGTTCTGTTTAGTAGTAGAAGGCAGCGGCAATAAAGAGTTCGAAGCAGAAGACGAAGAACAATGGTGGGAACCCTTATCCGTAAAAGACCACGTCGAACACTACGTAGAAAAAGGCGAAAAACCAAAAGAAGCCATAAAATTAGCAGCAGTAGACCGAAACGTACCAAAGCGTGAAGTCTACCAAGAATATCACGGGTTGTAGGCGATAAGGAAGAGGGTCATAAAAAGCTGAGCTTACAATCATCAATAACAGCCTAAGAATGCTTTATCTTTTTTAAGGTTGTTGTTTTATATCTTTTATTTCTTCATTGAAAAGTTGATTGAAGTGCAAGGTGCGAGACTCCTGCGGGACAGGTGGGCAGGTGAGACACTTAAACGTGAAACGTTAAGAATGTGGCTCACCGCCTGCCCCGCGGAAAGCGAGCACCTGAAACGGAAATCAATCACTTTCAAGAGCAACGAAGATTAAACTTAAACAAAGGAAAAGAGCCTTCTAAAGCGAAGGCTCTTGTTTTTTAGGCTTATTTTGATGTTTGAAGTTGCTTTTGAAGCTCGTCCATTACTTCTTTAGCACCTTCACGGCTAAGGATGATCTTTCCGCCTGCAACTGTGTAGTTATCATCTGAAACTTCACCAGTTACTGCGCAAGTCATGTTTGGCTTGTATTTCTTAAGGATGATGCGGTCGTCATCAACATAAATTTCTAAAGCGTCCTTCTCTGCAATTCCTAAAGTACGGCGTAATTCGATTGGAATAACGACACGTCCTAGTTCGTCCACCTTACGTACAATTCCTGTAGATTTCATAATAAAATCTCTCCTCTCAAATATATAAAAGATTTCCCTATCTATTTAAATCGTCAGAATTCGACAAAATCCTACGAGAACATCTTACCAAGATTTCCAATTGTCGTCAATAGTTTTGACTTAAACATTTTATTATCTTTTACCATTGAATTTACTAGACTATACCCATATTATCATACTTCCAAAACCCTGAATTGGAAGATATATTCATATATTGTCATAAAAAATTCAAGAATGTGTAAAAGATGAAAAAAATTTACTGGAAATATTGCTAAAATAATACGTCAAATTTCGACAAAACTAACAACGAAAAAATACTATCCAATTTTCCTTTTCGTCCATCAGCTAGTATGCCTTGACACGCTTTCCATGCATTAGGTATATTTTGAAGGAAGAAAAGAGAATAATGAAAGTATTTACATAGAAATCTTTCGCTTACTTTTTTACTTTTATGTCCTAATGCAAACAGTTTCTTATAATATTGTAAAAAGATACATTTCCCGTTACAGTTATATTTTTCCTAAATTAAAGAACAAGTAGTCCCTATAAATGGAGGGACTTTTTTTTCCACTATCAGAAAGTGTAACTTGTTAGCACGATGTTTTTAGACGGTGCACAAGTTTAAATAGTACAAGCGTAACTAAGGCTGACGCGAAAGATTTGGCGTCAGCCAAGTTTTCTTTACTATAAGGTTATTATTTTGAGGAGGCGGCGAGAATGGCGAAACCAACATTCTATATTACTACACCTATTTATTATCCAAGTGGCAAACTTCATATTGGTCATGCATACACAACAACAGCTGGAGATGCGATGGCTCGATACAAGCGTCTTAAAGGTTTTGACGTTATGTATCTAACAGGAACGGATGAGCATGGTGAAAAGATTCAAAAGAAAGCAAACGAACAAGGCCTTCATCCTCTAAAATACGTAGACGGCATTGTTGATGATATTAAGGCGCTTTGGAAAAAGATGGACATCTCTTATGATGATTACATCCGTACAACAGAGGACAGACATAAGAAATCTGTCGAAAAGATTTTTCAGCAGCTTCTTGATCAAGATGATATCTATTTAAGTGAATATGAAGGATGGTATTGTACGGATTGTGAATCCTTCTTTACAGAGCGTCAGCTTGAAGATGGAAAATGTCCAGATTGCGGTCGTGAAGTAAAGAAAGTTAAAGAAGAAAGTTACTTCTTCCGCATGAGTAAATATGCAGATCGCTTATTAGCTTATTATGAAGAAAATCCTTCATTTATTTTCCCAGAGTCCCGTAAGCGTGAGATGATCAACAACTTTATCAAGCCTGGGTTAGAAGATCTGGCTGTATCACGTACTTCTTTTGATTGGGGAGTAAAAGTTCCAGGAAATCCGAAGCATGTGATCTATGTGTGGATCGATGCGCTGTCTAACTATATTACGGCACTAGGATATGGCAGTGATAACGAAGAGAAATTCAAACAGTATTGGCCGGCTGATGTTCACTTGATGAGTAAAGAAATCGTTCGTTTCCACACGATCTATTGGCCAATCATGCTGATGGCGTTAGATCTGCCTTTACCGAAGCAAGTTATTGCACACGGATGGCTACTTATGAAAGATGGCAAGATGTCTAAGTCCAAAGGAAATGTAGTGGACCCTAATGTTCTGATCGACCGATACGGATTAGATCCACTTCGCTACTACTTGCTTCGTGAAGTTCCATTTGGTTCAGACGGGGTGTTTACTCCAGAGAGCTTCGTAGATCGAGTAAATGCTGATCTTGCAAACGATCTAGGCAACTTGCTAAACCGTACGATTGCGATGATCGGTAAATACTTTGATGGAGAGATCCCTTCATATGAAGGAAAAGTAACTGAGTTTGACGGAACACTTCAAGAGTTTGCGTTAGAAACAGTTAGAAAAACAGAAGAAGCAATGGAAAAACTCGAGTTCTCCATCGCGCTTTCAACGATTTGGCAGCTAGTCAGCCGTACGAACAAATATATTGATGAGACTCAACCATGGGTATTAGCGAAAGATGAGGCTAAAAAAGCTGAACTCGGAAGTGTTATGTATCATTTAGCAGAGTCTATCCGTATTGTTTCTGTGTTGATCCAGCCATTCATGACAGAAACGCCAGCGAAGATCTGGAGTCAGTTAGGTCTTACTGACAAGAGTCTTACAGAATGGGATTCTCTAAAAGAGTTCGGTGCAATCCCTGCGAAAACGAAGGTTGAGAAGGGTGATCCGATCTTCCCTCGTTTAGAGACAGAGGTAGAAGTAGAATTTATTAAAAATTCTATGGGGGGCTCATCTGCTCCTGTAGCAGAAGAACCGAAGAAAGAGGAAATACCAGCTGCTGACGAGAAACCAGAAATCTCAATCGATGATTTTATGAAAGTGGATCTTCGTGTAGCAACTGTAATTGAAGCAGAACCTGTAAAGAAAGCAGATAAATTATTAAAGCTTCAATTAGATCTAGGCTATGAAAAGCGTCAAGTAGTGTCTGGCATTGCACAGCACTACAAGCCAGAAGACCTTGTGGGACAAAAAGTGATCTGCGTAACAAACTTGAAACCAGTTAAATTACGTGGCGAACTTTCTCAAGGAATGATCCTGGCGGGATCTTCTGATGGTCAGTTAACACTAGCTACTGTTGACCCGTTACTTCCAAACGGTTCAAAAGTAAAATAAACACAAAAAGCGGGGAGCATTTCCCCGCTTTTTTGTCATTTTTAGTCCATTTGGCAGTCATTTCCTGTAATTTCACTGTCAAAGATAGGACTTTTAACCTACGTTGTAACTAACTTGTAATGCTACTGTTACCCGAATGAATGGAAAATGTGATAAGATTTGTAAAGTTGAAAGGATGTACACTATGTTTGACACACACGCACATTTAAATGCTACACAGTTTGAAGAAGATCGCGAAGCAGTAATTCAGCGAGCGTTAGATGAAGGTGTAACACATATTGTTGTTGTCGGTTTTGATCGTGAAACCATTGAAGGTGCGATGCAACTGGCAGAGCAATACGACTTTATCTATGCTTGTGTAGGTTGGCATCCAGTAGATGCGATCGACATGACGGATGAAGATCTGGATTGGATTGAAGAACTAGCAGCACACCCAAAAGTTGTCGCCCTTGGCGAAATGGGATTGGATTACCATTGGGACAAGTCGCCTGCAGATGTTCAAAAAGAGGTATTCCGACGCCAGATTCGACTTGCTAAAAAAGTGAAGCTTCCGATTGTTATTCATAACCGTGAAGCAACGCAAGATGTTGTAGACATATTGAAAGAGGAAGAAGCCCATGAAGTTGGCGGTATCATGCACTGCTATAGCGGAAGCATAGAGGTTGCACGTCAATGCATGGATATGAATTTTTACATAAGCTTTGGTGGACCAGTAACGTTCAAGAACGCAAAAAAGGTTAAGGAAGTCGCTGTTGAAATTCCGATGGACCGGCTCTTGATTGAAACAGATTGTCCTTATTTAAGCCCTCATCCGTTAAGAGGGAAAAGAAATGAACCATCTTATGTAAAGTATGTCGCAGAAACACTTTCTGAATTAAAAGATCTTCCACTTGAAGACATCATAGAGAAAACATCCGACAACGCGTTCCGAATTTTTAACATGAACCGATAGGGGATGTTGTCGGAAACTATCAAAGCATAAGAAATATCGCGTTAATCTTTCAAGAATTGACAAAAGGTAAAGGAAATTTGTCAAACGGTTTTCCTTTATTTTTTTCTTCTTTTCCGCTCATAATGGCCTTGGGTCAATTCATGGCGAAAAGGAGGGTGATTTGACAGAGAGAAAAAAGATATTTATAATGCAGTCCTTGTAGGGGAGGAAAATGAATGAATAGGAATATTACAGCTTTGTTCTCACGTTTCACGAACAAGAAAGTATATCTTTCGATCGTTGCTCTTTTCGTCTTAGCCGTAACTTGTGGCTTCGTAGGTTATGAAACTACGAAAGCTGACGTAACGCTAATCCAAGACGGAAAGAAAACAGAAGTGAAGACGCATGCTAACACAGTTAGAGAACTATTAAGCGAACAAAACATAAACATAACTCAACATGATTCAGTTAAACCGGGTCTTGATGCCAAGGTGACTGACAACATGAAGATTGATTATTTACAAGCAAAAGAGATCAACCTTACCGTGAACGGCAAGGAAAAAACGATATGGACGACAGCGAAGACTGTTGAACAATTCGTTCAAGAACAGCAGCTAACGTTAAAAGAGCATGATTCTATTAAGCCAAATCTGACTGCTGATATTAAGGATCAAGGAACGATCCAAATTGAATCAGCATTCCCGGTTAAGCTTGTTGTAGGCGGAAAAGCTCAGCAAGTTTGGACCACTTCGACTACCGTCGCTGACCTTTTGAAGCAACAAAAGGTATCTTTAGGTGAAATTGATCGAGTAACACCTGCAAAATCAGATGAAATTACTGGCAAAACGCAGGTTGAAGTCATCCGAGTAGAAAAGGTCACCGATGTAGTGGAAGAAGAAACACCGTTTGCTGTTGTTAACCGAAAAGATAGCGGGTTAACGAAAGGTAAAGAGCGTGTCGTGCAAGATGGAAAAAAAGGAAAACGTGAAAAGCGCTTTGAAGTTGTTATGGAAAATGGCAAAGAGATTTCCAGAAAACTGATCAGCGAAAAAACGTTATCAGATAGCTCGGATAAAATTGTTGCTGTTGGGACGAAGGCACAGCCAAAGCCACAGCCTGTTGTATCTCGTAGCCAATCCGCATCCGCATCAAGCAGTTCTGGCGGGCGAGAAATAACGGTAACAAGTACAGCTTATACAGCCAATTGTGCTGGTTGCTCAGGAATTACGGCTACTGGATTTAATTTAAAATCTAATCCAAATGCGAAAGTTATCGCAGTCGATCCTAGTGTGATTCCGCTTGGCTCAAAAGTGTATGTTGAAGGATATGGATATGCCATTGCTTCAGATACTGGGGGAGCAATTAAGGGTAATAAGATTGACGTATTCTTTTCTTCACAGTCACGAGCAGAGTCTTGGGGAAGAAAATCAGTTAAAATTCGCATCATTAATTAATATTAAGAGCATGGGGAAAAAATCCCTGTGCTTTTTTTGTGCGCGGGACAACCAGAAAACAAACACCCTCAATACTGTAGAGACCTAGACTTTCTTGACGCCTGGGGTATACTAGTAAAAGATGTTTTGTCGTTCAATACATTAGACGTTGCAATACCTAAAAAGGTTTCACCGTTTTGGAGGAAATCATGAAAAAGATTAAAGAAATTATTGTAGTCGAAGGAAAAAGCGATACGCTTGCCATAAAACGATCTGTATTAGCAGATACAATAGAAACAAATGGTTCAGAAATTAGCATAGATACATTGAATCGCATCAAAAGAGCACATGAGACTCGAGGAATCATTGTTTTTACCGATCCGGATTTTCCAGGTAAGAGAATTCGTGAAATCATTTCGGAGTATGTGCCGGGCTGTAAACACGCTTACTTAGAAAAGGCTGACGCGATTGCCAAGGGCGACAAAGGTGTCGGTGTGGAGCATGCATCACGAGAAGCCATAGTGGAAGCGCTCGAACATGTTAGAGAAGAACTCTTAGAAGTGGAAGATGAGATGATCTCATGGGAAGATCTGATGGCTGCAGGTTTAACGGGCGGTCCTGATTCCAAACATAGACGTGAAGTGATAGGACGAGAGCTGCGGTTGGGTTATATGAATGCAAAACAATTACATAAACGTCTTAATATGTTCAGAGTCACACCAGAGGAATTTGAGCAGGCGTTAAAGGCGCTTTATAGCAATGAGGAGGAATAAAAACATATGAGAAAAGATATATCGACTCCGCAATCGACGAAAGCCATATTGGAGAAGCATGGCTTTACGTTTAAAAAGAGTCTAGGTCAAAATTTCCTGATCGATCGTAATATCTTAAACAATATCGTAAATGCGGCAGACTTAACAGAGGATTCAGGGGTCATTGAAATCGGTCCTGGAATCGGAGCATTAACGGAGTTTATTGCGAGATCATCAAAAAAAGCGGTAGCATTTGAAATTGATCAACGCCTTCTACCTATATTAGAAGAAACATTAGCGCCCTATCCACATGTAGATGTCATCCATAGTGATGTCTTAAAAGCGGATATACATGCTGTCATTAATGAACACTTTGAAGAAGGACAAGATTTGATGGTTGTCGCGAACTTGCCTTATTACGTTACAACACCGATCATTATGAAGCTTCTTCAAGACAAACTTCCGATTCGAGGAATCGTATGTATGATCCAAAAAGAGGTTGCAGACCGTCTTGCAGCTTCGCCTGGCACGAAGGACTATAACTCGTTATCTATCGCCATCCAATATTACGCAACAGCTGAGACGATGATCAAGGTACCTAAGACCGTTTTTGTACCAGCTCCAAATGTTGATTCATCTGTCATTAAGCTGACGCTTCGAAAAGAACCAGCAGTTTCCGTAAAGGATGAAGATTTCTTCTTTCATGTTGTAAGATCATCTTTTGCACAAAGAAGAAAGACGCTTTGGAACAACCTAACAAGCCAGCTCGTTCCAAAAGATAAGAAAGAAGAGCTGCAAACGATCCTAGAATCGATCGATATTGATCCGAAGCGTAGAGGAGAAACCCTTTCTATTGAGGAATTTGGAAAATTGGCAGATGCTCTTTTACCTCTTGTAAAATAAACCTCATTTTTCCCCAGTCTCTCACATAACCTTATAAAAGGAACAGAGGGAGCTATGGAGCTTGTTACTCCGAATAGGGGGAGTAAAATGAAACTAGAGATTGGATCAATTGTAAGCCGAAACTCTTACAAACGAGATTTACTATTTCGAGTTGTAGGATTCAGTGAGGATCGAACGATTGCTGAACTCGCTGGAGAAGAGCTCAGACTATGGGCAGATGCTCCTGTCGATGACTTATTTGTCGTTGATGACAAGCATATGTCTGAACATAGGCAAGTTGAAAAAGAAAAAGAAGAGTCTTCATTAAAACTATTCAGACAGGACTACTATTTATTAAGGCAAAAGAGAGAGTATTTATCGACGAACGGATATCAATATGATCAATCCTACTTTGAGCTTCCTGGTAGAGTACTTCATATTGACGGAGACCCTTTATACTTAAATAAATGCTTGGAGCTTTATAAAAAGCTTGGGGTGCCTGTGTATGGCATTCATATGAAGGAATCAGAGATGCCTGAGAAAGTCCCTGCGCTCGTAGATGAGGTAAGGCCTGACATCCTGGTCATTACGGGGCATGATGCGTATATGAAGTCAAAAGGCGATGTATCTGATGTAAATGCCTATCGTCATACGAAATATTTCGTTAGAACCGTTCGTGAAGTGAGAAGAAAATATACGCACCTAGACCATTTAATGATCTTTGCGGGTGCTTGTCAGTCTCATTTTGAATCCTTAATAAAGGTAGGCTCTAATTTTGCCAGCTCACCCGCTCGTATTAATATCCATGCGCTCGATCCAGTCTATATTGTCTCTAAGATCAGTTTGACTTCTTTTATGGACCGTGTAAACGTCATGGATGTCCTCCGGAACACCTTAACAGGCAAAGAAGGATTAGGCGGTGTCGAAACAAAGGGATTCCTTAGAACAGGGATGCCGATAAAAGGAAAGCCATGAACCGTCAAACTCCGAAACATTTCGGAGTTTTTTTGCGTTGAAAATCCAACTGAAGCGAACGTGAAAGATGCTTGGCTGCAACGCGCTTTCTGTCGTTTTTTTTGAAAAGATAAATAAAAGAAATTTATATCAAAAGTGCCCGAATTAAACAATTATTTGTAAGAAATACTCATTTTATACATAATGTACAGGAAATTTGGCATACTAAAAAAAGCAAAAAAAGGATATTTGGTCATTGACATGAAAATGCTTTGCTTGCTATAATAAAAATTTTAATTTGACAAAAAAACACGATTTGTGTTATAATTTGTCTAAGTGAGGTGGAGCCTAAAATGGGTAAAACAATAGTGGACATTAGACGCTCTTTAGAGTCCAACGTGGGTAGAAGACTTTCTTTACGTGCGAACGGCGGTCGACGCAAAACAATCGAACGACTTGGAACACTGGAAGAAACATACCCGGCAGTTTTTATTATCAAATTAGATCAGGACACCAACGCTTTTGAACGTGTTTCTTATAGTTACGCGGATGTACTCACAGAGACAGTAGAACTTACATTCTTAGAAGATACACAAGCAGCAATCGGGCAGTAAGAATCTTTACTGCTATTTTTTTTACTTGCTGGTTGTGATCGGCATAATAAATACATATAATCAGCATCATCACGTAAGATAAAACCCCTTTTGGAGATACTATGATGTATCGCATATGAAAGGGGTTTTCTTATGGGACGAAGAAAAAACGGAATGATGTCTGAAGGATTAAAGACAGAAATCGCAAAAGAACTTGGTTTTTACGATACGGTCCAGCGCGAAGGCTGGGGCGGAATCCGCTCTAAAGACGCAGGAAACATGGTTAAACGCGCTTTAGAGATTGCTGAACAACGCTATAACAACGAAAACAGATAAATATGCGGTAGTTATAACCGGAGGCCATTGTGTCTCCGGTTTTCCTCTACAGAGATGGTTTGATTTTTTCTATATTTCATTCCACATACTGTGTTACTATTAAAAATATCAAAATTGTGCAAGATGGTAGGCAGGGATAATGATGACAATTAATAAAGTATCCATTAAAGCTCCAGCAAAAATTAATCTCTCTCTTGATGCTTTGCGTAAAAGAGAAGACGGATTTCATGAAGTGGCTATGGTAATGACAACGGTAGATCTAGCTGACCGGATCGAACTCACTTTATTAGAGGCAGATGAAATTAAAATTGAAAGTTCAGGTGGGTTTGTTCCACTCGATGAACGCAATCTTGCGTTTCAGGCAGCATTGCTTTTAAAGAAAACATTTAACATTTCAAAAGGTGTCTATATACATATATCAAAGCACATCCCTGTTGCAGCTGGCTTAGCTGGTGGAAGCAGTGATGCAGCGGCTACTTTAAAAGGGCTCAATGAACTTTGGGGACTAGGTCTGTCACTAGATGAAATGGCTGAGCTTGGTGCGAAGATAGGTTCAGATGTTTCTTTTTGCGTGTACGGAGGAACTGCATTAGCGACGGGCAGAGGTGAAAAGATTCATCACATCTCCTCGCCACCGCCATGTTGGGTGCTCTTAGCTAAGCCGCCGATCGGAGTCTCAACAGGTGAAGTGTATCGTAACTTAAAACTTCAAGGAATCAAGCATCCTGATGTGGAAGGGATGGTTAAAGCCATTGAAGAGAAAGATTATGATAAAATCTGTAGCCTGTTAGGAAATGTTCTAGAATCGGTTACGCTCAAGATGTATCCGGAAGTCAAACATATTAAAGAACAGATGATGCGACTCGGGGCAGACGCTGTTCTTATGAGTGGAAGCGGACCGACTGTATTTGGGCTGTTTCAGCATGAATCTCGCCTCCAAAGAGTGTACAACGGTTTAAGAGGTTTCTGTCATGAAGTTTATGCTGTTCGTTTATTAGGGGAATGATTGATAAAATCCGTATAAAAATGGTATATTATCTTCAAACATTCGGTTTTGGAGGATAATATGAAATTAAAAAGAAGCGGAAGAATGGTAGATTTAACAGGTTACCTTCTTCACCATCCCCACCAACTCATCCCTTTGTCTTATTTCGTAGAACGGTACGAATCGGCTAAATCATCTATAAGTGAAGATCTTGCTATTATTAAAGAACACTTTGAGCAACACGGTTTAGGACATGTTCAAACGGTCCCTGGTGCGGCCGGCGGTGTTAAATATATTCCAGGTATAGACCAAGCAGAAGCTGAAGAAACAGTTAAAGAACTCGTTGAGTTGCTCGAAGATCCGAGCCGTATCTTACCTGGAGGATATTTGTACGTAACAGATATCATCGGAAACCCAAGATTGGTGAACCAGATCGGCAGGCTGTTCGCATCTGCATTCTCTTCACGAAAAATAGATGTCGTCATGACGATTGCGACAAAAGGGATTCCACTTGCTTACGCAGTAGCGACACATTTGAACGTTCCTGTAGTCGTTGTTCGAAGCAACAGCAGGGTAACAGAAGGATCTACCGTAAGTATCAACTATGTTTCGGGTTCAACAAAACGCATCCAGACGATGGCTCTGGCGAGAAGAAGCATCAAACAGGGCTCACGTGTACTCATCATCGACGATTTTATGAAAGCGGGCGGAACGATCAAAGGTATGATCAGCTTGATCGAAGAGTTTCAGGCGCACATTGAAGGTATCGGTGTTCTCGTTGAGGCGCAAGAGGTTTCAGAACGACTTGTAGATGATTATGTATCCATTGCACGACTTGCACAAGTGAACGAAAAGGAAAACCGTATCGAAGTAGAAAAAGGTAATTATTTTCTAAACGGAGGTCAAGCGTGATGAAAAAAATTCATACAGAAGAAGCACCAGCAGCAATCGGCCCATATTCTCAAGGAATTGTAATCGACCAGTTGTTTTTCAGTTCAGGTCAGATTCCTCTTACGAAAGAAGGCGTCATGATCGATGGAGAGGTAAAAGAACAAACTCATCAGGTTTTTCAAAATCTAAAAGCGGTCTTGAAAGAAGCGGGATCTTCTCTTGATCAAGTCGTGAAAGCAACGGTTTTTATTAGCGACATGAACGAGTTTGCAGATATTAATGAAGTATATGGTCAATACTTTAGCGAGCATAAGCCAGCACGATCTTGCGTAGAAGTTGCGCGTCTCCCTAAAGATGCAAAAGTAGAAATCGAAGTAATCGCACTTACAAAATAAGTCCCTCTGGGGCTTATTTTTTTACCTTTTTTAATAGGTCCCTTTATGTAGCAACTAGGAGACCTCCGCTCTTTAATGGCTTGAGGGTATAGGGATGCCTTTTAGTTGTCTAAATCTGGAAACTCGCCGGAATATATGAAAATTTCGCTGTATTATCTTCAAAATTTCTAGAATTAAGTTAAAAATTTCTTGAATCACCTTGCTAAATACCCTATTAGATATAGGTAGTGTCGATTTTGAACTATTTAAAATAGCTGAAATTTATCTATTTTTTTCTCTTAAAATTTTTTCCTGCCCATTTCACTCTGGGAATGGGTTCTTTTCATTCAAAAAATAATCATTGAACTCTAAATTGGTGATCATTGAGCAAAAAGGGATCTTGCTTCTATTTCTACAAGCCATTTTCGCTGTAACCTAATTAACATCATTTAAAAGGTAATAAAATACTCTATATGAACTTCAAAACACTAGACTAGATGGGGCATCGCAAATTTTTTAAAAATTTTTATTATTCCAAGAAGGATTTTGTAAAAAGCTGCAGAATTGTAGTATTACGTTCTTATTTTGGAAAAAGGTGGTGTTTGTAAGTGGAAGTGACTGACGTAAGATTACGCCGTGTAAATACAGAAGGCCGTATGAAAGCGATTGCCTCCATTACAATCGATCATGAATTTGTCATTCATGATATTAGGGTAATTGATGGCAATAATGGAATGTTCGTAGCTATGCCAAGCAAACGAACACCAGATGGAGAGTTCCGTGATATCGCGCATCCGATCACGTCTAGTACACGTGAGAAGATCCAAAACGCGGTGTTAACAGAATATCACCGTATGGGAGAGATGGAGTCTGCTTTAGAAGAAGCAGGAGCTTCTTAATATCTCAATAAGAATTTAGAGCCTGGTCAGAATGATTAGGTTCTTTTTATTTGCTCTTTTTTTCCTCATAAGAAAGAACCTTCCTATATATACCCCTTACATTCATAAAAATCACCTCTTTTTTAAATAAAATTTATCAAACCATTGACAATCCCGCGTCACTTCTTGAAATGAATACGGGTTTAAGATATATTCGTAATGGTATGTTAAGAATTATTAAAGATATAGGAAAATGGATGGAGGTTCACAATGACAAATCGCTATGCGGTCATTCTTGCTGCGGGTCAAGGAACAAGGATGAAATCCAAGTTATATAAAGTGTTACATCCTGTTTGTGGGAAACCGATGGTTCAACATGTTGTTGATCAGATCAACTCTCTTCAAATGAAACAGTTGGTGGCTGTTGTCGGACATGGTGCTGAAAAAGTTCAGGATCAACTAGGCTCTGACGTTCAGTACGTGCTTCAAGAAGAGCAGCTTGGTACAGCACATGCTGTTATGCAGGCGGAAGACGCCCTAGCAAACAAAGAAGGAATCACACTTGTTGTTTGTGGTGATACACCTCTTATTACTTCGGAAACAATGGAAAAGCTGATTGCTGAACATGAGTCTCTTGGTGCAAAAGCAACGATTCTAACAGCTAAGGCGGAAGACCCTACTGGATACGGACGTATTATCCGTAACAGCGAAGGAACTGTAGAACGCAATGTCGAGCACAAAGATGCTTCAGAAGAAGAGCGTAAAGTAACTGAGATCAATACAGGAACTTACTGCTTTGATAATAAAGCGTTATTTGATGCGCTTAAACAAGTGAACAACGAAAATGTACAAGGTGAATATTATTTGCCAGATGTTATAGAGATCTTAAAAAATGCAGGCGAAGTAGTAGCTGCTTATCAAACATCAGATTTCAATGAAACACTTGGTGTAAATGATCGAGTGGCATTATCGCAAGCTGAACGTTATATGAAGAAACGAATCAACGAACGCCACATGAGAAATGGTGTTACGTTGATCGACCCTGATCAAACCTATATTTCAGATGACGCGGTAATCGGTAGTGATACGGTCATCTATCCTGGGACTGTAATCTTAGGACAAACGAAAATAGGCGAAGAAAACATTATCGGACCTCAATCAGAGATCAAAGATAGTGTTATTGGAAATGGAAACACGATTCGTCAATCTGTTATTCACGATAGTGAAGTTGGAGATCTGACAGCTATCGGTCCATTTGCTCACATCCGTCCGAAGTCCGTACTAGAGAACAAAGTAAAGATCGGAAACTTTGTAGAAATAAAAAAATCTGTGATGAGTACAGGAAGTAAAGCATCTCATCTTAGCTATATCGGTGATGCTGAGATCGGAAAAGATGTAAACTTAGGCTGCGGATCTATCACAGTGAATTACGATGGTAAGAATAAGTTCTTAACAAAAGTAGAAGATGGGGCGTTTATTGGTTGTAACTCTAACTTAGTTGCTCCAGTTACCGTTGGCAAAAATGCTTATGTTGCAGCAGGCTCAACAATCACAAACGATGTTCCTGCAGAGTCATTATCCATTGCAAGATCGCGTCAAACTGTAAAAGAAAACTACGTCCAAAAGTTAAACGAAAAGCAAAACCAATAATTTTAAGAGTGGGGAAGGATGGAGCCATCAATGAGTACGTATGTAGATCCTACATTGAAAGTTTTTACGTTAAATTCTAACAAGGAATTATCAAAGGAGATTGCTCAGCACATTGGAATTGAGCTTGGAGAAAGTTCAGTAACCAAGTTTAGTGACGGGGAAATTCAGATTAACATTGAGGAAAGTATTCGTGGTTGTGAAGTTTACGTTATTCAATCAACGAGTGACCCGGTTAACCAACACTTGATGGAACTGTTAATCATGATTGATGCTTTAAAGCGTGCATCTGCAAAAACAATTAACGTAGTAATGCCTTACTATGGTTATGCACGCCAAGACCGTAAAGCTCGTGCCCGTGAGCCGATCACAGCTAAACTTGTAGCTAACCTGCTTGAAACGGCTGGTGCAACACGTGTTATTGCAATCGATCTTCATGCGACTCAAATTCAAGGCTTCTTCGACATCCCGGTTGATCAATTACTTGGCGTGCCGATCTTAGCAAATTATTTTGCAAACAAAGAATTAGATGATATCGTTATTGTATCGCCTGATCATGGCGGAGTTACTAGAGCGAGAAAGATGGCAGATCGCTTAAAAGCACCAATCGCTATCATTGATAAGCGTCGCCCTCGCCCGAACGTATCTGAAGTTATGAATATCGTAGGTAACATTGAAGGGAAAACAGCGATCTTAATCGATGATATTATCGATACAGCTGGAACGATCACTCTAGCAGCTAATGCACTTGTAGAAAACGGCGCGAAAGAAGTTTATGCATGCTGTACGCACCCTGTTCTTTCAGGCCCTGCAATGGATCGTATCCAAAACTCTTCTATTAAAGAGCTAGTTGTTACAAACACGATCGTTCTTCCTGAAGAGAAGAAGATCGATAAAGTAACACAGCTTTCTGTAGCTCCTTTATTAGGAGAAGCAATCATTCGCGTTCACGAGCAACTATCTGTATCTAAATTGTTTGATTAAGATCTTATAAAGCTCTTCTATAGAGATCGTTGCATATGAGATTTTTTCACTCTCATCTTTGAAAAGTTGATTGAAGTGGAAGGTGCGAGACTCCTGGGGGATCAGCGGGACAGGTGAGACTCTTAACAGCGCATAGCGCTAAGAGGCTCACCGCACGCCCCCCGGAAAGCGAGCATCCTGAAACGGAAATCAACGACTTTCAAGAGCAACCAGTAAAACACTAATCAACTTTCGCTTAAGAAGTGCTTGCTAAATCGATTTCTAACTTCACGTTTTAAAATCTTTCAGTTCGGGTAATGCTTTAAAGAGACTCGAAATAGGAAAGGTGGATCTCATTATGGCAACGAATCTAACAGTCGAAAAAAGAAATACAGACAAACGTTCGATTTTAACGGAATTAAGAAGTAAAGGGCATTTCCCAGCAAACTTATATGGTTATGGGACTAAAGCTGTAGCTCTATCTGTTGATGAGCCAGAATTTATTAAAGCTTACAGAGAAGTTGGTAAGAATGGCGTACTTAAATTAAAAGTAGATGGAAAGAATTATTCTGTCATGGTACAGGATATGCAAGTTCATCCTTTGAAAAATTCTGTTACGCACGTAGACTTCCTAGCAATTGACTTAAATAAAGAAACAGAAGCAGAGGTGCCGGTTGTTTTAACAGGTGAATCTGTTGGTGTTAAAGAAGGCGGAGTTCTTCAGCGTGTGCTTGCAACTGTAAATGTTAAAGCACTACCTGCTGATTTCCCAGAACAATTGGAAGCTTCTGTAGACGATTTAAATATTGGTGACTCCTTATCTGTTAAGGATTTGCCTTCAGGTAAGAAATACGAAATTCTTCATGAAGAAGACGAAGTGATTGCGAGTGTAACACCTCCAAAACTTCAGGACGAAGAAACGGATGAAGAAACAGAAGAAGCGGATGCTGAAGGAGATGCTCCAGAATCCTCTGAATCTGTTGCTGATGACAGTCAAGAAGAAGAAAAGTAAGTCGAATAGAATAAATGAATATAAAAACGCAGCGGCCGCTGCGTTTTTATTCTGTTATCCCAATTGTGTATAATGTTTATAAGACAATTGAAGGTAAGGTGAACATAGAGTGAAATTGTTTATTGGGCTCGGGAATCCAGGATCTCGTTTTGATGGCACCCGGCATAATATAGGTTTTGAAGTGATCGATACATTATCAGACTCCTTAAATATCCCCATGCAGCAAACCAAATTTAAAGGAATTTACGGAACCGGTGTGGTTGGAGGAGAAAAAGTATTCTTGTTAAAACCACTAACGTATATGAATTTATCTGGAGAATGTATAGGGCCTTTCATGGATTATTTTCAGATCCCTTTAGAAGACATGATCGTCGTGTACGATGACCTTGATACTGTACCAGGAAAATTAAGACTTCGTACAAAGGGAAGTGCGGGTGGGCATAACGGTATTAAATCTATGATCGCTCACCTTGGCACCCAAGAATTCAAAAGGATCCGATTTGGTATCGGACGCCCGACGAATCAACAGCCAGTTCCTGATTTTGTATTAAACCGTTTTTCTAATGAGGAACTCGTAGATATCGAACAGGGTATCGACCGATCTGTGAAAGCTTGTGAAGCTTTTCTAGACACATCGTTTGATAAAGTTATGAATAAGTTTAACGGCTAAAGAATAGATTACACATGTTCCGCTCATAATGGTTAGTATAATGCTAACCGAAAGGGGACTGTGCATGGCTATTCATTACCGGTGCAGGCATTGTAAAACACATGTTGGCTCAATAGACCATCATACTGTTAATGCGGCACAGCTTGGATTTGAAACATTAAGTAACGAAGAACGGCAGGAATTACTCTCCTATAAAGAGAATGGAGATATAGAAGTAACAACGACATGTGAGGATTGTCAGGATACGCTAGAACGTAATCCGGAGTATCATACGCTGAAATCCTTTATTCAATAAGTAATGCTTTGGCCACAGCCTATCTAAGCGGGCCAAAGCCTTTTTCTGTTTAAAATGCTGATACAAAATAGATTCTATGCTTTAGATTGTGCTTCATCATAGCAAAGTTGATTGGAGTGCAAGGTGCGAGACTCCTGGGGGATCAGCGTGACAGGCGAGACACTTAATAGCACATAGCGCTAAGAGGCTCACCGCACGCCCCCCGGAAAGCGAGCATCCTGGAACGGAGATCAACCACTTTCAAATCAATAGAACCAATGACTAGCTCTTTGTGAGAGGGGGAGTAAGAAATGCTTGGATTGAAGAAATATTTTAGTCAGGGAGAAGACTTGAAATCGATAATGGATGGCATTAATGGGGGGCTGAAAGAGCAACTCGTCGCTGGTCTTTCAGGCTCTGCCAGGACGATGCTCATCAGCAGTCTTCACGAAAATACAGGAAAACCTCAACTCATCGTGACCCATAATCTGTTTCAAGCCCAAAAACTATATGAAGATCTAACTTCTCTTTTATCTGAAGATGAAGTTTATTTATATCCTGTAAATGATCTGATCTCATCTGAGATGGCCATATCGAGTCCTGAATTAAAAAGCCAAAGAATCGAGGCTTTAAATCAACTGAGTCGATCTTTTAAAGGTGTCATCATTACACCTGTTGCAGGGTTAAGGCGATACTTGCCACCAGTTGAGGTATGGGAAAAAGCAGGTCTTTCTTTTCAGATAGGGGAAGATATCGATTCGGATGAAATATTAAAAAAACTAGTTGCGATGGGTTATGAACGGTCATCGATGGTCCAAACACCTGGTGAGTTTAGCGTTCGCGGGGGGATCATCGATATTTACCCGCTTACAGAAAAAAATCCTGTTCGGATCGAGCTCTTTGATACAGAGATCGATTCTATTCGATATTTTGAAGCAGAAACACAGCGTTCGCAGGATAAGGTAAAAACGATTTCTATTGCACCAGCTGAAGAACTTATTCTTTTTGATGAACATTATAACAACGCAGCAGACCGCATTGATGCGAAGCTGGCATCTACTTTAAAAAATATTAAAGATGATGCACTTAAAGAAACACTCGTTGAAAATATTAGCTATGAAACAGGAAGATTGCGTGAGAAGCAGCAGTTTCAAAGCATGTATAAATACGCATCGCTCTTTTACGATGAACCTGCAAGCCTCTTGCAATACATATCCCCTGATAGTTTAGTGGTTATGGATGAGATCGGCCGAATACAAGAAACAAGTCAGCAGCTGGATAAAGAAGAAGCAGAATGGCAGACGGCACTTCTTGAGCATGGGGAGCTTGTTCAGGACCTTACGATCTCGCCAGATACGAATGGCTTGCTAGGTGATAAAAAAGCATTTCCTATTATTTATCTATCGCTGTTTTTAAGACATGTGCCTCACACACAGCCTCAAAATATTTTGAACGTAGAATGTAAGAGCATGCAGAATTTCCACGGTCAGATGAACGTTTTAAAAGGTGAGATGGACCGGTGGAAGAAGCTCGGATTTGCGATCGTTTTTATCGCGATGAACAAAGAGCGGGCAAACCGGCTTGAACGCGTACTTGCGGATTATGAGATGGATGCAGGTATCATGGGGCCAGATCAAAACATTCAGCCGAAGACGAGTCAGATCTTACTTGGAGATCTTGGAAGTGGATTTGAATCTGTAAAGCAAAAGCTTGTTGTTATCACAGAAGAAGAAGTATTTACGAAAAAGGCGAAGCGTCCTGCAAGAAAACAGAAGATGACGAATGCAGAGCGGATCAAGAGTTACTCAGAATTAAAAGTAGGCGATTACGTCGTTCACGTGAATCACGGGATCGGTAAGTATTTAGGGATTGAAACGCTTGAGATCAAAGGGGTTCATAAAGATTACCTGCATATTAAATATTCCGGCAATGATAACCTTTATGTACCGGTTGAGCAGATCGATCAAGTTCAAAAATATGTAGGATCTGAAGGCAAAGAACCTAAGATCTATTCTCTAGGCGGTAGTGATTGGAAGAAAGTGAAGAGCAGGGTTAAGTCTTCTGTTCAAGATATTGCAGATGATCTGATCAAGCTTTATGCAGAGCGTGAAGCAAGTAGAGGATATGCTTTTGCTGAAGATGGTGCAGAACAGAGTGAGTTTGAGGGAAGCTTTCCTTATCAAGAAACGGACGATCAGCTTCGTGCTATCGAAGAGATCAAAAAAGACATGGAAAGCATCCGTCCGATGGATCGGCTGCTTTGTGGAGATGTAGGTTACGGAAAAACGGAAGTGGCCATCCGTGCTGCGTTTAAAGCCATCATGGACGGCAAGCAAGTGGCGTTCCTTGTTCCTACTACGATTTTAGCTCAGCAACACTTTGAAACGTTTCGTGAGCGTTTTTCCGAGTTTCCGATCACCATTGGCAGTTTAAGTCGTTTTCGATCTAAAAAAGAGCAGAATGAAGTGCTTAAAGGATTAAAAGCAGGCACGGTCGATATAGCGATCGGCACACACCGCCTGCTTTCTAAAGATGTTCAATATAAAGATCTAGGCCTGCTCATCATTGACGAGGAGCAGCGTTTTGGAGTTACACATAAAGAAAAGATTAAAACGCTAAAATCAAACGTGGATGTGCTTACGTTAACGGCAACACCTATACCGCGTACACTCCACATGTCGATGCTAGGTGTTCGGGATCTATCTGTCATTGAAACACCGCCTGAGAATCGTTTCCCGGTTCAGACGTATGTGATGGACTATAATGGTTCTCTTGTTCGAGAAGCGATCGAGCGAGAGATGGGTCGCGGTGGTCAAGTGTATTTCTTATACAACCGTGTAGATTCGATCGAACGAATGGCAGAGCAAATCTCTATGCTTGTTCCTGATTGCCGTGTTGCTTATGCTCACGGTCAGATGTCTGAGAATGAGCTGGAGAGTGTCATGTTAGAGTTCCTAGAAGGAAACTATGATGTGTTAGTATCTACAACAATCATTGAAACAGGTGTAGACATTCCTAACGTAAATACATTAATCGTGTACGATGCGGATAAGATGGGTCTCTCACAGCTCTATCAGTTAAGAGGACGTGTAGGGCGTTCTAATCGTGTTGCTTATGCGTACTTTACCTATCAACGGGATAAAGTGTTAACAGAAGTCGCTGAAAAACGTCTGCAGGCGATCAAAGAATTTACCGAGTTAGGATCAGGTTTTAAAATCGCGATGCGTGATCTTTCTATTCGTGGTGCTGGTAATCTTCTAGGTGCACAGCAACATGGATTCATCGATTCGGTAGGTTTCGATCTGTACTCCCAGATGCTTGAAGAAGCGATTCAAGAAAGAAAAGGCAACAAGCCGAAAGAAGTGGAAGAAGATGTTGATCTCAATATTGAGGTGGATGCTTATATTCCAACTAATTATATCGGTGACGAAAAGCAAAAGATCGAGATGTACAAACACGTACGTGCTGCGAAAGCTTTAAAAGATATTTCCGACTTGCAAGAGGAATTTATCGACCGTTTCGGCGATTATCCTGTAGAAGTAGAATGTCTGCTCTTAGTGGCGGGCATTAAACTCCGTGCTAAACGAGAAGGCATCAAGTCGATCGAACAGAAGCAGGATACAGTCAACATGATTCTTAATGAAAAGACGACTTCATTGGTTGATGGAGGAAAGATGTTCGAGATCGCCAATAAGATAGGGCGACATGTAAATCTCGGGATGCAGGGTAACCTGATGAAAGTTATCATTAACCGCAAACGGGTGAAGGACTTGGATCTGTTGAAGCAGATTGATCTTTTCCTAAAAGAAATGAAGCATGCAAGGAAAGAAAAGACAACAAATACACCTTAAAAAATAATAACCCTCTCATTCGTGAATAGAACAGGAGATGTAACAAATAATAAACCTAGAAAATGGAACATTCTTTCAGTGAAGGAACCATTTTGTTGTTGCATCAATGATTCATCATCTTCCGAAAGAGAGGGCATTTATTTATATGAAAGCAACTGGTATCGTTCGACGTATTGATGACCTCGGGCGCGTTGTTATCCCAAAGGAAATCCGCAGAACACTTCGGATTCGTGAGGGAGACCCGCTTGAGATTTTTGTAGACAGAGATGGAGAGGTTATCTTAAAAAAATATTCTCCAATCAATGAGCTTGGTGATTTTGCAAAAGAATATGCAGAGAGCCTTGCAGACAGTACAGGTCATGTCGTGTTAATTGCTGACCGTGATACATACATTGCGGTAGCTGGCGGATCCAAGAAAGATTATCATAATAAAAGCATCGGTAAAGTAGTGGAAGCATCCATGAGTGACAGAAAAACTTTGGTTGAATCCAACGGAGCTGATGCTGAACTAATCGATGGGATCAAAGAAAACACATCCCATGTTATCGCGCCGATCATCGCAGGTGGAGACCCGATCGGAGCAGTCGTTATGATTGGAAAAGAAGGCAAGAAGCTTACAGAACTAGAGCAAAAACTTGCTGAAACTGCAGCTGGATTTTTAGCAAGACAGATGGAGCAATAAGAAAGAGCGATTCTGCTCTTTCTTTTTTTTGCGCTGTTGGAACGAGTTGCCTTCCTAATGATGTGCCCTCTTTACGTACCTGTGGTGAATCTCATATCGCAAGGCGATATACACGGACTATGGTATAATACCTTGAAATTATGTTCATCCAAAACAGAATGTGTCGACAATTGTCGTCCCGGGAAATATAAATGCTATAAATTTTGAGGTACTTCATGAAATCAAAGAAATATTCCGTATGGGAAGGGGCTTTGCTGCTTACTGCAGCTGCCATTATCGTAAAATTACTTAGCGTCGTTTATCGGATCCCTTATCAGAACATGACCGGTGATTTTGGTTTTTATGTGTTTCAGCAAGCTTATCCGTTTTATGCGATTGCGGTTGCTATTGCGTTTACAGGATTTCCAATGGCTTTATCAAAAATGATCATTTCAGAGAAGAACAACGATGATCATTTAATCAAAACAGCAGCATGGACTTCTGTGATGTTAGGTTTATTGTCGTTCGTATTCTTGTTTTTCGCGGCACCGTTTATGGCAGAATGGATGGGAGATCGGCATCTTGAGCTGCCGATCAAGGTAATCTCCGTTCTATTTCTGTTCATTCCACTTTCCGCATTTTTTAGGGGGGCATATCAAGGGCTTGGCGATATGCAACTGACTGCTGTTTCGCAGTTGATCGAACAGACCATTAGAGTTTCAGGCATCTTACTTTTATCTTATTATTTCGTATTAAAAGAGTATTCGAGTTACGAAACAGGAGCAGCAGCTCTCTCAGGATCAGTCATTGGCGCACTCGCGTCAGGGTTGTTTCTTTTATACTTTTGGAAAAAAAGAGCTGCGGGTACTTTTAGTACTAGAGCAAGATTCAGGTTCCTATATGCCGCAGAGCTGTTGAAGACGAGCATCTATTTGTCATTAAGCGCGCTGATTTTAGCTTTAATGCAGCTTGTTGATGCCTTTCTTTTCATTAATGTCTGGATAGAAAGCGGTATGGATGCTTATGACGCGAAACTTCTAAAAGGAGTTTTTGATCGTGGACAGCCTCTTCTTCAATTAGGAACAGTAGCAGCGGCATCTGTAGCACTTGCTGTCGTACCGGAGATGGCATCTCTCGTTTCAGAAAAGAAACAAAAAGAGATTCGATCTCTTGCAAAACTCGCTGTAAAAATTTCAGTCGTTTTTGGTGGAGCGGCTGCAGTAGGGCTGATCTGTATTATGAAACCCCTCAATGTTATGCTGTTTAAAAATGATAATGGATCATTAGCTCTAGCTATCCTTTGTATATCGATTATTTTTGTATCGATCATCTATACGACAACAGGACTTTTACAAGGGATCGGTCAAGGAAGATTTGCGGCCTACACCGTTCTTATAGCAGTATTGATAAAGATTGCGGGTAACTTGCTTCTTATTCCTTCTTTCGGCATGGAGGGGGCGGCAGTATCTACTGTATCGGCTACTATGGTTGCAGCGATTGCCCAACTGTTGAAGCTTCAGTTCGTTACGAAGTTTTTAAACGGAAGCAGAATAACAACACCACTCAAACTATTGATATCTTTAAGCTTGATGGGTGCAGGTGTATGGACATGGATGTATATGGCTGAGAACTATTTATTCTTGGCTGACACTCGGTTTCAAGCGATGCTGAGTAGTATTAGTGCTTCATTTATTGGTGCAGTAATTTACATCCTATGTATCTTTATGTTCAAACTATTTTCTCAAAGTGAATGGAATTCAGTCTTTCATTCTATTGGTTTTATTCAAAAAGTGTTTAAACGTCTTAAAAAAAGGAGACCATGATGACGAAGAAGATTACGATTATCGGTTTAGGTGCAGGAGATCTAGACCAGATGACACTTGGCATCTATCGCATGTTAGAATCAGCTGAAAAAGTTTATGTACGTACCATTCATCACCCTGCAGTCGAAGAATTAATGAAACAAGGAAAACACTTTGTAGCGTTTGATGAAATCTACGAAAAACACGATCAGTTCGAACCGGTGTATGAAGAAATTGCTGAAACTTTATTCCATAAGGCAGAAGAAGAGGGCCATGTCCTTTATGCTGTGCCGGGTCACCCGTTAGTTGCAGAGCAAGCTGTTCAGATTCTGCTTCATCAAAGTGAAAGTAAAGGGATCGAGGTTTCGGTAGCAGGCGGAAAGAGTTTCCTTGACGAAATGTATACGTCGCTTAAGATCGACCCGATCGAGGGGTGCCAGATTCTTGATGGGACCTCTTTAAGAAAAGATGAGGTTCAGATTAGACATCATCTTGTTATCGTGCAAGTATACGATAACTTTATCGCTTCTGAAGTGAAGCTCACTCTGATGGATAAGTATCCAGATGATTATGAAGTAACTGTCGTCACCGCAGCAGGCAGTGCAGAGGAGTCTATCAAACGCGTCCCTCTATACGAGCTAGATCAATCTGTAACATTAAATAACTTAACAGCTGTCTATGTTCCTCCAGTAAAAGAAGAAGAACTGCTGTACAGAGACTTTGCTTTTTTAAAAAGTGTCATAGCTCGACTGCGCGGCCCTGGAGGCTGTCCGTGGGATCAAAAGCAAACACATGTTACGTTAAAGAAGTATTTGATCGAAGAAGCTTATGAAGTATTAGAGGCGATTGACGAAGAAGACGATGATGCTCTTGCTGAAGAGTTAGGCGATGTGTTGCTTCAAGTTCTGCTTCACGCACAAATTGGTGAGGATGAAGGCTTCTTTGCTTTAGAAGACGTGATTGAGGCGTTAACCGAGAAAATGATTCGTCGCCATCCGCATGTGTTCAGCGATGTTTCTCTTGATGATGCAGACGAAGTTGTTGCCAATTGGGATGCTATAAAATCACAAGAAGCAGGGAAAGAAGATCGTGAGTCCTTACTAGACGGTGTGCCAAAGGGCATTCCAGCTATTCAAAAAGCGTTTCTTTTTCAAAAAAAGGCAGCGAAATTCGGTTTTGACTGGAAAGAGGTAGAGCCGGTAGTCGATAAGATCTTAGAAGAATTAAAAGAGTTTCAAGAAGCGGAAGGTGACGAACGACAAAAAGAATTAGGTGATCTGTTGTTTTCGGTCGTAAACTTAGCACGCTTTTATAAGATTGATCCTGAAGAAGCTCTAAATGAAACAAACCGTAAGTTTAAGAAGCGCTTTAACTACATCGAGCAGGCACTTAAGGAGCGTGATCTTTCGTTTGAGGACGTTACTTTAGAGGAAATGGACCGTTTTTGGAACGAGGCAAAATAATTTTTTTTTCAACAAAGAAGGATTATAGTGAAAAATAGAGAATATTTTCTCGAGAAATATCATGAAACCCTTAACTATAAGGGGTTTCTAGCGAAATCTTTGATAGAAACCTTAGGAGGTAATTAAAATGAACAAAAATGAATTGGTAACAAATATCTCAGAAAAGTCAGGACTTACTAAGAAAGACGTAGAAACAGTCGTTAATGGCGTAATCGATGAAATTACTTCTGCTCTAAAAGACGGAGACAAAGTACAGTTTGTTGGATTTGGAACTTTCGAAACTCGTGAGCGTTCTAGCCGTACTGGCCGCAACCCTCAAACAGGTAAAGAAATTCAAATTCCAGCAGCGACTGTTCCGGCATTTAAAGCAGGAAACAAGCTGAAAGAAGCTGTTAAGTAAGCATGCGCTTAGATAAATTTCTGAAAGTCTCGCGCCTGATCAAACGGAGAACCGTGGCGAAAGAGATTTCAGATCAAGGTCGTATCTCCATTAACGGTTTGCAGGCGAAGGCTTCCTCTGATGTAAAAGTAGGGGACGAGCTTGCGATCCGTTTTGGTCAAAAGCTCGTAAAAGTTAAGATTAACGAGCTCAAAGATACGACAAAAAAAGAGGACGCGGATAACATGTATACTGTCCTCGAAGAAAACCGCATCGAAACGACTGAGTAAAGAACCTGATTTTTTCAGGTTCTTTTCTTTTTTTGCGAAAAATTTGGATCACTTACGAATCATTGTCATTTAACAAGCAGAATTGAAGGGGTTGTTTTTCAGCAAAGCAATCCATACAGCTTGTTCTATTCTCTACTCTTGTCTCATACATTTGTATGGAATAGAGGAGGGGAATGTATGGACCAACGATATGATCTGAATGGATATAATCAAAAAGTGAGCACACCAAATCACGATGTAAGAATGATAGGAAGAAAGAATTTAGAGATCACGGGTGTTAAGCAAGTTGAAAGCTTTGATAATGAAGAGTTTTTGCTTGAAACAACGATGGGCTTTTTAGCGATCCGCGGGACAAACTTGAAGATGAAGAATCTTGATGTGGAGTCAGGTGTTGTAAATATTGAAGGCAAAGTATTCGACCTCGTTTACCTGGACCAGCAGACAGGCGAAAAGACTAAAGGCTTCTTCGGCAAACTGTTCAAATGACCTTAACTGTACAGTTTGAAACTATGCTTTCTATGGTTTTCATGGGAATCTGGATCGGGATGTCTGTCGATACGTACAGCCGATTCATTCATGAAAAACGAAAGTGGCATTGGCTTCATTTTTTTAACGATCTGATGTTTTGGCTGGTACAGGCTTTGCTGGTCTTTTACGTTCTTCTGCACGTGAACCACGCGGAGATTCGATTTTATATTTTTATTGCTCTTATTTGTGGATATGCGGCGTACCGAGCGCTCTTTGAACGAATCTATAAAAAGATACTTGAGTGGATGGTCTCAGCGGTTGCATCACTTTTTCGTTTTTTATACCGTTTGCTTAACTCTTTAATCGTTATGCCGATAAAATGGTTAATTATGCTCATATCCGCAATTCTTTTATATGTACTTAACATCTTGCGAAAAATTATTATGGTACTATTCATGATTCTTTTTTCTCCTTTTAAGTGGGTTGGAAGACTCATATGGCGTTTCATACCAAAGCAAAAATGGTATAATTTAAAAGAGAAATATTTAAAATTTGCAGGGTTTTTAATTTCTGCGAAGAATAAAGTCAGCAATTGGAAGGGAAAAAAGAAGTAAAGGAGGGGAACAGCGAACAAATGCGCCAGAAAAAAATAACAGAGATTCACTCACAATACATCCAGAATAAAGAGCGTCATGAGCAAGTGATCGCTAAGCGTAAGCGTGGTTTATACAGGCGCTTAACGGGGGCTTTTATCGTATTTTCCTTTTTTGCTTTTTTAATTATTACGGGTATTGCAGAACAGCTCTCCCTTTTAAATGAAAAACAGATGGAACAACAAGAGTTAAGTGACGAATACAAAGCTCTTTTGGAAGAAAAGTCACAACTTAAAGATGAAGTGAATAAACTAAAAGACGAAGAATACATTGGAGAAATCGCCAGACGCGACTTTTTTATGTCAAAACCTGGTGAAACAATCTTTAAACTTCCAGAATAAAGCATTAAGCGTAGATTGACACGCAGATTTTTTCGATTGTATAATAAGTAATGATATCTTAGGAGATTTTTTAAGGAGGAGCATTTTTTGCATGTCAATTGAAGTAGGCAGCAAGTTGCAAGGTAAAGTTACTGGGATTACTCATTTTGGAGCGTTTGTAGAGCTGCCAGGGGGTACAACAGGACTCGTGCATATTAGCGAAGTTGCGGATAATTACGTAAAGGACATCAACGAATTTCTTAAAGTTGGTGATCAAGTCGAAGTTAAGGTTATGAGCGTCGAAAAGGACGGGAAGATCGGTTTATCTATCAAGAAAGCAAAAGAAAATGTTGCATCTGCTAGTAGACCAGCTCCTGCAAGAGGCGGATTTAACAAATCTCGCAAAGGTCCTAACCGAGGCGGTAACAACCATTCAACGGCATTGTCTTTTGAGGATAAGATGAACAAATTCCTTAAAGATAGTGAAGATCGACTCACTACTTTAAAGCGTAGTACTGAATCAAAAAGAGGTGGCCGCGGCGGCCGAAGAGGATAATTGTTGCATTTTTAATGCTCATTCATCTATATATATGGCTAGCACTCTATTCTTCAAGAATAGAGTGCTTTTTTATTTTTATCATTCTTTAGAATCAAGTTACTGTCGTTTATTTTGCATTGCTAAAGAACAAAAGTTTTTTCGGAAATCTGTTGCTAAAAATATCTTGTCATCTTTGAAAGTTGACTGGAGTGTAAGGTGCGAGACTCCTGCGGGACAGGCGGGCAGGTGAGACACTTAAGAGTGAAACGTACAAATGTGGCTCACCGCCTGCCCCGCGGAAAGCGAGCAGCCTGGAGCGGAAGTCAACTACCTCATCAACAAAGCGTAACTAATCAGTTCTTTAAATACCAAGCCAAAAAACTTTTTCGACAAATTTTCAAAGAACCGTTGACAGAGTGGTCGTATAGATGTAATATACTACTTGTGTCTTTTACAAATGGCGGTGTAGCTCAGCTGGCTAGAGCGTACGGTTCATACCCGTGAGGTCGTGGGTTCGACTCCCTCCGCCGCTACCATTTTTAATTTTGACATCTACATACAAACGTACAAGAGCATCCGCTAGCGGGTGCTCTTTTTTATTTTGTTTATTTGCTTCCCTTCAATAACTTTTTAAACATCTATCCTTTTATTTTTTTCTTCATAATTCTCCTTAATAACTTCAAAAATGAAACTTCCTTTTCTCTTTTTGTAAAAATGTTGTCCGCTTTTGCTCTTCTTTCGTGAAATAGTGGAGAAGTCCGTCGATAAGTTTTTAAAACCTTAACTGCTCTTTTGACAAAATCTTTGTTCTAAACCTGTTTATAATGGTTACACAAATTGGAAACGGGTGGTGTATGGGATGTGGCAAAAGGTGGAACAAGAAGTACTCGAACCGATTAGAGGAATGGTATGGGTAGAAAAGAGCCAGCAGGCGGTAACGAAGACGAGTAAGAGATGGCTTCAGATTTTGAACCAGAGCATTTTTAACTGGAGAATGCTGTTGTTTGGAATTGGTTTTTTGTTAGGACGAGCTATGATTCTAGCTGAGATGTCTCCATTTGCTTTACCTTTTGCGGCTAGTGTGTTCGTTTTGAGAAAAGAGCGGACAGGCATTGCTGTCTTTGCCATTTTGGCAGGAGCGATGTCACACCAACCGATGAACGCTTTGTTTTTTATTAGTGCATTACTCGTCTATGCAAGCCTTCAAAAAGGAGCAGATCTATTCATAAAGAATCGGATGCAAAGTCTTCCCCTATTGGTTTTCGGTTCTTCACTAATCACGCGAACCGTGTTCTCCATGTTTGGTGAAGGAGGATTAGAGCGGGTCGATACGATGCTTGCGTTAGTTGAAGGAGGCTTAAGCTTAGTCCTTACGTTAATCTTTCTTCAAAGCATACCGCTATTAACGAATAAAAAGATTCCACAATCATTAAAAAATGAAGAGATTGTCTGCTTGATGATCCTTCTTGCTTCTGTCATGACTGGGACGATCGGCTGGCAGATCAATGACGTTGCCGTAGAACATGTTGTTTCGCGTTACTTAGTGTTGCTGTTCGCCTTTGTAGGAGGAGCAGCGATCGGTTCTACTGTTGGTGTCGTGACAGGTCTTATCCTGAGCCTCGCACAAGTAGCAAGCTTGTCTCAGATGAGTTTACTAGCATTTTCTGGTCTTCTCGGCGGACTTTTGAAAGAGGGGAAACGATTCGGTGTAAGTCTCGGGCTTATAATCGGAACCGTCATGATCGGTTTGTATGGTGAAGGAAGATCTGAGATTACATCTACATTGATGGAATCAGGATTTGCTGTTCTGCTCTTCTTGTTAACACCGAAGACGGCAATCAGCAATATTTCAAAATATGTACCAGGTACAAGAGAACATTCCATGCACCAACAGCAATATTTGAAGAAGATTCGCGATGTTACCGCGAGTCGCGTTGAACGATTCTCAAGCCTTTTCCAAGCGCTCTCACATTCGTTCCAATCTGTCGGTTCTTCTTTAAATGAGGAGGATAGTACGCGCGAGGTGGATCTTTTCTTAAGTAATATTACAGAGAAAACGTGCCAGACTTGTTTTAAGAAGGAACAATGCTGGGCGCAGAATTTCACAACGACTTACGACCTTATGACAAGGCTCATGGTGGAACAAGAAGATTATAGTGATATTAAGGATCGAAAATTAAAGCGAGAATGGGAAAAGCATTGTATCAAGCCAGAAAAGATAACCGACTTAATGAAAAAAGAACTAACGCAATATCGAGCTTCTCAAAAATTGAAGATACAAGTTCAAGAAAGCCGTCGGTTAGTCGCAGATCAACTGATGGGTGTTTCACAAGTGATGGGTGATTTTGCAAAAGAGATCCAACGTGAACAAGCAAACCATCAAATTCAAGAAGAGCAGATCAAAGACTCTCTTGCTCAAGCTGGAATTGATATAGGTCACGTGGATATTTACAGTCTTGAAACATCTAATGTCGATATTGAAATGACGATTCCTTCTTGCAATGGTTCGGGAATCGCTGAGAAGCTGATCGCACCGATCTTATCTGACATTTTGGAAGAGACGATTCTCGTGACGCATGAAGATTGCGCGAACTATCCGACTGGCTTCTGTCATCTATCCTTTCATTCAGCGCGAGAATATGTGGTTGAGACAGGAATTGCTTCAGCAGCTAAAGGCGGGGCATGGCTTTCGGGGGATAGCCATTCGACGATAGAGATCGGTGCTGGAAAATTTGCTGTTGCCATTGCAGATGGAATGGGTAACGGAGAACGAGCGTTCATCGAAAGCAATGAAACGCTGCAGCTTCTGCAAAAAATTCTTCAGTCTGGTATTGAAGAAGAAGTGGCTATTAAGTCAGTTAACTCTGTGCTCTCCTTACGTACGACAGATGAAATCTTCTCAACACTAGACCTTGCGATGATCGATCTGCAAGATGCATCTGCTAAGTTCTTAAAGATCGGTTCGACACCAAGTTTTATTAAACGAGGAGACCAGATCAAGACAGTCGAAGCAAGCAACCTTCCGATGGGCATCATTCGAGATTTTGATGTAGACGTTGTCGATGAACAGCTAAAAGCGGGAGATATACTCATTATGATGAGTGACGGAATCTACGAAGCTCCCCGTCATATCGAGAATATCGATGCTTGGCTAAAGCGTAAGATCAGAGAGATCGACACCGAAGACCCGCAAGAGATAGCAGATATCATCATGGAAGAAGTGATTCGTTCAGGGAATAACGGGATCGAGGATGACATGACGGTCGCTGTGACGAAGATTGAAAAGAACATTCCAAAGTGGGCAACTGTTCCTCAATATCCGAAAGTCGCGATCAATCGGAAGAAAGCTCAATAGTTTATGAGAATAAGAGGCCGTTCTTTTATGTGAAAAAGAACGGTCTTTTTTGTTTGTAGTCCCTTGCTGTTGTAAGTGGACAGTATTTTGGCAAAAGTGGACAGTAAAATTCAACAAGTGGACAGTAAATGGGGAAGACTGGACAGTATTTATGTAAAAGTAGACAGTATTCACAATCCGACTTCCTTTAGTGATTATGTTTCGCGGGGTTCTCTGCGTATAAACCACCGCTTTCTTGACGAAGATGGTAATAGTTAAAATTCGTACTTGAGAGGGGTTAGCGTTATGCGAAACAAAGGAACGCTGCGTCAAATTTTGCTTATTACAGATGGGTGCTCGAACCAAGGTGAAGATCCGATCGCAATGGCGGCACTTGCTAACGAACAAGGAATAGCTGTGAATGTAATTGGCGTACTGAATGAGAATGCACCTGAGTATCATAGACAAGGTCTAAAAGAAGTGGAAGAGATCGCCATGGCAGGCGGTGGAATCAGTCAGGTTGTTTATACGAAACAACTCGCACATACGGTTAAGATGGTGACTCAAAAAGCGATGGCTCAAACGATAAAAGGTGTTGTAAATGCAGAGCTGCAACAGATACTTGGAAGTCAGTCTTCGATGGAAGACCTCCCTCCAGACAAACGAGGAGAAGTTATTGAAGTTGTCGATGAGATGGGAGAGACCATGAACCTTGAGATCTTAGTTTTGATTGATGCTTCAGGATCCATGGAAGACAAGATGTTAACGGTTCAAGAGTCTCTGCTTGATCTGTCTATCTCGTTGAACTCGAGAATTGGAGATAACGAGTTTGCACTCTATGTTTTTCCGGGCAAGAGAACAGAGGCAGAAGAACTTTTAAGTTGGTCTTCTAAACTAGAATCGATCGGTAAAACATTTTCAAAGATATCACTTGGCGGGATCACACCGACAGGTCCAGCTATAAAAGAAGCTATAGCGGCTTTTGGTCGTAAACGATCGTCAAAAAGGAGATTCTTGTCCGATGATGCCCCAGGATATTCGAACGAGTCCGGTATGTAACTTAGTTGCTGGTGAAGAAATACGCGGTAAGTGGAATCACTCCAGATATCGGATTCGGCGCCGTTTAGGTTATGGAGCAACAGGTGCCGTCTATTTAGCTGATTCAGATCGAGGAGTGGTTGCTCTTAAGATCGGACATGATCAGATGTCGATCACATCTGAAGTAAATGTACTGAAGCGTTTTTCTAAGGTCCAGGGGAAAGTCCTTGGACCTTCTTTAATCGATGTGGATGACTGGGTAACGCAAAGTACCACATACCCTTTTTATGCGATGGAATATTTAAAAGGAGAGACGCTCTTTGACTTTATGAAGACAAAATCTCCGGAATGGGCTGGAATCCTTCTCGTACAGCTGCTTACGGATCTGCATACGCTTCATCAAGCGGGATGGGCGTTCGGTGACTTAAAGCCAGACAACCTTCTTGTGACGGGCCCTCCTTACCGAATTCGCTGGATCGATGTCGGAGGAACAACGGTAATGGACAGATCGATCAAAGAATATACCGAATTCTATGATCGAGGATATTGGGGGAAAGGAACGAGAAAAGCCGAGCCATCGTATGATTTATTTTCAGCTGGCATGGTGATGGTGAATTTAGCTTATCCTTCCCGATTTACGAAAAATGGAGATGCTGATAAACAGTTTCAAGCCAAAATTGCAGGCAGTCCAATGCTTAAACCGTATGCACCTATCTTACAAAAAGCATGGAACGGAAAATACCGATATGCAGAAGAGATGAGAAACGAGCTTGTACTTTTGTTGAACGCTAACGATAAAGCGAAAACTCCTCAAGCGCATAGGAATTCGACGCAAAAACCTGCATCAAGACAAGCGCAAAAGAAAAAGAAAAGCAGCTTTATCGTAGAAACATTTTTAGTATTCACGTTTGTTTTTGTTGTGTACTTTTTTTACATGCTCGGTCAAACGATGTAAATAGTGTTCGTTCCTGCAATTCTTTGTTATGATTTTAAAAGGCATTTTCGTAGAACTTCGTTGCTCTTGGAAGTGGTTGCTTTCCGTTACAGGTTGCTCGCTTTCCGGGGGGCGTGCGTTGAGCCTCTTAGCGCTATTGCGCTGTTCAGAGTCTCACCTGTCCCGCTGATCCCCCAGGAGTCTCACACCTTGCACTTCAATCGACTTGTTTTTAAAGAGACCAAATGAACGACCTAACAGAGAAGAATATTTATATTCAGCCTATTCTTTTGGGTTAACAAGTCCAACGAAAACAAGCCTTATTAAAAAACGGAAATGAAGGAGCGGTTTACGTTGCAGGAAGTGGAGAATTTTATTAAAAGACACCAGCTTCTTTCAGCCGCCCAAACTGTTGTGATCGGTGTTTCCGGAGGACCAGATTCTTTGGCATTGCTTCATTTTTTATGGAGAAGGTCTTCGTATTACAAAATCAAGATCGTTGCAGCTTCGTTCGACCATCGCTTAAGGGGCGACGAGTCGGCATCAGAAGTTGCGTTTGTTAAAAGTTTTTGTGACGAACGAGATATCATTTTTGAAAGTGACAGTGCGGATGTTGCAAGGTTTCAAAAAGAACATAGCCTGTCCTTACAAAACGCCGCTAGAATCTGTCGGTACAACTTTTTTGAAAAAGTGATGACAGAACATCATGCAGAAGCGCTTGCATTGGCGCACCATGGTGATGACCAAGTGGAAACGATGCTCATGAGAATGACGAGGGGCAGCGAAGGTTTTAGTGCAGCAGGGATTCCTGTGAAACGGCCGTTTGCTACCGGTAAAATAATTCGTCCTTTTTTAGGAATAACAAAAGACCAAATCGAGCATTATTGTAAAGTAGAAAACCTGTTTCCTGTTTATGATTCGAGCAATGAAAGTGACAAATATGTTCGAAATCGTTTCAGAAAAAAAATTCTGCCTTTTTTAAAACAAGAAAACCCTAACGTGCATGAAAGATTTCAGTATTTAAGTGAAACTATTTCAGAAGATGAAGCGTATATATTGAAACTGGCTGAAATAGAGTTAGAAAAGGTTTTAATCAGGCAAACAGAGGGGAAAATAGAGTTATCTGTATCCGCTTTTAACAAGATGCCTATTCCTTTACAAAAAAGAGGGATTACACTAATATTGAACTATCTGTATAAAATTAATCCTTCATCTCTTTCCTCTGTACATAAGGAAAACTTTCTTAGTTTGCTCGGAAGTGAGCATCCATCCGGAATGTTGCATTTTCCGTCAGGTTTAGTTGTCAGCCGAACTTATGACAGATGTTTGTTAAGTTTTGAGCATATCGTCGTCAAAAATGAGGAAGAGTCATATGACTTTTCACTAGAGCTGCCCGGTTATGTAGAACTGCCGAATGGACGTATAACTGCTGAAATAACAGATTGTGAACCCGCTCTACAAAGAGGAAAAGATGTTTTTGTGTTTTCAATGAAAGAGGTAGATCTCCCGTTACGAGTTCGCACCCGAAAACCAGGTGACCGGATGGCGATTGCCGGCGTCGGTTCTCGGAAATTAAAAGATATATTTATTGATGCTAAAGTGCCGCAGGAAGAAAGAAACGTTTGGCCGGTTGTTGTTGATGCAAACGGTAAGATTATTTGGCTTCCGGAGCTAAAACACATTAGACGTCATCAAATAAATCCATCAGAACTTTGGGTTATCCTACGCTTTCATAAAAAATCGCCATGACGTCTAGGAGGCTTGTTGAACATGCATGATGAAATTTTAGAAACACTTATTTCCGAAGAAGCTATTCAAAACAAGATTAAAGAACTTGGAAAAGAGCTTTCTGTGGAATATAAGGAACGCTTTCCATTGGTGGTCGGGGTTTTAAAGGGTGCTCTACCTTTTATGGCAGACTTGATCAAACGTATGGATATCCATCTTGAGATCGATTTAATGGCAGTGTCCAGCTATGGTGCATCTACCGTTTCTTCTGGTCAAGTTAAAATTGTTAAAGATTTAGATACTTCCTTAGAAGGTCGAGACGTTATCATTGTAGAAGATATTATTGACAGTGGTTTAACGCTCAGTTATCTCGTTCAACTGTTTAAGGCGCGTAAAGCGAAATCGGTTAAGATCGTAACTTTACTGGATAAGCCTACAGGACGTAAGGTTGATATCGCTCCAGATCTTGCTGGCTTCATCGTTCCTGATGCTTTTGTTGTTGGTTATGGGTTGGACTACATCGAGAGATACCGTAACTTGCCTTACATTGGCGTTTTAAAGCCAGAGATCTACGAAAAGAAAGACTAAAAAACCGCATAAGATTTGATTGTTCGCCTAAGGAGGTAAGGAATGAATCGCATCTTCCGTAATACTATATTTTATTTATTAATCTTTTTAGTTGTGGTTGGGGTTGTCAGCTTTTTTAACGGCAACAACAACGAAGTCAAAGAAATTCGTTATGATCAGCTGACTAAGTACATCGAATCAGGCAAAGTGGAAAGCATCGTTTACCAGCCTGAGGGTGGCGTATATGTTGTCCGCGGCCAGCTTGAAGGAGCTAAAGAAGGAGAAGTATTCCAAACGAATGCTCCGCTGACTGGCAACACACTGGCTGAGATTGAAAAGCTTGCTGATTCATCAAACGTAGAATTTAAACAGCAAGAACAGACGAGTGGCTGGGTGACGTTCTTCACCTCAATAATTCCGTTTGTCATTATCTTTATCTTATTCTTCTTCTTGCTTAACCAAGCACAAGGCGGCGGAAGCCGAGTAATGAACTTTGGTAAGAGTAAAGCAAAACTTTACAACGAAGAAAAGAAAAAGGTTACGTTTAAAGACGTAGCTGGTGCAGATGAAGAAAAACAAGAGCTAGTTGAAGTTGTAGAATTCTTAAAAGATCCGCGTAAATTCTCTGCTTTAGGTGCGCGTATTCCAAAAGGTGTTCTTTTAGTAGGACCTCCGGGTACTGGTAAAACACTTCTTGCACGTGCAGTAGCTGGAGAAGCTGGCGTTCCGTTCTTCTCGATCTCAGGTTCTGATTTCGTTGAGATGTTCGTCGGTGTCGGTGCATCACGTGTTCGTGACTTGTTTGAAAATGCTAAGAAAAACGCACCTTGTATCATCTTTATCGATGAGATTGATGCGGTAGGTCGTCAGCGTGGAGCTGGTCTTGGCGGAGGTCATGACGAGCGTGAGCAGACACTTAACCAATTGCTAGTTGAAATGGATGGTTTCGGTGCTAATGAAGGAATTATCATTATCGCAGCTACCAACCGTGCTGATATTCTAGATCCAGCCCTTCTTCGTCCGGGACGTTTTGACCGTCAGATTCCGGTTAACCGCCCAGATGTAAAAGGACGTGAAGAAGTACTTCAAGTGCATGCGCGCAACAAGCCGCTTGCAGAAGATGTTAACTTGAAAACGATCGCGATGCGCACTCCAGGTTTCTCTGGTGCAGATCTAGAAAACTTATTGAATGAAGCTGCTTTAGTAGCGGCTCGTACGAATAAGAAGAAGATCGATATGGATGACGTTGATGAAGCGATCGACCGTGTTATTGCAGGACCTGCGAAAAAGAGCCGTGTGATTTCTGAAAAAGAAAAGAACATTGTTGCTTATCATGAAGCGGGTCACACTGTTATCGGTTTAGTTCTTGAAGGAGCAGACACTGTTCATAAAGTTACCGTTGTCCCTCGTGGTCAAGCAGGTGGTTACACAGTAATGCTTCCGAAAGAAGATCGTTACTTTATGACAAAACCTGAATTAGAAGATAAGATCGTTGGACTTCTTGGAGGCCGTGTGGCTGAAGAGATCACGTTCAAGGAAGTTAGTACAGGAGCTCATAATGACTTCCAGCGTGCGACTGGAATCGCTCGCCGCATGGTAACAGAGTTTGGTATGAGTGAACGCCTAGGGCCGATGCAGTTCGGTTCATCACAAGGCGGTCAAGTCTTCTTAGGAAGAGACTTCAATAACGAGCAAAACTATAGTGATGCAATCGCGCATGAAATTGATTTAGAAGTTCAGCGTATCATTAAAGAATCTTACGAGCGTTGCCGTCAGATCCTTACTGAGCACAATTCTAAGTTAGAAATCATCGCGCAAACATTGCTAACTGTAGAAACGCTTGATGAAGAACAAATCAAAGAACTCGTTAAAACAGGTAAACTACCTGACAGAAAAACGATTTCTAACCCATCTGATGATGTTAAAGTGACACTTAACAAAAAAGATGAAGAGCCAAAACAAGATTAATTTCTAAAAGGACGCCTCAGTGATGAGGTGTCCTTTTTTGTATTGATTGTGAAAGTAGTTGATTTCCGCTCCAGGTTGCACGCTTTCCACGGGGCGAACGGTGAGCCTCCTGCCGCTTTGCGCCATTAGGAGTCTCCACCTGACCGCTCGTCCCGTAGGAGTCGTCAACCTTACTCTACAATCAACTTGTCAATGAAGAGATAATATTAAAACATCAAAAAGCAACAACACTATAGAAAAACAGCATTTTAAAAAAGGTTTAGCTCTTATGATTTTCGTTTGTTTTGTTCTTTATCTTCATTGACAAGCTTATAGGAGTGGAAGTTTTGAGACTACTGGGAGATAACGGGTATTTTGAATTATTTTGTTCTTTTCCTCCACTGGCAGGTTGATTGGAGTGTAGGGTGCGAGACTCCTGCGGGACAGGTGGGCGGGTGAGACACTTATACGTGAAACGTACGAATGTGGCTCACCGCCTGCCCCGCGGAAAGCGAGTACCTGTAACGGAAATCAACCACTTTCAACAACCCGTTGAATAAGCGAAAAATTCCCAATAAGCCGCCTTGCTTTACTCCTATACGTTTTGTGTTATAACTATTATAGAAACTTAAGATAAGAAGCGGGGACAAATTCCATGATTTTTGTGTTTGATGTCGGAAATACGAATATTGTTTTAGGACTCTACGAGAATGATGAACTGAAGCATCATTGGAGAATTCATACATCACGTGAAAAAACAGAGGATGAGTATGGCATGCTGATACTCGATCTGTTCCGTCACGTTAATATCCATAAAGAACAGATTGAAGGAATCATTATATCTTCAGTCGTACCACCAATCATGTTTGCCTTAGAACGCATGTGTGTGAAATATTTTAACCAGCGTCCATTAGTGGTGGGACCTGGAATTAAAACGGGTCTTAATATTAAGTATGAAAACCCAAGAGAAGTTGGAGCCGATCGGATTGTTAACGCAGTTGCTGCTATTCATGAATATGATGCACCACTGATCATCGTTGATTTCGGGACAGCTACTACGTATTGTTATATCAATGAAAACAAACAGTATATGGGTGGAGCGATCGCGCCTGGAATAAATATCTCTACAGAAGCTCTTTATACGAAAGCGGCAAAGTTGCCGCGTATAGAGATCGCTAAGCCTGAAGGTGTGATCGGGAAGAACACGGTTAACGCTATGCAAGCAGGTATTCTATATGGATATGTAGGACAAGTAGAGGGTATTGTAAAAAGAATGAAAGAACAGTCTGAGGTTGAACCGAAAGTAATTGCGACCGGAGGACTTGCAAACTTAATTGCAGCGGAAAGCAACGTGATCGATCATGTTGATCCATTTTTAACATTAAAAGGTTTATTAATGATATACGATAAAAATAAGAATGGTTAAAGGGTGAGTTTTAATGAATGATTATTTAATAAAGGCCCTTGCGTATGACGGGCAGATCCGCGCTTATGCAATCTCTTCTACTGAGATGGTAAGTGAAGGACAGAGAAGACATGACACATGGCCGACAGCTTCGGCTGCTTTAGGAAGAGCGATGACTGCATCGACCATGATGGGTATGATGTTAAAGGGTGAGAACAACAGCATAACGGTGAAGGTTGAAGGCGGCGGACCAATCGGAGTAATCATCGTAGACAGCAATACAAAAGGTGAGACACGTGGTTATGTAACGAATCCGCATACTCACTTTGAACTGAACAGCAAAGGAAAGCTGGATGTAGCAAGAGCGGTAGGAAAAGAAGGATACTTATCAGTTCTAAAAGATATCGGAATGCGCGAAAAATTCACAGGACAAGTGCCGATGGTTTCAGGTGAACTAGGAGAGGACTTCACGTATTACTTTGCTTCTTCAGAACAAGTACCTTCTGCAGTAGGTGTTGGTGTTCTCGTGAATCCGGATAATTCGATCAAGGCGTCAGGCGGTTTTATCGTACAAGTGATGCCGAATGCTTCGGATGCAATCGTTGATTTACTTGAAGAAAGAATCAACGCGATTCCTCCGATTTCTCGATTGATCGAAAAAGGAATGACACCAGAAGAAATCTTATTTGAGCTTTTAGGAGAAGATCAAGTCCAAATCCTTGAGAAATCCCCGGTACGTTTTCAGTGCACGTGCTCACATGAGCGCTTTGGACAGGCGATCGTAAGTCTGGGTGAACAAGAAATCTCAGATATTATAGAAGAAGATGGCCAAGCAGAAACGAACTGTCAATTCTGTAACGCCACTTATATCTTTACAAAAGAAGAACTTCAAACCTTGCTTGATCAAGCAAAAGCGTAAACCCGGACTTTTCTCCGGGTTTTGTTTTATACATGAAATAAAAATATCTGCGTACCATGGTAATAGACGATCTACGTATGCAATAAAATTGACAGAGTATTTCCAGGGTTGCTACAATTAATCCAATAAAAATACTCGGTTTTAGGAGTGATGGCAAATGGCAAGAGTGGCACAATCGATAACAGATCTGATCGGTCAAACACCTGTAGTGAAATTGAATCGCATCACATCAGAGGATATGGCAGATGTTTACCTAAAGTTAGAGTTCATGAACCCGGGAAGCAGTGTGAAAGACCGTATCGCATTAGCGATGATTGAAGATGCAGAGAAAAGCGGAAAATTGAAACCAGAAGATACGATTGTTGAACCTACTAGTGGCAACACAGGAATTGGTTTAGCGATGGTTGCTGCAGCAAAAGGATACAAAACAGTTCTTGTCATGCCTGAAACGATGAGTTTAGAAAGAAGAAACCTTTTGAGAGCTTATGGAGCGGATCTTGTACTGACTCCTGGACCAGAGGGAATGGGCGGAGCGATTAGAAAAGCAGAAGAACTAGCGAAAGAAAAAGGCTACTTCATGCCACAACAGTTTAAGAATGAAGCGAACCCTGCTATTCATCGAAACACGACTGGTCAAGAGATCGTCTCACAATTCCCAGACGGACTCGATGCGTTCGTTTCTGGAATCGGCACGGGTGGAACAATTACAGGTGCAGGTCAGGTTTTAAAAGAGAAATACCCAGACATCAAGATCTATGCGGTAGAACCAACTGATTCTCCTGTATTATCTGGCGGTAAACCAGGACCGCACAAGATTCAAGGAATCGGTGCAGGTTTTGTGCCGGATATTCTAAAAACAGACATCTATGATGAAGTGCTAACCATCTCAAACGATGAAGCTTTCGAATGGGCGAGAAAAGCAGCGCGTGAAGAAGGGCTTTTAGGCGGTATCTCTTCGGGTGCAGCCATATCAGCAGCGTTAAAAGTCGCTAAAAAGCTTGGAAAAGGCAAAAAGGTATTAGCCATCATCCCAAGTAACGGGGAACGTTACTTAAGTACGCCGCTATACCAATTTGAAGACTAATTCCTTAAATGAGCCTCCCTTTTTGGGGGGCTTTTTTATTATGTTTGGGGTATAGGGCTAAGAAATTTGGTGTTTAAGTCCTCAACATTGCTCCATTAGTTGGTTTACTCTCTTACAGAGCTTTTTCTAAAACAATTCTCATTTTTTCCTTACTGCACAAGGTCATCATTCCTAAAGACTTTCGAAGTGGAGATAATACCCATGTAAATGCAGGAAATTGGGAGAAAGGTGTGCCAAAGTGAAACACCTCATGTACAATGTAAGCAGAAGATTTTTGGGAGAGTGACCATATGGGGATGAACAAAAAATGGCATGTCATGCATTCATGTATACCTCTATCTAAAGAAGAGTGGTTTTACAAATATAAATCATTAGCGGCAACTGAACCTCGCCACGTTTTGCTGGAGAGCGGGAGAACAGGAAAGTATAGCATTATCGGACTTTCTCCGTTTGCCGAAGTCACTGGAAAACAAGATGTATTAACAATAAAAACAGATGAAGGCTCGACTGTTTTAAAAGGGCCTATATATGAGCAGTTTCAGAACTGGTTCAAAGGTTTTGATGTGGAGCGAGTTGAAGGGTTGCCTGACTTTACTGGAGGAGCAATCGGTTACTTAAGTTATGATCTGACGCGCGAGTTTGAAAAACTGCCCGTTACATCAGAAGATGATCTAGGTCTTCCGGATTTATACTTCTTGCTGTTTAGAGATGTGTTCGTTTATGAACATGAATCGAGTATGTTATGGATTGTAACCTTAACTGAGAACAAGGATGATTCTTACAGCATAGACAAGCTTCGTGCATATAGAGAAATGTGGGAAACCCCGTTATCTTCAGCTTCAGACAGTGATGAAGAAATTCAGAACTATTCAATTGAAGATTTTAAACACGTTTCAATGACAGAAGATGTTTTTGTAGACGCGGTTAAAAAGATTAAACGATATATTTCTGATGGCGATGTGTTCCAAGTGAATCTTTCTGTTCGTCAGTCAAAGGCTCTACGAACAACTCCTTTAAACATTTATGAAGAATTGAGAAGAATCAACCCATCTCCATATATGAGTTACTTAGAAACACCAGACTTCCAGCTAGTTAGTGCTTCACCTGAACTTTTAGTAAAGAAAAAGGGTGACCTGATCAGCACGCGTCCGATAGCGGGAACACGGCCGCGTGGCAGAACAGAGGAAGAGGATATCGAGCTTGCAAATACGCTGATCCAAAATGAAAAAGAACGAGCTGAACATGTGATGCTCGTCGATCTTGAACGAAACGATCTTGGAAAAGTTTCGGTTTATGGCAGCGTAAATGTCGATGAGTTCATGGTGATCGAAAGGTATTCACACGTGATGCATATTGTCTCGAATGTAGTGGGCACATTACGGCCAGAATTTGATGCGTTTGATTGCATCAAAGCGACATTCCCAGGTGGTACGATCACGGGTGCTCCAAAAGTGAGAACGATGGAGATCATTGAAGAATTAGAACCCGTTCGAAGAGGTGTATACACTGGAAGTATTGGATGGATTGGTTTTAACGGCGATACGGAAATGAATATCGCAATTCGGACGATGGTATGTCAAAATGAAACTGCACACGTTCAAGCGGGTGCGGGTATCGTTATTGACTCCATACCTGAAAGTGAGTACAAGGAGAGTTTAAAAAAAGCAGAGGCGCTGTGGCGTGCCAAAGAGCAGAGTGAGCTCGGGTCAATATTGGTATAAGACAGCACATGAGAGGAGAAGAGACGAGATGATTTTAATGATTGATAACTACGATTCTTTTACGTACAACCTCGTTCAGTATTTAGGTGAGATGGGTGAGGAGCTTGTCGTAAAACGAAACGATGAGATAACGATTCAGGAGATCGAGCAATTGAATCCGGATTTCTTAATGATTTCTCCGGGACCATGTTCTCCGAATGAAGCAGGTATCTCCCTAGAAGCGATCTCCCAATTTGCAGGGAAGATTCCCATTTTCGGAGTTTGCTTAGGTCATCAGTCGATCGCGCAAGTATTCGGCGGAGATGTGGTGCGTGCAGAGCGATTGATGCACGGTAAGGTGTCCCCTGTCCTTCATGATGGAAAAACGGTATATAACGGGCTTCCGCAAGAGTTCCCGGCAACACGCTATCATTCATTGATCGTAAAAAGAGAAACACTGCCTGATTGCTTTGAGATTTCTTCTTGGACAAGTGAAGGAGAAATCATGGGGATTCGCCATAAAGAGCTGCCGATCGAAGGCGTTCAATATCATCCGGAGTCCATACTAACGGAAGACGGAAAGAAATTGCTTAGAAATTTTATTGATTACTATAAAGGCAAGGAAGTTTCATGTACATCTATTTAAACGGAAAATTGGTTTCCAAAGATGATGCTATGATCTCACCGTATGATCATGGCTTCATGTATGGCTTAGGGGCGTTTGAAACATTCAGAACCTATGATGGTTTTCCTTTTTTAATCGACGAACACTTGAACCGGTTGCGTGAAGCGTTGAACGAATTAAATATTGATCTTGTTATAGATTCAGACACTGTTATTGAGATGGTGAGTACGCTTCTAGCTAAAAATAAGATGGATGACGCTTATTTTAGACTGAACGTATCAGCTGGCGTGGGTGATATCGGATTGCAGACGGAGCCATATATGAAACCTGTTGTTATTCTGTATACAAAGCCTCTCATGAAAACTAATGCAGTAGCCGAAAAAGAGTTGGTTCAACTCAAGACGAAACGGAATACGCCAGAAGGTGAAAAGCGGCTGAAGTCTCATCATTATTTAAACAGTATCTTGGGCAAAAGAGAGCTTTCTAACATGAATCAAGAAGGCATTTTCCTGACTCGAGAAGGCTATATCAGTGAAGGGACAGTATCGAACCTTTTTTGGTACAAAGATAACATGCTCTTTACCCCTCACACGTCCACTGGGATTTTAGAGGGGATTACAAGAAAATGGGTCATGCACGCTTCTAAACTGTTGAACATTCCTCTAGAAACGGGGAATTATAATATAGAGACCTTAACGGAAGCCGATGAAGTATTCCTGACAAACTCGATACAAGAGCTCGTTCCAGTCAGTCATTTTCAAGATACAACGTTCTCTGGAGCTGAAGGTGAAATGTATCAGAAGTTTAGGGAACTCTACATGAAACATACGAAGAAACAATATAGAAGTATTTGATGTTTTTTGAAAGGATAGATCCTCCATGCACGAAATGATGCTAAAGCAGCAAAAAATGAACTGCGGTGAGTACGTACTTGATTTTTCAAAAAAAACATATGTGATGGGTATTCTTAATGTAACTCCGGATTCATTTTCGGATGGCGGGCATCACAACCGAATCGAACAGGCAATCCATCACGCGAAGCAGATGGTGAAAGACGGCGCTGATATGATTGATATCGGTGGAGAATCTACTCGGCCGGGTGCAGATAAAGTTCCGCTCGAACAAGAGTTGGAACGTGTGATTCCTGTGATAGAAGCATTAAGAAAAGAAGTGAACGTTCCGTTGTCGATTGATACGTATAAAGCAGAAACTGCCTATCAAGCGATAAAAGCAGGTGCTCATATCATCAACGATGTGTGGGGAGCCAAATTTGATCCGGATATGCCAGGTGTGATGGCCGAGACGAATGTTCCAGTCGTCCTCATGCATAATCGTTTTGATACGAACTACCAAGAATTCATGCCGGATGTAATTGCAGATTTAGAGCATAGTATTGCGATTACGGTGAAGGCAGGCGTTAATCCTGACAATATCATCCTAGATCCAGGTGTTGGTTTTGTGAAAACGTTCGAACAAAACCTTGAAACGATTAGAAGACTGAATGAAATTGTTCAGATGGGCTATCCTGTTTTATTAGGAACTTCACGTAAATCGATGATCGGCAAGGCCCTCGATCTGCCAGTGGAAGAGCGCGTGGAAGGAACAGGTGCGACAGTTTGTCTCGGTATTGAACGTGGTTGTTCGATCGTTCGTGTTCATGATGTAAAAGAAATGAGCAGAATGACAAAGATGATGGACATCATGCTCAAAAAAGGAGCGGTGTCTCATGGATAAAATGTATGTGAACGGTATGAAGTTTTATGGCTATCACGGTGTGTTTAACGAAGAGCAAAAGCTTGGACAGCGTTTTAATGTGGACGTAGTATTATCAATGGACCTTTCTCAAGCGGGACTGTCCGATGAACTAGACAATACAGTCAACTATGGAGAAGTGTACGGAGCTGTTAAAGAAATCGTAGAAGGTGAGTCGGTCAAGCTTTTAGAAACATTGGCGGAAGCGATCTCTGCTTCTATACTTGGAAAGTTTACTATGGTTGACGAAGTGATGGTCAGAGTGATCAAACCAGATCCTCCGATTCCTGGGCATTATGAATCGGTAGCCGTTGAGATCACAAGGGGACGTGTATAGATGGTCGGTAACAACATTGCTTATCTATCTGTCGGTTCCAATATGGGAGATAGAGAAGGGTTGCTGAAACAAGCCATTTCTCTATTAGAAGAGTTTGCCGGCATAAGTATTGAATCTGTTTCTTCGATCTACGAGACAGATCCAGTAGGTGTGACTGATCAGCCATTATTCTTAAATTTAGCATTAAAACTCAAAACCTCCCTTTCTCCACAGGCACTTTTGAGTAAACTGCAAGACGTAGAGACGAAACTAAACCGGAAAAGGGTTCAAAAATGGGGACCGCGAACAATAGACCTTGACATTTTATTGTATAATAGTGTAAGTATACAGACGGAAGAGTTAACCATTCCGCATCCACGTATGCTTGAAAGGGCGTTTGTTCTCATACCTCTAAGTGAAATTGCTCCAGATGATATTTACCCGGAGAATTCAATTTCGTTACATCAAGTCCTTTGCGAACAAAGAGATAAAGAAGGTGTACGCATATGGAAGAAGACCGACTGGGAAGACGCATCCGTGCGTTCAGAAAGTTAAAAGGTTATACCCAAGAACAGCTTGCTAAAGACATCGGAATCTCAGTTTCGGTTCTTGGTGAGGTGGAAAGGGGCAGCCGAAAGCCTAAAGGAGATTTGCTTAAAAGAATAGCAGATCAATTCAGCATTAACGTAGAAGAATTACAATAAGTAATCGATATATAAAGACAGTAAAAGGAACGAGGTGATCGTTAACTTGAAAATCGGAGATATTACTTTGAAGAATCCAGTAGTTCTAGCACCGATGGCTGGTGTGTGTAATCCTGCTTTCCGTTTGATCGCAAAAGAGTTCGGTGCCGGGCTCGTTTGCGCAGAAATGGTAAGTGACAAAGGGATTCTCCATGAGAACGAAAGATCTTTAAAGATGCTTTATGTAGATGAACGTGAAAAACCACTTAGCCTGCAGATCTTTGGAGGAGAACGTGAATCTTTAGTTGCTGCGGCTAAATACGTAGATAAAAATACGAACGCAGACATTATAGATATCAATATGGGATGCCCGGTTCCGAAAATCACAAAATGTGATGCGGGAGCAAAGTGGTTGCTGGACCCAGACAAGATTTATGAGATGGTAGCGGCTACGGTTGATGCTGTTCAAAAACCGGTAACTGTTAAAATGCGTATCGGTTGGGATGAAGATCATATCTATGCTGTTAAAAATGCTCAAGCAGTTGAACGTGCCGGAGGAGCCGCTGTTGCTGTACATGGCCGTACGCGTGTTCAGATGTATGAAGGAGTAGCGGATTGGGACATCATCGGTGAAGTGAAGAAGAATGTATCTATTCCGGTTATCGGTAATGGTGATATCTCTTCCCCTCAAGAAGCGAAAGACCGCATGGATCAATATGGAGTAGACGGAGTTATGATCGGAAGAGCTGCACTTGGTAACCCGTGGATGCTTTATCGCACCGTTCAATATTTAGAGAACGGAATCATCGCACCTGAACCTACTGCTCGTGAAAAGATGAACATCTGCATGCTTCATATGGATCGTTTAATCGACCTTAAAGGTGAAGATGTTGCTGCGAGAGAGATGAGAAAGCATGCAGCTTGGTATCTTAAAGGCCTGCCTCAAACGGGTTCTGTTCGAAATGAGATCAACCAGATGACTACTCGTGAAGAAATGAGTAAACTATTGTTTGGTTATGTAGATCAATTAGAAGAAATACAAAAAATCAGCTAACACTAGCAACATACAGCCAGATCATCAGATGACTGGCTGTTGTTTGCTTAAATACAACAGATTCAGCATCCGGTGTTTTTTATTATAATGGAGGAGGAATAGCTTATGGCTATGCTCAAACTCACCCAAGAAGGCACTAGGAATCTAGAAAAAGAACTACAATACCTATCAAAACGTAAAAAGGAATGCCGAAACACGTCAGAAAAAGAATTCATTCATAAGCGGGTGTCTGAGATAATAGATATTTTAGCTCAATCTGTCACATGGCCAATGGTTAGGGAACCGGGTTACAATGTAGAACCCGGCTCAACCATTACTATAGAAGATACAGTTTACAAAGAACGGTACACCTATACGATCGTACATCCTTTTGAAGCTGATCCCCGCGAAAATATGATTTCTGTTCAGTCTCTCATTGCGAAAGCTGCGATTGGAAAAACTGTACACGCGACATTTACTGTTACTGTTCCTTTCGGCGAAGATTTATCTTATACCATACTTGATATTCAAAACTGCTAAAAGCTAGGAGTGTTCCCATGAGCCAAGAAGTAGAATTAAATGACTTGCTTCGTGTTAGAAGAGAAAAATTAGCTGCATTAACTGAAAAAGGAGTAGATCCTTTCGGTACAAAGTTCGACCGTACACATACTGCAGCGGATCTTGTTTCTGAATACGGAGAAAAAGAAAAAGAAGAACTTGATAATGAAGAGATCTCAGTAACTCTAGCGGGTCGTATCATGACAAAACGCGGAAAAGGGAAAGCTGGATTTGCTCACATTCAAGACTTGTCTGGAAAGATTCAGATCTATGTAAGATTGGATGCTGTTGGTGATGAGCAATACGAACTATTCAATACGATTGATATCGGTGACTGGGTAGGCGTAACAGGACTTGTCTTTAAAACGAAAGTAGGAGAACTTTCTATTAAAGCGAAGGACTTTCAGTTACTAACAAAATCCCTGCGTCCACTGCCTGATAAGTTTCATGGACTAAAAGATGTTGAACAGCGCTACCGTCAACGTTATGTAGATCTGATCATGAACCCGGAAGTAAAAGATACGTTTATTTCTCGTTCTAAAATCATTCGTTCTATGCGCCGTTATTTAGACGACAATGGTTATCTAGAAGTAGAAACACCAACTATGCATTCAATCCCTGGAGGAGCTTCAGCTCGACCATTCATCACGCATCATAATGCACTTGATATGGAGCTTTACATGCGAATCGCAATCGAGCTTCACCTTAAGCGCCTTATCGTGGGTGGACTAGAGAAAGTGTATGAAATCGGCCGTGTATTCCGTAATGAAGGAGTATCAACTCGTCATAATCCTGAATTTACGATGATCGAGCTGTATGAAGCATATGCAGATTACCTTGATATCATGGAATTAACGGAGAATTTAGTCGCACACATCGCAGAAGATGTCTTAGGCACAACAACTGTAACTTATGGAGATTATGAAGTAGATCTTAAGCCGCGTTGGAAAAGAGTACACATGGTCGATGCGATAAAAGAAGCAGCTGGCGTAGACTTCTGGCCAGAAATGACTGATGAAGAAGCGCGCGCTCTAGCTAAAGAACATAATGTACCTGTAAAAGAGAACATGTCTTACGGTCATGTTGTAAATGAATTCTTTGAGCACTTTGTAGAAGAAAAACTGATTCAACCTACATTCGTGTACGGTCACCCAGTTGCAATCTCACCTTTAGCGAAGAAGAATCCTGAAGATCCTCGCTTTACTGATCGATTTGAACTATTTATCGTTGGCCGTGAGCATGCGAATGCATTCTCTGAGCTAAACGACCCGATTGATCAGCGTGAGCGTTTCGAAGAACAATTAAAAGAACGCGCTGAAGGTAATGATGAAGCGCATATGATGGATGAAGACTTTGTAGAAGCACTTGAATACGGTATGCCTCCTACAGGTGGACTAGGAATCGGAATCGATCGTCTAGTGATGCTGTTAACAAACTCACCATCTATTCGTGACGTACTATTATTCCCGCAAATGCGTCATTCTGAGAAATAGTTAAGATCAAAAAGCCAGCACTGTGCTGGCTTTTTGGTTTTATGAGGAAGTAGGAATAGGAATTCGGAAAACGAGTATCATAATTAGGGTGTGATTCAAGGGTTATCATCTTACTATATCTTGTATTAAAAAGTGATTTGAGCGCTGTATCTTGTACATGCTGTAAACCCTTGAAAAACAGCTAAATAAAAGTTATCTTTTTTTCGGTAAAACTATTGTACAAGAGCGAAAATGATGGTATATTATTCTTCGTCGCAAGGAATACTGACATGTTGATGAGCTTCACATAAACGATTAAAAGTTTTTGAAAAAAGCTGTTGACAACGAGGGTTGCGACATGGTAACCTAATGAAGTCGCCAAAACGAGCGGCTAACAAAAAC
>NZ_JACZDX010000012.1:0-59273 GCF_015903925.1 Fictibacillus sp. 23RED33 | reverse complement strand
TTGTTTGGCTTGTCTTTTTCCGAGACAGCTTTATCATCTTACCGAATGGAAGTTATAAAGTCAAGCACTTTTTTAAAATTCTTTTTTGATCATTTTTACGATCATATGGTGGGCCTAAATGGACTCGAACCATCGACCTCACGCTTATCAGGCGTGCGCTCTAACCAGCTGAGCTATAGGCCCGTAAAAAATAATGGAGCGGGTGATGAGAATCGAACTCACGACCAGAGCTTGGAAGGCTCTTGTTTTACCACTAAACTACACCCGCATAAGTATGGTCGGGAAGACAGGATTTGAACCTGCGACCCCCTGGTCCCAAACCAGGTGCTCTACCAAGCTGAGCCACTTCCCGTAAGTAAATATGGCGCGCCCTGAGAGATTCGAACTCCCGACCTTTTGATTCGTAGTCAAACACTCTATCCAGCTGAGCTAAGGGCGCATATTTAAAATGTATTCTATGTTATAAGTTAAAGTTGGTGCGGTCGAGAGGACTCGAACCTCCACGGGGATACCCCCACTAGCCCCTCAAGCTAGCGCGTCTGCCATTCCGCCACGACCGCGCGGCTAGGATGCCAGCGCATGAGCACTGCAACTTATTGAGAAAATTAATATGGTGCGGGTGAAGGGACTCGAACCCCCACGTCAAAGACACTAGATCCTAAGTCTAGCGCGTCTGCCAATTCCGCCACACCCGCATATTAATTTGAAAATGGTGAGCCATGAAGGATTCGAACCTTCGACCCTCTGATTAAAAGTCAGATGCTCTACCAACTGAGCTAATGGCTCTCACTCGAAGTGTTTTAAACACTTATCTTAAAAAGAAAAAATGGCTGGGCTAGCTGGATTCGAACCAACGCATGTCGCAGTCAAAGTGCGATGCCTTACCGCTTGGCTATAGCCCAACACCTTAGAAATAATGGCGGACCCGACCGGGGTCGAACCGGCGATCTCCTGCGTGACAGGCAGGCATGTTAACCACTACACCACGAGTCCATCAATCTATAGGTATTACTTTTATGAAAGTATATGGTGACCCGTACGGGATTCGAACCCGTGTTACCGCCGTGAAAGGGCGGTGTCTTAACCGCTTGACCAACGGGCCACATGGCAGAGAAGAAGGGATTCGAACCCTCGCACCGCGTTAGCGATCTACACCCTTAGCAGGGGCGCCCCTTGAGCCACTTGGGTACTTCTCTGTATGGCTCCACAGGTAGGACTCGAACCTACGACCGATCGGTTAACAGCCGATAGCTCTACCACTGAGCTACTGTGGAATGTCTTTTAAGGACAATTAATATCATAATCGTTTTCGTCTCAGATGTCAACTAGTTTTAGAAGTTTTTTCTGAGCCGCTTTCGCTATAGTATACCTGCTTTTAAATGCTATGTAATAGGTATGTCTAACAGCGACTTTATTAAATTACCACATACTTAATATCGAAGTCAACACCCTATTTTAAAGAAACCTGTTTTAATTTCCCCCTACACTTTCCACACACATATCTTTTCGTATCAATTTGCCTTTTTCTCTTATATGACTGCATACAGTTTGTGCACATGTAGGCGTATTTATAACTCTCTGTTCTTCTTTTTTCCGGGATGGATTGACAGAATCGAGAGCCGCCTACTTTATTAAGCCAAAATTTGAAGTCATCATCACCGTGTTTATATCCTCTACCTTCAATGTGCATATGATAGTGCACTAGCTCATGCTTAATGACCCCGATCAATTCTTCCATACCGAATGCCTCATATAGATGAGGATTCATCTCTATATCATGGGACCGTAAAAGATAACGTCCTCCTGTAGTGCGCAGCCTTCTATTGAATCTCGCTTGGTGGCGAAATGTTTTTTTGAAGAACTGAATTGAGATTTCCTCAGTTAGCTTCTGCAATTCTTCATTCGTCATGGTCAAGCTCCTTACATTTCAAGTTCACATCAACAAGCTCCTATACATAGACTAATACACAAATAACGGATTGGGAAGAAGTTCAAGGAGGTTCTCTATATGCCAACATGGTTTAAAAGACAGCTCCGTCGTGCTTATTATCAAAAAGACCGTTACCAAATCCGCTTACTTAATCAATGCTGGTTCTTTTATAACAAAAAACACTCCTCCAGTGAAGAGTAATCCACTGGAGAAGTGCTTCATCTTGAGTTGTATCCTTTATTTAGGTGCGATCATCGTTAGAGCGATTCGCTGTTTCGCTACATCTACAGAATCTACCCATACCGTTACGACTTGCCCTACACTTACTACGTCCATCGGATTTTTCACAAACCGTTCGGTAAGTTTAGAAATGTGAACAAGCCCGTCCTGTTTGACGCCTATATCGACAAATGCACCAAAATCTACAACGTTTCGAACGGTCCCTTGCAGCTCCATTCCTTGTGACAAGTCCTCCATCTTAAGAACATCTGTTTTTAGGACTGGCCCAGAGAAAGCATCACGAGGATCTCGACCAGGTTTCATGAGCCCTTCGATTATATCCTTTAATGTTGGGACGCCGATATCTAATTTTTCTGATGTCGCTTCAAGTGAAAGTGATTTTAACTTTTCCGCAAGAGCATCAGAGCCGATGTCAGCTGGCTTGAATCCAAGCTCCTTCAATAAAGCTTTCGTTGCAGGGTAGCTCTCTGGGTGAATACCCGTCTGATCAAGCGGTTGATCTCCGTCTACTACACGTAAAAACCCGATACATTGCTCATACGTTTTTGCACCAAGACGAGGAATTTTCTTAAGTTCTGTTCGGTTTTTGAACTTCCCTACCTCGTTTCGTTTGACGATAATATTTTGCGCAACGGTTTTGGACAACCCGGATACATATTGAAGAAGAGACGATGATGCGGTATTCACGTTAACACCCACTTGGTTAACCGCCGTTTCCACAACAAATGAAATTTCTTCACCAAGTCTTTTTTGAGAAACATCATGCTGATACTGGCCAACTCCGATAGATTTTGGATCGATTTTTACAAGCTCGGCCAATGGGTCTTGAAGTCTTCGCGCAATGGATACCGCGCTTCTTTCTTCAACTTGAAGGTCAGGGAATTCCTCTCGAGCGACCGTGGATGCGGAATATACACTCGCTCCCGCTTCGTTAACAATCACATATGCTACCGATCTCTCTAAGTCCTTTAACGTCTCTGCGATAAACTGTTCTGTTTCGCGTGATGCCGTACCGTTTCCGATTGCAGCGATCTCGATATCATATTGGTCGATTAGTTTCTTCACGATTGCTGCCGATTTTTCTACCTCTGATCGAGGCGGTGTCGGATAGATCGTCTGAATATGAAGCACTTTCCCGGTTTCATCTACTACACCTAGTTTGCAACCCGTTCGGTAAGCGGGGTCAACACCTAGAACAACTTTTCCTTTTAGAGGTGCTTGTAATAGAAGACTTCTTACATTTTCAGAAAAAATATGAATCGCACGCTCTTCCGCTTGTTCGGTTAATGCCGCGCGAATTTCTCGTTCGATGGAAGGTGCAATCAATCGCTTATATGCATCTTCAATCGCTTCTATAATAAAAGGTGCTGCTGGTGAGCTCGAGCGTTTCACTACTTTTCTCTCCATCTTTAAAACGATCAGTTCGGAAGGAGCAGCGATACCTACTCTTAAAATATTTTCTTTCTCCCCACGATTGGCGGCCAAAACACGATGGGGAACAATCTTACGGATGGGTTCTTGATATTCGTAGTACATTTCGAACACTTTCTTCTCATCCAATTCCGTGTTCTTACCATCTGTTTTGATCTCACCTTTTGAAAATGTGTCTTCCCGAATCCATTTTCGCATATCAGCATTGTCAGACAGCATTTCAGCGATGATATCTTTGGCACCTGTCAATGCATCTTCAGCAGAATGCACTTCTTTTTCTTCATTTATGTATGCCGCACCTTCAGTTAGTGGGTCATCATTTCTTTGCTCTAACAGCCATAAAGCTAGCGGTTCGAGACCTTTTTCTTTCGCTACAGTCGCTTTCGTTCTTCTCTTTTGTTTATATGGACGATAGATATCTTCTAGATCTTGAAGCTTTTGGGCTTTTGCAATTGCTGCTGTTAATTCTTCAGTCAGTTTTCCTTGTTCTTCTATTAAACGAAGAATCTCTTCTTTACGTGAAGCTAAGTTTTGCAGATATGTCCATCGGTCCATAATATCTTTGATCTGTACTTCATCTAAACCACCCGTTAATTCTTTTCGATAACGCGCGATAAACGGGACCGTGTTCCCTTCTTCTAAAAGAGCAATAACCTGGTTGATTTGTTTTCCTTTTACGTTCAATTCTGTTTCCATTGTTTTCAACGCTTGTTCACTAATAGGTTGTCCCAATAAGAACACTCCTTTTTCAATCAATTAGTACTATTATAAACCAAGGAAGTGGTGGCGTAAAAATTGCATTGGTTATATCTGAGTTTGTAGACCATTTTCTTGTAAGTCGTTGATTTCCATTCCAGGTTGCTCGCTTTCCGCGGGGCAGGCGGTGAGCCACTTCCACTTTAAGGGCGGCCCACCTTTAGAAGTTCCTTGCTCCTGCGTCTAAAAGTTAATACTCCGTAGTAAGCTTCCTCGTCGCATGCCTTGCAAGAAGTATCTCATGTGGCTGGCACGCACCTTCCATTCCAATCAACTGTCAAAGTAGACGAGGAATTAAACGAAATAATCTTTTAGAAATTCAAAACAAAAAACACCACCCTACAAACTAATGAAGGTGATGTTTTACGAAATCAAATTTATTTGTCCGACGAGACAAGTTGCATCGTCATTGATGTCTTGAGGCAATCCACTAATATAGAGGACCGACTCTTTTGGTGATATCATTTTCGTTAACAACGAACGGCTTTGTGTATGAATATCCATACCATCGGAATAAAGCATCAAAGTTAACTCTTTCTCGAATTTAAAGTCTTGTACTTTAAACTTTTCAGGCTTTCCTGCAAGAAACCCGACTTTCGGTAAAGGGTGTATCGCTCTTTGTCTTTCAGCAGAGATCATAAAACGGATGTTACCAACTCCTGAATAAGTAGCTGTATGATTATGATAATCGACTTTAACGATGGCAATCACGGCCCCACGAGTATGTCTAAGCCCTTCATTACAAAGATGCATTAATCCCTCGACAGTTTCATGATGATTTTGATCGATAATATCAGTAGCGGCCCCAGAAGCTTCTTTCGCCATCTTACCGCTCCCTAGACCATCCGCCACTGCACAAATCAAATAATCTTCCGTTTCTTTCACATAAAAACTATCTCCGCAAAGATCATTTCCCTTTTTCGGTTTTTGATAAGAGGAAACAGATGCCTTGCTAAACTGATAGTGTTCGATCATCTAAGAGCCTCCGAAGGTGATACACGCAACGCTTCTTTTAGCTTTTCAAGTGCTCGTCGTTGAAGTCGTGACACATGCATTTGAGAGATATCTAAACGTTCTCCCGTTTCCTTTTGGCTTAAATTCTCGAAATACGTACATTGAAGAATTTCGCGTTCGCGTTCAGAAAGAACAGCAAAAGCTTTCTCCAAAAGCATCCTTTTATCAATCTGATCAAAACCAACATCATTGGAACCAACTAGATCGAGTAATGTAACCGTACTTCCTTCTTGATCAGCTTCAATAGAACTATCCACGGATAGAGCTTGATAACTTTTGCCCATCTCCATCGTCTCTAAAACTTCTTCTTCAGAAACTTCTAGATACTCTGCAATTTCAAAGATTTTCGGTGATCTCTGTAAACGCGTAGTTAGTTCTTCCACTGCTTTCTTGATTCTTGGACCTAGTTCCTTAATTCGACGAGGTACGTGGACACTCCATGTTTTATCACGGATAAAACGTTTGATCTCCCCAACGATTGTAGGAACAGCAAATGATTCAAATGATCTTCCAAACGTTTTGTCGTACCTTCTAAAAGCGGCAAGCAATCCGATCATACCGACTTGTACTAAATCGTCATGGATGCTTTTGCCTTTAGAAAACTTCCGAGCTAGTGAATGAACTAAGTCTTGATACTGCAACACAAGGTTAGTCTGAATCTCTTCATTCTTCGGGTCTTGCTGCAGTTCATCAATCCAAGCATAGACTTGTTCTTTACTGTGAAGGCGCTGGTGAGATTCTGTCGACATGTTCCTCCACCTCATCTCTGTGAAGATACTTCGTCATCATTACAACGACACCGGCTTCACTGCTTATTTCTACCTTGTCCATTAATGTGTCTATCAGAAAGAGGCCTAAACCTCCCTCATGCAGTTGATCAACTGATTTACCATCTACAGGGCCAAGATTTTTTGAGATAGATTCGACGTCAAAGCTTTTTCCTTGGTCGACAACCGTAATTTCCATGCGGTCATCATATATATTACAGCCAATACGAACTTGGCCTTTGTCTTCATCGGTATCAGTATAGGCATGATTTACAACGTTAGTCACAGCTTCTGATACTGCAATCTTAATATCTTCAATTTCGTCAAACGCAAAACCCATGCGGTTTGCCAAGCCTGAAATCGTTAGCCTGACGACGCCCACATAATCCGGTTTTGCAGGGACCTTCATTTCAATATAGTCGGACGCTGTTCTCATAGCGCCTCCCCCTTTACTCCACTTTCAATATCCATTACTTCTGTTAATCCAGTAATTTCAAAAATGCGCTTAACGCGTTCTGTCATGCCTCTTAATTTTAAAGAGCTGCTATTTGCTTTGGAAGATTTTAAAGCTCCCACGAAAATACCTAGCCCTGTACTGTCCATATATTCAATTCCAGAAAGATCTACAATTACGATGTTTCCTTTTGTCTCTGTTAACGGAAGCATCACTTCTTTTAACTTAGGAGCCGTATAAGCATCGACTTCTCCTGTTAGCTTTAATTCGTATGTTTCATTTATTTGATCTTGATTTATTTGCAAATTCATTTTATTTCCCCCCAAGCTTTGTATGGAACCATATAAGGTACCTTTACCCTAATCAAATACTGATTAAACCAGTCGTTTTAAAATAATTAAAGTAAAATCATCTCTGAGCTCAAAGCCTTGAAGGCGATCAAGCTCCTGAAATACATTCTCAACAATCTTTTGAGAGGGCAGATCCATATATTTACGAATAAGAGAAACAACTTCTTCTCTTTCGATGAATCCTTTGCTCGTTCTGCACTCAGTCACTCCGTCTGACAGAAGGATCACCATGTCTCCCACTTCTATCATCTTTTCATAAGGATGGTAGGTGGTTGTTCTGGATACGCCGAGTACAAGACCTTTTGCGATCAAGTCCTGAAACTCGTCTTCCTTAGCGTGATAGAAAAAGCCTGGTTCATGACCAGCACCCGCATAGTAAAATTTATGACTTTCTGGTTCATATACCCCATGAAACATGGTGATGAACATGTTACTATGAACGTTTTGTTCCACAACACGGTTTAAGTTTTCTAAAAGCAGATGAGGCTTCATCTGTTCTTCAGGCAAACTGTCCATCGCGTATTTAATCATAGACATACACAGTGCAGCGGGTATGCCTTTACCAATGATGTCTGCTACCGCGACACTTAAACTGTTGCCGCTCTTAACAAAATTATAATAATCACCGTTCATTTTTTTCGCTGGAACACTGACAACCCCTATGTCCAACTGATCAAATCCTGGGACATCACTGAGCAGTAACGTTTGCTGCATGCTTGCGGCAACTTCAATCTCTGATTCAAGCTGTTGTTGCTTATCACGTAAGCTTTGATGCTCGCGGTAAGCAAATCCGTAGCCGATCATCGCTTCGAGCAGGAAGTCAAAAGAATCTCTCATTTCTTCAGACATATCCGGAAACAGCTGATCCATCACTTGAATGTGTAAACTGACAAGATCTTCTGGTGATATCTGCTGTTCTAATAACTTCCTGCTGAATTGTTGCCCTTTATAGAGGGTCGTCTCTGTTTTAGCTTTTAGATAGACCGATAATAAATCTTGGTAACGTTCCGTTAGTGCGTCTTTTGCAGTCAAGAGCTCTCCTCCTAACGAAGCCATTTAGTAGCTGATATCTCCGTTCCCACATCAACTGTGGATTCGATTGAGAATTCATCCATTAAACGCTTCACGCCTGGTAACCCAGCTCCTAATCCGCCAGAAGTGGTATATCCATCTTCCATAACTTTTCGGATCTCTCGAATTCCAGGACCATTATCTAAGGCTACGATTCGCAGTCCTTTTCTTCCTAATTGATCGATTGGTTCAATGCAAATCTTACCTCGTCCCGCATATAAGTAGATATTACGAGCGAGTTCAGATATCGCTGTTGTTATTCTTGCTTGATCAACGTTTCCGAAACCTAACTCTTTCGCCATGTTTCTTCCAAGTTGACGGGCACTTACGATGTCCCACTCGTTGCGTACTTCCACACAGGATTGGATGTCCATAGTCATCCCTCCAGTTCCAGACGCAATTTATCAAGCCCCTGTTCTAAGTCAAGTGCTGTCGAAACTTCCCTCATTGAAATTCCAAGGTCAATTAAAGTAATAGCAACTGCCGGTTGTATTCCTGTTAATACAACTTGAGCTCCCATTAATTTTGACATCCTCACTACATCTCCAAGAACCTTAGCTATAAAGGAGTCGATCATATCTACTGACGTTAGGTCAATAACAACTCCTTTCGCACCTGTATCGTGAATTTTATTTAGTAAGTCTTCTTGAAATTGAAGAGCTGTCTGATCATCCATCTCTACTTGAATGGTGATCAATAAATATTCGTGCAATTTTAAAATAGGAATTCTCATTTTTTTACTCTCACTCCCTATTTATTGCTAATTAACTGCTGATTTGTGATTTCCAGAGCGTTTTCCATACCCTTTTGAAGCGTACTTTTCGTCGGGAACAGACTTAGATCAATTCCTAAGCTTACGATCGTTTGTGCAATTTCAGGACGTATTCCTACTAGGATACACGTAGAACCTAATAAACGCACAGCATCTGCTGCTTGAATAATATGATGAGCAACCATCGTATCAACGACCGGTACTCCCGTAATATCAATCAATACCACTTCCGAGCGATACTTGATCACTCCGTTTAAAAGGTTTTCCATAATCAGCTTCGCACGCTCTGTATCAATCGATCCGATAAGAGGCATAACACTGATATTTTTGAATACTGGGATTAATGGAGCAGAAAGCTCTAATAATGCCGTTTTTTGAACGGATACGGTTCTCTCCCAAATCTGAGAGGAGTTTTCAACAACGCGATTTAGAATCGGATCTAACCAGCGATCGATCTCACGGTATACAGCCGACACCTTCTCTTTGTCGTTTTCCGTTTCCACTAAAAGATTTAAAACGACACGACGTGCCGCTTGAAGTCCTTGTGTTAAATAACTTAATGGTAAACCTGTATGAAGAACTTGATCAAAAAAATCATCAAGTGTTCCGTCTTTAGAAATATCGTGAAAATTAATGTGCTTAATCAACATAGCAAAAAACTGTTGGTCCGTTTCTTCACTAAACTTTAAAGTTGTTCCAATCAGTTCTTTTTCTTTAAAAAGCTTAACTTCTTTAAGCCAATTATTTTTTAGGGTTTCTTGATTTTCATTGATCATCTGTACAATCAAGTTGTCCAATTTTTCTTGCACCCCCACTACATGTAGTCTCAATTCTATTATTTCACTTCTGAATATATTGTGCAATGTTTACTCTTTTACTAGCTTTGGATATATAACCCAAGATTCAAAAAGCTAAACATGTATTTTTTTACAAAAATATTTAAATAGTATTCGTATACTTGTTCCCATTAAAAGGGGTTCATTCCTTGCTGAGTCAGAGAATGAGTAATATGAACCTTAAAACTTAAAGTTTATCTTCTTTCATTAAAATACCTGATAACGCTCTAAACACCTTATGAATCCTTTTTGCATAATAGGAAAATTGTACCTAGTGTTCCAACTATCCTTTTAACTTCAGTAAAAAAATAAAAAACCGCCAGACATCCCCGTCAGACAGTTTCCTAAATGATGTTATAAAATTAAAAATCAACCAGACCAGTACTGATCTGCAATGCGTCGTCTACCCTGCGCATCATGTCTTCATCCAGTTGTGTTATTTTATCTGTTAATCTTTGCTTGTCAATCGTCCTGATCTGTTCAAGCAAAATAACTGAATCCCGTTCAAAGCCGTATTTTTTTGAATCTATTTCAACGTGTGTTGGAAGTTTAGCTTTCTGAATTTGAGCTGTGATTGCTGCAACGATAACAGTAGGGCTAAAACGGTTCCCGATATCATTCTGTATAATCAGTACAGGACGAATTCCGCCTTGTTCTGATCCAACTACCGGTGAAAGATCTGCAAAGTAAACGTCTCCGCGTTTGACTATCAAGGACTACACCCCGCTAACTAAGCGGTCCAAGGTATGATCGGCTTCCTCCTCTAACATAAATGCTTCTGAAGCAATCGTTAGATTGATCTTAGCCATTTCCATGTAACCTTGTTTCATCTCATCACGAAACTGACGCTTATTCTTCCGCTCACGAAGAAACATCTCAGTAGCTTGATGGATAAATTCGCTGCGGTCCAAATTTTCTTTTTTTATGACGCGATCTACCTCACTTAGTAATTTCTGAGGAAGACTAATCACTATTCGTTTTGTGTTCAATTCGGACACAACATACACCTCCAGCGCAAAGCTATACTACGATCAAATTCCTTTTAACCACATTTAATCTTATCACTTCAATAATCCATTTGCAAAGCGATTTCAAAGTATTTATTCTACAAAATTTTTAATAGTCCTTCTAATATTCTGCTAAAAATTTAGAATTACATTCATATTTTCTAAAATTCGACCCTTTTTCGTATAAACTCTCGGCACTCGAGCAGAAATGAGGCACGGAATTTCATAATTTATCGTATTTGCGATACGCGCGATCTCATCCATTTCTATTCTCTCTGACCGCTGATTTCCTATTAAAGTAGCAACTTCACCAACATCTAGTCTCTTTGGCAGCCTAACCATACATTGATCCATACAGATTCTGCCGATGATCGGCATTCGTTCCCCCTTTATAAGCACCGAAGCTCCTGGGGAAAATCTTCTTTGCCAGCCGTCCGCATAGCCGATTGGAAGTGTACCTACCCACTCCTCTTTTGTTGCTGTATAAGTAGCTCCATAGCTTACAGTATCCCCAGGCATCAGTTTTTTAACATGAATGAGCTGAGAGTGCAGACTGAACGCCTCTTGGAGCGGAAAAGGCAAGTCTTGTTTTAATTCGTTAGATGGTGCCAATCCGTACATACTGATTCCGAGTCGAACCAGATTGAAAGGCCCTTCTACTTTTCTAAGAGCCGCAGCGCTATTGGCACTGTGAATGAGAGCTGGATTCAATCCCCATGTGTTAAGCAAGTCTATATATTTAATAAAGCTCTTTCTCTGTTTCTCAAAAAGTTCTGATTCCCATTCGTCTGCTGTTGCAAAATGGGTAAATACACCTTCTGCTTCAAACGTAGATGATTGTTTGATGAAGTGCGCTACTTCTCGCAACTCACTTTCTTCTCTAAACCCTACTCGCCCCATACCGGTGTCGATCTTCAGATGAACCTTCACACGGTGATTTGTGTCTTTAACATGTGGTTCCGCATCAATCAGCCATTCTTTTTGAAAGACGGTAAGGCTTAATTCATTTTCTGCCGCAAGATTAGCATATTCTGGTCTAACCCGGTTCATAACTAAAATCGGTGCTGAGATTCCTTGTTTACGTAAAGCTAATCCTTCATCGAGCATCGCTACAGCAAGCCACTCTGCTCCAGACCTCAAAGCTTCTTCTGCAATTTGAAAAGCGCCATGGCCATAACCATTTGCTTTTACAACAGCCATAATCTTTTGATCAGGGAGATGTTTCTTAAATGATTCTACATTTTGACTGATCTTGTCTAAGTCAATTTCCGCCCACGTGTCTCGATAATAATGATGTTTATCCATGATGTTTGCCTCCCTGTTTAGATTGCTGCCTTCTATTTTACCCTCTTAGCGTGATTTATGTAAGCATCCTAATATTCAATCCACAAATATGTATGTACAATCAAAAAGTTTTGAGAGTTTATCCACGAGTTTTTGTTCTCAATCCAAAAGTTTTGCTACTTTATCCACGAGTCTACAATCCTCGACAATGTAAACATTAGCCACTACCTCTAATAACCGTACAATTAAATAAAAACAGGCTAGCATCATCGCCAGCCTGTTTTCCTATTAGTATATATAATGTAGAAATTATTTAATCGCCTCTCCGCTCACTGAGCGGGCAATCGCCATCAACTCTTCTTCACCGAGGTTATTAGAGACAAGCAAGTAATCCACACCGTTAAAATTCCATGTAATCGATTGATCCGTCATCGCGCCAACAGTAAAACCTAGATCAACAGGTTCACCACTAGACATTGTGAGACGGGAAGCTGTTTCAACAGCTGTGTTTTTCTGCTGCATCAATGTAAAAGATTTGTCTTCATCAGCATAGTTTAATACCACTTTGGAATCATCTTTGCCTTCTGCGACTTCTCTTTCATTTACGATGTTCAAGTTAGCTGTATAAGTCGGATACAGCACCTCGAACTCTTCTCCAGCACCAGAGAATGTAGGTACTTCAAATTGAGCACTACTCATGTTTGATTCCATATCAAAAGCGTTCTTATCAAATTTTGCGTTAAACTTAACTTTTGAGAAATCCAGTCTTACAAGCTCTTTTTGGTCTTGATCCATAATTCGCACTTGTTGAGGATCAAGATCTTTATTTAGTGTAATCTCCTGCTGATATAGATTTTTGTTTTGGTAATTAGTTTTTGTATGGAAAACATAGCTTTTCTCTTTTGATTTAAATCCTCTGTCCGTATCGTTCAAGATGTCCGAAATGAGTGATTGGAACAAATAAACTTGGCTGTTGTTTTCTGGCCAGTCACTTTGGAATCGGAAACTTTTATTCAGAGCTGGCGTAAGAACGAAAACTCCATCTTTGTTACGCAGTATCATCTGACTTTGATCTTTTTCAGCATTTTTTAAGCTGACTCGATAAAAATCGGGCTTCTTATGCCAAATTTCTAAATCGTAAGTCAGTGGCTTCTCTCCTGTGCTCAATGTCATCTTGGCTTCAGCTTTGTAGCCTGTCATGGATTCCATTCTTTCTTCCAAGGAATCTAAAACATCGTTCTGGCTTTGTGCACCACATGCCGACAGAACCAATACGATCATGAACGCCGTCAACATCATTGACAGTGTTTTCTTCATTTTTTGCCATCCCCTTTGTCCCAAAGTAATTTCGACATTGAAGGGGGACCAACTCTCTGCATCTTGCAAAGGACTACCCCTTCTACCGCATTACAATATATGAGACAACCCTGGACAATATGCAGACTAGCTTGACGAGCTTTCTAATACCACTTGTGCAATCGCGTATTCTTTCGTATGAGAGATAGAGAGATGACATAAATATGGGTAAGGGGATGTAAGAAATGGCTTACCTTTTTCATCTGATTTAATTTCCATGTCCTGCCACGAAAGTTCAGCGCCGATTCCAACACCGAGCGCTTTAGCCATTGCTTCTTTTGCTGCAAATCGTCCCGCAAGATATTCAAATCTTCTGTTCCCATTTAAAGACTGAAACCTTTTTTGTTCGAACGGCGTTAACACACGCTCCGGAAAACGGGGTTGATGGGAAACCACCTGTTTGATTCGTTTTAGTTCGATCATATCGATGCCTGTTCCTACAATCATTAAATAAAAGCTCCTTTACAGCTATATCTTTCGCCCTATCTACCATCACATGGTAAACTTAAGGAAGATGAATAAATATGTTTAAATTTGGGCTGTTTTTAAAAGTTTGTTTTTCTTGCATGAAGATGATTTCGTTTCATGTGCTTCGCGTTCTTCTGCGGGGCAGGCTTTAACTCCACTCAACGAAAAAACAGCCTACACTTTATATAAAAAGGGTGATACTATTTCCATGTTTATAAGAGATGAAAGCTTTCAGACCTTTATCAGACGCTATCCTATTGTTACCTTTTTAGTTGCTGCACATATTATCGTGTTTCTTCTTATTAATTTTACCCCTTTTTCTACCTCTTTGTATCATTTTATGGTTGGATCTAACTATTACATTACCGCTGGAGAGTATTGGCGTTTATTTACCCCTATTGTTACACACGAAGCTGCAGGTCATCTGATCTTCAACTCGTTCTCACTTGTTTTGTTCGGTCCTGCACTTGAAGGAATCCTTGGAAAAGCACGATTTATTATCGGGTATGTAGGTGCTGGATTAATTGCAAATATTGCTACTCTACTGCTGCTTCCACTTTCTTACGCTCATATCGGTGCATCTGGAGCTATTTTCGGTTTGTTCGGCATTTATGTTTACATGCTATATAACCACCGTCAATATATTGATCAAGCCAACACACAGATTCTTCTCGTTGTATTGGGAATTAGCTTAGTCACCACGTTTATGAATGCACGGATTAACGTCATGGGTCACCTGTTCGGTTTAATCGGTGGGGCTGCTCTCGCTCCAATCATTTTCGCTTCCCTTCATCGTAAGAAAAAAAGATGGTAACACAAAAAGCACCTCATCACGTTTGAGGTGCTTTTCCTATTTGAAGATGCTCGATCAAGACATCTTTTAAAGAAGTTTCAAAATAGACAGGCCAATCCACATCCAAAGCGTTCAACTGCCTAGCATGTTTAGGCTTTACTCCAATGATTTTTACTGGTTTCCCATTCATGTATTGAAGCATGCGGAAAAGCTCGCTTAATTTTTGCACGCCACCCTCATCAATTTCTCCTGTTGCCGATAGATCGAAGAAAATCTCTTCAAATTGACCTTCGTACGCGGCTTTCAAAGCATTACCTGTTACGGTGATCATCTTGCTCTCATTCACATCACCAAACAAGGGAACAAACGCCATCTTTTCTGAGATCGGAATGAACGGTCCAGACAATTCATCAAGACGTTTCATTGCATCTTCTAACGCTTCTTTCTTTTCGAATAACTCAAAATCTGTAGAAGATAACCTGAGTCTAAGTTCTAAAAGTTTTTCTTCAAGCCCTTGGACGTGTTTCCCGATTGGAATAAAAACAATGTGCGCGAATTCGCCTTCCCAACAAATAGAGATGTCGCAAAGCAAGAACGGTTGATTTTTAGCTCTTATATTTGCTTCAAATGTCTTTTCGCCTTCAAACGGCATCATAAACTTCATTAGCTTATTATGACTTTCTTCATCAAAACAATCCCGAATTGTTTCAGCCTGCAAATCCAACATTTCAATGGCTTTGGAGGATCGATCGTGAATAACTCCATGCTTATCTATCTTTACGTACGGTACAGGTAAGACACTGCTCATTTGTAGGCATTGATCCTCTCTTGGGTATATTCATCCAGCCATTTTTCTGCCTGTTTAAGGTTTTTTATAATGATTCCCTGATTATTTACATATGGTTCTAAATCGTATTTTTCTGTTAGTCGTCCGCCTACTAAGATAACAGGCTTATTGGGCAGCGCGGCTAACGACCGAACATAATTCTTTAACACAGGAAGATTGTATACGATGGAAACGGATAAGCCAATAACTTCTGGCTTCCATTGCAGAGCAGATTTCAAAGCATATTCCAGCGGCAAGCTTGCTCCATAGTATTTCGTTTCCCAGCCTTTTTCTTCAAAAATACTGTTGATCATTTTAATTCCAAGATAATGCTGTTCACCTTGCAAGCACAAAAACATGGCTTTCTTTTTACCTGGTGTTTCATCTGCTGATACTTGAAATAATCTGGAAAGAACAAAATCACAGACTCCCGTCGCTAAATGTTCATCAGCGACTGAAATCTCATTGTTTTCCCAGAGGTCTCCAATCATATACATTGCAGGAGTAAATAGGTCTCGAAACAAAACCATTCGATTTTGGTCAGGCTGCTGTTTAATAAAACGTAATGCCTCAACATGATTACCTTCTAAAAACAGACGAGCCAGTTTTTCAGCTTCTGAAATAGCCATGGATGGGACCTCTCCTTTAATTTAGTGTGATTCAACTTTACTACGCAAAACATCGTTTGCTTGTTTCAAATATCCGATATAAATACCGACACGGGTATTTTCTATTCTTTGCTTTTCCTGTTCTTCTAAAAGAACCTCTATAATTAAATCAAAATTGTCCATTAAAAGCTGTGTACTCATTCCAAACTTTCGCAGAATACCATCTAGCCAGATCGCATAATCCGTAAAGAATGCACTGTTATCAAGTTCGTATGCGGTTTCTAAGTGCTTAAAGTGATGGTGATTATCTTCGATGCACTTCACTCTCCCCTTGTCACCATATCTTTCGACAAGAGAAGGATCTTTTTGGTAAATTTTTTCTGTTATTCTTTCTACCATATCATTTATGTTAAATTCCGTCATTTAGCAACCACCTTATATTGCTTAACAGTGGGAATGACAGCTGCTAATTCTTGATCGGGATACTTCTTTTCTAAATCATGAATCTTCTTAAACTCCTCACTTCTTACCCATTTTAAATAAGCTTCCTTAGACGCAAATATGAGTTGAACGGTCAGCTCACCTGCGCGCTTATCGTTCTGAAGCAACAAGAAGTCAATAAAGCCATCGGCGTTATCTACTGATCTAGAACGGTTCTTATATATATTTATTACTTCGTCTGCTTTTTCGTTTGGAACATCAAACGTAGAGAAAACGGTATACATGGAAACATCACCTCTTGGATGTATTTAAACGACACAAAATGTTTATCTCATAAAAGATTCAATAAAGACTATATTTTTCCTGCTAGCTATTTTAACTAGGAACACCTTTTAAATTTGAACCACTCATATTACAGGAAATATGCAAAGAAGTCGAATTTAAGTAAAAATGCACAAGGAGAATTTGGCCCTAAAACAGTAATTATTTTTCAAACTTCTGAACATAGAAAAAAGGATAGAACCCACTCGATTATGAGCTGGTTCTATCCTTTGGTTTTTTACTTTAGTAAAGATCAAACATATTTACATCGTGATTGGTCTGTTTTAAATAAGTAAACAACTGACCACGATGATGATAGCTATGAGTGACAATTTCCACCAGCCATTTTGCCTGAGTAGCACCCTTCTCAGCATAAAAGGCCTTCGTTTCTTTCTTCAAAAAATCGTCTTCGGAAAGAGATAGGAAATATGACTTCGCCAGATGATAACCTTCTTCTAATACATGAGTTAATTCAGTAACATTTTCTGCAGATAACTTCTTTTCAAGCTGCCGAATTTCTTGCTCTGATTTTTCCTGTAAAATCGCTAAATCAATATGAGGAATCTGAACCAAATGATTAGCTAATTCTAAAAAAGAGCGCATGTTATCAACAGGGCGAAAATTGTAAACAGAAGGATCTGCTTTTTTTAATAATTGATTGGTCGTTCGAACCACAACATACAATTCTTCGAGTAATGTTTCTGTTAAGGAAGCCGTTGCATTCATATCTTCTTTCCTCCTGCTATGTAAAATAACTACTCGTATTAACTTCTTCGTCTCAAGCGTTTTTTCCTCCGTTTAATCCAGAAGCTATCTCATTATGTGCGGAGTTGCTCATCAAAATATTCTCAGAGTGGTCTTCACAGATCAAAAGCATATCGTAATAAGCGCGCATAAAGACTTCCACGATAAATGGATCGTACATTTTTCCTGATTGATTCTCGATCTCTTTCTTTGCTTCCCAAGGCGTCATACCTTGACGGTACGCACGGTTACTCGTCATCGCGTCAAAAGAATCAGCAACGGCTAAGATACGAGAATAGATCGGTATATCCTTCCCTTTTAAACGGTGTGGATAGCCTAGACCATCGTATCTTTCATGATGATGAAGAATTCCTGTTAAAACACGGTCCGAGTATCCAAAAGATTTTGCTAGCATCATCCCATCAACAGGATGCTTTTTCATAATTTCGTACTCTTCTTGTGTTAATTTTCCTTTCTTCAAAAGCACGGCATCTGGCGTTGAAATCTTTCCGATATCATGAATGAGAGCTGTCAACTCAAGCTCTTGCCATTCTACATTTTTAAATTGACCATGTTTGGCAAGAATCATGGCATAAAGCGCTACTCTTTTTGAATGACCTTGAGTATAAACATCTTTCGCTTCAACAGCTAACGAGAATGCTTTTACACCTTGCTGAATCGCTTCTTTTTCTGCAACGGACTGATAAACGATTCGTTGAGCCATGAACAGAAGTGAACAAAAAATTACATAGATCGAAATAAACGCCAGATAGTCTTTCAGTGGTTCGTTCGATAACAAGAGATATGAACTCAATCCACCTATACTTGAAACATAATATAGCCTCTTATCATTTAAAAGTAGCGCAGATACAGGCAAAAAGAAGTATGCGGCCTGCACGATCGGATATGTAACGAAAAAGTAGGAAATCGAAACGACATATATACTGCACAAAATAAAAGCCAATTTTGTGTATGGTTCTTGTATGCGGTTGACTCCCCAAGCAGGAAGAAACCCGATTAAAAATAAGAATAGAAATGGATAGAAATTATCGATTGGTTCTATAAAAAAATGATGGAGAGCCTGAATGAAGGCACTCCCCACAATAAATAGCTGTGCTAGCTTAATATTACGTATCATGAATGAAACTCCAATTGTCGAATTTTGTAATTTAATGTAATTATATACTATAAAAGCTTTTTATCCTATAGTTTGTTCGTATTTAAAACATGTTTGCTTCATCATGTCTATTTTTATGCAAGCAAAAAAACCGCCAAACGACGGTTTTATTTTACGTAACTGCGAGCAACTTGTCTCATTTTTTTATGTTTATGTTTTTGGCTTCTCATTCTTAATATAACTAGAAATGCGAGTAATAGCAGTAATCCACTGTATAAGAAAATTCCGGTCTTTACAACAGATTGCATAAACGTTGAATCTACTTCCTCGACAGATTTGTTATCGATCGTCGCCGTAGCTTCTTTTTCTCTCTCTTTAAACAAGGTATGCGTGAGTAGAACATTTCCGTTAGAATCTTTCAGTTGAAGCTCTCCATCTGAACTCACTTCCTGAACCGGTTCTTCTCCTTTTGGCAAAGTAACGGACAGGTCCTCTTTCAGCGGATACGTTTCTCCGTTTAACGCTTCAATCTTTGTACCACTAGTCAGAGTTTGTCTTTCGAAGTTTGCAAATCCATAATCACCAAGCGCCATCGTATCCCAATAAGCCGCTCGACTCGTAGGAGCTTTTAGTGTAACGATGATAACGTCTAGGTTATCGCGTGAAACAGCTGTAACTAAAGTGTGCTTGGATTCATCAACATAGCCGTTCTTAACACCAATCGTACCCGGATAATCCCATAAAAGCTGATGGTGATTCCTTAACGTGGTTTCCCAGCCTTCTCCGACCCAAGGCAATTCTTTTGTGGATACGATCTCTCGGAATTCTTCATTCTTCATTGCGTATTGCGTAATCTTCGCCATATCTTCGGCTGTTGTATAATGTTCCTCATCAAAAAGTCCGTTTGGATTAACAAAATGAGTGTTTTCTGCTCCCACTTTTTTCGCAAATGCGTTCATTTGGTCAGCGAATGAATCGACATCCCCTGCCAAGTATTCTGCAATCGCAACAGCTGCATCATTACCCGAGTTGATCAGAAGGCCTTGAACAAGCTTTTTCAAAGGTACTTGCTCGTCTTCCATCAAATAGACACGCGTCCCCTCAGCTCTTACAGCATCACTGCTCACGACAACAGAATCATCCAACTTGCCTGATTCTATAGCCAGAATCCCTGTAATGATTTTCGTAATACTTGCTGGATACATTTGTTCTGAGCTATTTTTTTGATATAAAATATCCCCTGTTTTCGCATCGATCATTACAGCGCTTTCGCTTTTAATTTCTGGTGTGTTCTCCCCCGTTGCTTGTACAAACTGCGTATTTACAAGCATAACCAGTGAAAAAACAAGAATTAGGCTAAGTTTTTTCATTTATTTCCGCTCCCGTTAGTCATTTAATCTTCATATCTCTTCGTTGTTTGTTTCGTTTCTTTTATGGTTGAAATCAAAATGAAATCTAGTAATATTCGCCATAAAAAAACAGGCGTTTTATCAATTGATACCGTTCGACAAAATCCGCCTGTTTCCTTTTATATATCGTTCATATTTTTAGTTTATTTAGTCAAAATGTTTTCTACTTTTCTTTCCTTTTAATAAATCTCCTGTCCACCCCTTCATTCTTAGCCAGATATATATGCCTAATGTGGAGATAACGATTGAAATCATAGCGTAAAGGTAACCAAATTTCCAATCAAGTTCTGGCATATTCTTGAAGTTCATACCCCAGACTGCCCCTAGAACCATTCCAGGAGTGAAAATGACGGTAAAAACAGTTAATGTTTTCATTATTTCATTTCCTCGATGAGAAGAAAGAACTTCTTCAAGGTTTAACAAAGTATCGATGTCCTGTCTGTAATGAGAAAGAAGCGAAGTTGTTCGATCGATCCTAGTTTCAATTCGCTTATACGCTCGTGTTTCTGTAATGTCATCCAGAAATGCTTCCTTAATAGCCATCTGCGTTTCATGAACCGGAAGTGTTAAGTCACTCCAGTTAATAAGCTCGATTCGTCGATCATAGATGCTGTTCAATAGATTGGTATGATTGTTTCTTTGAACATCACGTTGCAGCTCCTTGAGCTTAATTTCCAGAGCGTCAATACCGTCCAAAAAGTGATTAATTAATTCACCCAGTAATATTAAAAAACCTTCCACAGGTGTCTTTTCTTCCAGAATCATATGATCACAAGAATCACGGTGATCCCCTTGGATACTTGAAAGGTCTAAGCCCACTGTTATTAAGGATTTGGGACGTATATAAAAATGAAAAACTTTAAAATCAGATTGATTCTCCGGATCCTGTTTATACGTAAGTGATCCACGAACAATTTGATCACCGTCACTGTCTCTTTCAATCCTTAAATAGTTGACCTTATCTTCTTTAATGTTACGCAGCCAATTTTTACAGCCTTTCGTATCTGCGATCAAGTCATGAATTGTTTCTTCATGACACACATGACGATGCCACTTCCAACTATAAACACTTGTTTCTTCCATAGAATGATCCATCCTTTATATAATGATCGCTTTTAGATAACGTTATATTCTTTAGCGCCTTGTTTTCTTAACCAGTTTAGTGAGAATTGCATGATATCAGGATGACTCTGCAAATTTTTATTCTTTGAATAAATCCAGATATAACCCTTCTTTTCGGTTTCCTGTACCTTTAACAATGCAATGGCTAATATTTCATGTTCTTCTACTATCACAACGCTTGTATCATCACGATCCTCTAAATATTGAGAAAGTTTCTTCTGATATTCTGGAGCGTCACTACACCATTCCAACAAACGGTTAAGGTCTTCCTTTTCTGCGAATATCGGTTTCACTGTCATCCTCCTCCATTAGAGTTCCCTTATAAAAATGTGAACAAACACTATATTATTTCTTTAGTTGGTGCCAGATAGCTTTGTAAAAGTTCTCGGTCTTCTGGAAAGGATAAGGTAAGCGTCTCTAACTCTTTCAAGGATACCCACCTTATATCGTGTATTAAACCATCTGGATCTTGAATGACCGAAGAACCGCTCACTAGATCTGTTAAAAAATAGTGAACGTTAAAATGGATGCTTTGAGAGATTCCTTCTTTAATATGTAGCTTTCTAACAACTTTTACGACATAACCCGTTTCTTCCCACACTTCACGAATGCCGCATTCCTCAAGACTCTCGTTGCCTTCTCTACCTCCAGAAGGAACACTCCACGTCTTCTCCTCATCTGCTGCTCCTTGTAAAACCATCAATAGCTTTCCATCATTCACACAAATACAACTTGCACCTTCCCACTTCATAGCCATTCCCCCTTATACAGCTATTTTCTGGACATGAAAAAAAAGTCCTGCGCTTGAATGCCAGGACTTTTCTACAATTATATGACGTTAAATTACTAAACTATATGACTTTAGTTTGTTCAGCTACTTTTTGAGTGTTCACAATGCAACATTTGCAATGATCCCACGTGTATAGCGTCTTGCTGTTTTGTTCTAACAAAGACAGAGAATCATCCGTACATTCGACGATCTTCGAATGTGGAATATCATGCTCCTTTTGTTCACCTGTCTTCATATCGATGTATACGATTCGCTCGCTCTTTCCCGTTGCAAGATCCAATTCGTAGACTAAAAGTTGATCATCTACTTGATATAGGGCACGTGGGGAAATGGATAGCTTGTATTCTGTAACCACTTTATCTTTGTCATTCAACACCATGATCTTCTTTGGGTCCCCGTTTAGAACGGGAGCACCTGAAACGTATACAAGATCTTCATGACATAAAATATCAGTAGGTGCCATGTTACTTCCTAGATTTATACGCTTTTTCTTCCCGTTGCGGATGATGTAAAGAACCGCTTGATCTTCTTCAACAATATAGGAAGAAATGTAGAGAACATCCTGGTTCATCTCTACTTCCCACAGGAAGCCATTCACTTTCCACTCTTTTACTAACTCAGGGCCATCTTTAGAAAAAATTAAGACTGAGCCTTTTGAACCATCACCTTCACAAGCGACTACAACACTTGTTTCGAATTCATAAAAGTTGGGTTGTCCTTTAATAACTTGAGATTTCAAGCAGCCGTTTTTATGGTCAAAGATGAAGAGCTTGTGGTCCCTTGACTGATCATCTTTCTTCTTGGAGAACCAGTAATTCTTCTGTTTGTCCATGAATACTTCGGAGTAGGCAAAAGCGCCTTCCTCATTTCTTACTATATTTCCGGCCACTTCAGGATCACGTGAGACATACAGCGATTGATTCTTCTCTGCAGTTCGTGATGATAATTGATACATTTTAGCCATAGTACTCTCTCCCTTCAAATTTGACGCCGGCTCGGTGCTGACATAGGATTTATGTAAATCGTTCTTTTCAAAATTATCAATTTCTAGCAAAAACTTTGTATTTTCTGTTATATTTATCTTATCAGACATTCCATTTATTCTGTATTGGGAAAAATGGTAGGATAGATACTTGTTTAGTGGGGGTCTTGCATGACAATTTTCCCAAGTTCTGAAAGGGGGATTTTATGGTCGGTCAACGAATAAGATATTATAGAAAAACCAAAGGCCTAACCCAGGAAGAGCTGGCACAGGGAATTTGCTCAGTCTCCTACTTGAGTAAAATTGAAAAAGGGGACGCCAAATCTAGTGAAGAAGTAATAAATATGCTTTGCGAACGTCTAGGCATTTCGCCTGAGGAAGTAGATAATAATGAAATACTTGAGATGTTGAATGAGTGGAATATGATGATGGTTCATCGCAGATTTGAAGAAGCAAAAGACTACTTTCCGTCTCTTAATGAAAAAATGAAAAGTGTTTCTAACCCTGAGATATTAATACGGTACGACTTATTTTTGGCAAGGTTTTACTTAGTCACTGATCAACTAACTAAAGCTCATTCAATATTGAAGCCTCTATGTCAAATTCAAGAACAATTTTCTCCTGAATTAGATTATTATTACTTTCAAGTAATGGCAATGTATAATTTTTTCTTAAGTAAATATAATGAAGCACTTGATAATATTAAAAAATGTGAATCTTTATTTAAAAAGATATACCTTAAAGAAAGTGAAGAAGCAGTCCTATATTACCAGATTGCTGTTTATTATGGTCAACTTTACAGAATTACACTAGTAAATTATTACGCATATAAAGCAATAGCAATCTTCGATAAAGAGTACAACTATAGCAGGAGTGCAGATTGTCACATCTTGCTGGCTATCAGTAATAGACGGGTTCGAAATTATTCACAAGCAGAGTATCATTTAAACCATGCTCTAAAATATTCAAAAGCCTTTAACGATAAGTCAACTACTGCTATTATTCTTCATAACTTAGGCTATGTCGCTTCATGTAAAAATGAGTCTAAGAAGGCTATAGAATACATCTTAAAAAGTTATAAATTAAAACAAGAATTAAATGATATTAATATACAGGTTATTTCAACAATTTACTTGGCTGCTAGAGAATATTTTAATATTGAAGATTACTCTAAATCACTTGAATGGGTAAATAAAGGTTATGATATTATTAAAAGTGATTTAAAACACGAATACTACTATCATTTAAAAATACTTGAATTGCAAATTAAACAAGCTACAATGAATATATCCAAAGACCTAGAAGAATTTTTATCTAAAGAAGCAATTCCTTATTTTGATAAGTTAAGTACAACTGAATACTTAGCTGCTAATGCTGAATTATTAGCAGATATATATTTTGACCAAGGACAATATAAAAAAGCCAGTAACTATTATAGAATTTCTAACAATGCTAGAAAGAACATATTATAAGGAGGTGAACAGTTTGAAAAAATTTATCTTAGGACTTGTTCTGGTAGGTGCAGTTGCTTTCACTAGCACTTCAATAGTAGAAGCTAATGATCAACTTCCAAGCATTAAAAGTATTTCATACGTTAAATAAAAGAGCTCAAGATTGAGCTCTTTTTTTATGCCCTTATAACCACCTTCGTCCCAATAGGTACAATCTGCGATAATTCCAAAACATGATTATTATGCATCCGCACACATCCTTTGGATACGTTTTTGCCGATGGATGATGGTGTATCTGTGCCGTGTATGCCGTAGTGAGGTCGTGAGAGTCCCATCCACATGACTCCGAACGGTCCGCCTGGATTAGGTGCTTTATTAATTATCGTATAGGTTCCGGTTGGCGTAGGTGTCAGGATTTTGCCCACACCTATCGGATAGCGTTTGATTACTTTCCCATCTTTTACGAGGGCTAGTCTTTTTCTTGTTGTTGAAATATAGATCTCATAAGGCATCATCATACCTCCCGCTTTAGCTTATGCAGGACAACTATGAAATGACTCTATTTGGTTACCATGAAGCATTGCTCACTATGTGAGGCTTGTATCCTCCCTGTAGCTTCTAAAAAGCTTTCTGCCGTTGTTAAGCCAACGTGCTTGAAGGTTTTTCTCAACACTTTTTGTTTTTCTGCTGTTTCATGTGGCAATTGTTTTAAAAACTCTTCAAAACTGCCAAACTCTTTTATTAGTGCATGAACTCTCTTCGCGTTTTCAATCGTCGCTTCGATTTTTTTTCTATGCCTGACGATCCCAGCATCATTTAGTAGTGCTTCAATCTCTTTCTCCCCAAACTGCATGACCTTTTCTACCTCAAACTGCGCAAAGGCTTGCCTGAAGTTCTCTCTTTTGTGAAGAATGGTCTTCCAGCTTAAGCCAGATTGAAACAGCTCTAGTGTTAAGCATTCGAATAAGGCATTGTCTCCAACTACATACTGACCCCATTCGTTATCATGATACTGTTGCAGCATCTCGCTTTCTTCACTCCACTTGCATCGGTTCATCTCACATACTCCTTTTATAAAAATAAAAAGCGCAGCCTGGCTGCACTTTTGTTATTGGGTTGCACGCATTTCTGAAAAAGGGTAGATGACGACTTCAGAACGACCTTCGATTGCTTTCGTTTCGATCAAACCTAGTCCGTTTCGTGAATCCATACTATTAAGACGGTTGTCGCCCATTACGAAAACTTTCCCTTTTGGGACTTTCAGTGGACCAAAATCCTCCGTTAGGTACACCCCTAAGCTTTTCGCTTCAGATTTATTTTCTTGAAGATAAGACTCTTTCACTTTTTTATTATTTACATAAAGGCTGTCACTCTTCATTTGAATAACGTCACCTTCTAAACCTATCACTCGTTTTACGTACCGCTTATCGTCACCTTTAATAATAACAATATCGCCTTTTTGGGGCTCAGAAAACGCATAAACAATTTTATTAACATACAGCTTTTCTTGGTCGTGAAGAGTAGGTGACATAGATGCACCTTCTACCATATATGGAGCAAAGAAATAGGCTTTTGTGATAAATACAAAGACTAAAGCAAATCCAATCGCCTTTAACCAGCTAACCCATTCACTTTTTTGCTTTGTTTCTTTTTCTTGTTCTATCATTTCTTCATTCACCTCGGCGCAACGATTTCAATTTTTAATCGATCTGGATCTTCAAAGAATAAAGCATAATGATTTTCTCCACCTGCAAAAGGAAACTTGTCCTCATATAAAAAGGAAATATTTTTCTTCTTCAATTGTACACGAAGGTGCTCTATTTGCGCACGTGATTTAGCCCAAAAGGCCAGGTGATTAAGTCCTGAACGCTTTCGGTGAAAAGGGATGTCCATATACAATTCTTCTGTTTGTACAAAAACAAGATAAGACGATTCTATCTTGTAGCTAAAACCATTTTCCCATTCCTGATATAGAGAAAAACCTAACTCTGGCATCAGCCATTCATAAAACTCGCTCGTTTTCTTCAGATTCTTCACATTAATTTCGATATGATGGAAGCCTTGTGGTAGTGTCATCGTTTCTCCTATTTCTTCCTATACTTAAAAAAGGTCCTCTATCACTTTTAATCTTTCGAGAAATAGCCTACAATGGTAAAGATTTCCGTTTCACTACAGGAGGGTTATACTTATGAATCCTAAAACAAAACACGCAGCAATCTTCCTGGCTATTTCTTTGCTTTGGTTGAAAACCTATATTGTTTATAAAGTTTCATTTACGCTGCCTATCGATCATTTCCTGCAAGAAATTTTATTATTTTTAAATCCGCTCAGTTTTCTCGTACTCTATTTTTGTTTAGCTAACCTTGCTTCACCTGGTAAAAGAAGTCGAATCATTCTATGGCTGTCCTTCATTTATAGTTTTATCTTGTATGCGAACGTCGTCTATTATCGATTCTTTACGGACTTCCTTACGATCCCGGTACTGTTTCAAACCAAGAATGTTGGAGATATCGGAAACAGTGTTTATGAACTGGTCTATGTAACAGACATCTTCTTTTTTGTTGATTTGTTTTTATTAGCATATCTATTAAAGCAGACAAGATGGAAGGCTGATCATCTATTAAAACCTGTAGATCGCAGAAAAATATTCTTATGTGGTGTGGCTGTATTGGCCGTTCATTTGATCCTTGCAGAAATAAACCGACCACAGCTTTTAACCCGTACATTTGACAGAGAAATACTTGTGAAAAGCTTAGGAACGTTCAATTATCATCTGTACGACATCATGCTTCAATCGAAGTCTTCTATGCAAAAAGCACTAGCGAGCAACATGGATGCAGAGGAGATTCTCTCAAATGTGAAAAAAGAAACAGCTAACAACCCCGAGCTCTATGGAATTGCAAAAGGAAAAAACGTAATCATGGTATCCCTAGAATCCACCCAAAATTTTGTACTAAACTACAAAATAAACGGTAAAGAAGTTACTCCCTTTTTAAATGAACTTGCTGAATCTAGCTATTATTTTAATAACTTCTATCATCAAACAGGACAGGGAAAGACATCTGATTCTGAGTTTTTAATCGATAATTCCCTATATCCACTGCCAAGAGGTGCTGTTTTTCAAACACACCCATTAAATGAATACAACGCTATGCCTGAGATTTTAAAATCAAGTGGCTATTATTCAGCTGTTTTTCACGGCAATAATAAAAGCTTTTGGAATCGAGACGTTATCTATAAAACGATGGGCTATGACAAGTTTTATAGTGAAGAATATTATCATGTAACGGACGATAACTCGATTAACTATGGACTTAAAGATATACCTTTCTTTAAACAATCCATGCCGTATTTAAAAAAGCTGCCTCAGCCCTTTTATGCCCGTTTTATTACCCTAACCAATCATCATCCATATTTAATTCATGAAAAAGAACAGTGGATTGAGCCTTACCCTGTAGATGATGGAACGGTTAGCCGCTATTTTACAACCGTTCGCTACGCGGACGAAGCACTGCGTCAGTTTTTTGAAGAACTGAAGAGCTCTGGATTATATGAGAATTCAGTCGTTGTCGTATATGGCGACCATTATGGCATATCAGAACGGCATCAAGAAGCGATGGCAGATGTGTTGAGCAAAGCAACACTTACCGCTTACAATCAAGTAGAACTGCAGCAAGTACCCTTATTCATTCACGTTCCAGGGAAAAAAGGGAAGCAGTTAGATACAGTTGGCGGACAGATTGATCTCAAACCTACTCTATTACACTTGCTTGGAATTGAGTCGAAGGATGACGTTCATTTTGGAACCGATCTTTTTTCAAAAGATCATCATGAACTAACCGTGCTCCGTAATGGCTCCTTCATTACAGACAACTATATTTATACAAATGAGACTTGTTATGTAAAACCATTTGGAGCACCAGTAGAAGAAGATAAGTGCAAGTCATACATTGAGCAGGCAAAAGAGGAACTTGATCAGTCAGATCGAATCATATATGGTGATCTGCTGCGATTCTTAAAATAAATATAGCCCCTTGTGAGGGGCTATATTTTTTAGTGTCTATCAAGATTCATTTAAAACCTTCTTTTACTTCTTTTGATATGCTAATTATGGAGTTAAGACCTAGGATTAAACACGAAATAAAAAATATGTTACTCCACTCACCTATGAAGATTAAGTAAAAGATGCTTAACAAAGCAGCTAAAATAATAATACAATCTAAAATAAAGGCAAGCTTCACTCTCATTTTCTCAACCTCCTAAGTCTTTTTATAAGGCTGTTTTCGAAAACTTTGTTGCTTTTGGAAGTGTTGATTTCCGTTCCAGTCTGCTCGTTTCCACGGGGCAGACGCTGAGCCACATTCGTACGTTTCACTCTTAAGTGTCTCAGCTGTCCGCCTGTCCCGTAGGAGTCTCGCACCTTCCACTCCAATCAATAGCAAAGGTGACAAGGAGTTAAAAGCAACAAACAATTAATAAAGTGCTTTTTGCAAGAAGCAGCTTAAACTAGTATAAAAAATTGGTGAGGGCAATATTTTTTCTTTCATACAAATCCTATCTATCTACGTCTTAAATATTTTTAAATAACCTCAAAGCAGAACCAACAGCTACGATTAGGAATGTTAAGAAATAAATACTCTTCCACTCATCTATGTAGATAAAGTACAACATACTTAATAGGGCAATAAGAAATAAGACTAATTCAAAAATAAAACCTAACTTCTTTCTCAATTCCTTAACCTCCTGGTCTTTTTGCAAGAATAAGCTTATTTCATTATAAAAGATAATTTGTTGAAGGTGGAAATATGTTGAAACCTCTTTTTGCTTATTTTACAGATATTCACGGTAATTTAGATGCTCTTCAAGCTGTTATTGATGACGCTACAAGAATGGGAATCTCTCGTTTTATTAGTGGCGGTGACATGATTGGGATCGGTCCGTTTACAAACGAGGTGCTTGAACGGTTATGTAACTTGCCATCTATTAAGATGGTTACGGGAAATCATGATGAATCGATTTTGGCGTTAAAATATGGTCTGCCTCACCCTAAGAGTCACTGGCATGCGAAACAACATCATCAATGGATTGCCGACCAGCTTAAAGATACATATGCTCATACATTGAACGCACTTCCCCGAGAGCTTGCATTTGAGGAAGAAGGTTTTCACTTTCTCATCACACACTATCCTTATAAACAAGGAAAAAAGGAATCTCCAATATCTGAAGATCCCTTTATGCCGATTGTAAGTAAACCTGATTCTTTAGCGATGAAAGAGCTCTTTAAAGGCTTATTCACCTATGATTTTATAGGATTTGGTCATCATCATATCCTTCACGACTTTAAGGTAAATCAAACGCTTTTAGTGAATCCTGGCGCACTAGGATGTAATAAGGTTGCCGAAGCGCGCTATGCCATCATCTATATCGCAGATGAAAAGGAACTTAAGATTGAATTTAAATCTGTAGCCTACGACCAAACAAATCTGTTTAAGACTTACAGAGAACTTGAAGTTCCAGATGGTCCGTTTTTAATGAGAGCTTTTCATGGTTAGGAGGTAGCTCATTTTTTGCGACTCATTTATTACTGTGCTTCTTTGTAGTTGAAATCATTTATTTGGTTAGATTCCATTCATCTAATGTCATCATATTAAATTCTTCTTTAACATCCAATCTTAAAGGAGCCATTAATTCGATGCTATTTCCATCTGGATCTTTAAAATAAATGGCTGCGTGAGCTTGTGGATTATTAGGTAATACTAAAGGTTGTTTTTCAGGTGGAAATCCAAAATTAGTAGAGACTTCTATAGCCCTTTCTTCTAACCAACTCTTTATATTTAACATATCCTCTCTATCTATTTGAAAAGCGATATGTCTTAACGATGGGTGATAGGGTGTTTTAACCTTGTCTGTTTCCCATAACCCTAACCAACTTCTTCCTTTCTCAATCCAGAAAAACACTAGTTTATCTTGTTGATACGCGATTTCTAAATCTAGTTTCTTATAAAAGTCTATGGATGTTTTAAGATTACTTACCGGTAAATGTGCTTCGTAAAGTCCTTTAATCATTTGATTACTCCTATTAACTTATTCTATATATTATTTTCTAATTTTCTTTGGGATGAAGTACTAGAGGGTTGGTAGTTTGTATAAATTCAATCTCTTCTCCGTCTGGACCTTCGTAAAAAACAGTTCTCCAACCGTTTGGAAGGTCAAAAGGTCCTTCTGTTAGAAAGATTTCCTTAAGAGATAGTTCCTTTATTTTTTCCGTTACAGAAGTCACGCTGAATGCGATATGGCCGGATGCCGTATGACTCCCTGAATTAGGCATCAATTCAAGCTGAAATCCTTCCCCTATTAAAAAACCTAGCTCTGTATCGTTCCACATGAAACTTTCTTTCTTTTCGATAGGTAGAATCTTTTCATAGAATTCACTAGACTTTTTCATATCACTTACGTAGAGACCGATATGATGCAGCATCATGATTTTCTCACTTACAAAATTAGATTCATATCGCCAAACTCGTGCCAGAGATATCGCTTTTGAATCGCATCATTGTAAGCTTTATATAACTTGGATCGGTCTACGAATGCAGAAAGCAATTGCAGATGACTCGCCTCCGGTTCATGCATCCCTGTAATTAATCCATCACATACGGCCAGTTTCGTATTTTCAGTAATATATAGATTCGTCCATCCACTAGCTGCCTGGACCCTTCCGTTTTGTTCCGCGACTGTCTCTAGCGTTCTTACAACTGTTGTACCAACTGCTATGACGCGACCTCCATTGTTTTTCGTTTCAGAAATAAGGTCTGCCGTTTCATTCGGGATATGATAGTTTTCAAAGTTTTTATCTGGTCCTTTATGCCACTTATCATCCAGCAAATAACTTAATCCCGTATGAAGCGTAATATAAGCGATCTTAACGCCTTTTTTCTGAAGTCGAAACAGAAGCTCCCAACTGAACGCCCTTCCAGCAGAAGGCATCTCTACAGACCCTGGAATGGTCGCGAAAACCGTTTGATAGTAATCTAGATTCCAAGGTTTCTGGATGTATTCATACCTGACGGGTTCTCCTAAATCATAGATCTGGTTGAACAGCGAAGAGCAGCATAGATTAAAGGCTAATGATACAAAAGGTGTGTCTTCTGACTGTTCGATAATAGTAGCCGTTAATGTCGGAGAAAAACGGATGATATCACCTTCTTTTACAGTTCCGCTAACGGGAAGTGCTTCCCATATTGATTCATTCTTCCTGTGAGCCAGTCGGATCTCTACCTCAGAGCCATCAGCTTCTTTTCGACTCTTTAAAACGGCTGGAACTGTTCGGCTCGCGTTAAGTACAAGCAGATCACCTTTTTTCAAATAACGGTCCAGTTGGTAGAATTGTGTATGATCTGTCTTTCCTGTGTTTTTGTCGAGCACCATCATTTTCACATAATCTCTGCGTAATCCCCTTCGTTCTGGTGGTTCTATTGCATTTAGTTCATCTGGAACCTCAAACTTCATCGCTGTTTCCATTAAAACTCACTCCCCTCAAGCTGAAACGTCTGTGCTTCAAATCGCTTGCCGGTAATGAGGAAAGAGGCATCTGATGCCAAGTATCCAAAAACAGCCGTCAGATCTTCAGGCTTTGCAAGCTCATAATCACAATCTGGTACAGCACGTGCATGCATGTCTGTATCCATCTCACCAGGATCAACCATGTTCACACGTACACCAGATTCACTAACTTCATCTGCCCATGTTTCGGTCAACCCTTCAAGTGCAAATTTTGAGATGCCATATGCTCCCCAACCTGCATAACCAGTTGCTCCCGCTTCTGATGTAATATTAATGATGCTTCCCTGTTGTTTTTGCAGCATGATCGGTAACACTCTTCTTGTTACTAAAAATGGTCCGATCGTATTTACGCGAAGAACTTCTTCAAAATCCTGTTCTGGATAATCAAGTAAATAAGGAATTGGGCTAGGACCTATGATGGATGCATTGTTAATTAAAACATCTATTACTCCAAAGCGCTCTTCTGTCAGAGCTACGAATCGTTCTACATCTTTTGACTTCGACATATCTGCTTCTATCGCTAGAACGTCTGCTCCAAGCTGAATCGCTTCACTCTTCACACTTTGAAGGGCATCTTCGTTTCTTGCGCATATCGCCAAATTATAACCTTCCCGGGCAAAATATAGAGAAAGCGCTTTACCTAAACCTTTTGAAGCTCCTGTTATCATGATTACTTTTTTCATTTCGTGTTCCTCCTGAATTTATATTTTATACTTTTTATACATTTATGTTTACTAAGTATTTTTATTATAGTGACACTTCTTTTCATTCGTCAACGATTTAATTTACAAATTTTTCGACAAATTTCCCGGAAAATAAAAAAACCTCTGCCGTAGCAAAGGTTTTACTTTAGCCGAAACGATGCTCCATCTATGATTTCAACATCGTTTCTTTCTTTTATTTCCCTCATAAGCTGAAAAAGGGCTAAATCTTTTTTCTTGGATTCAATCATACAGTCTATTTCTTCCACACTACCTTTTACTTCTTTCAAAAAATCAAAAAACATATTCACATCCACATAGTCAGCATGATTTCTAAATTGCTTCTCGCTCTTTGGACTCGAGATATGCATCTTCAATGGCAATGGAGATGTTTTCCATGACTCTACCACTCGTGGCCAATGCTGTATCCAGTTCTCGTCATGATGGTATGCAAGATGATGGTGATAATCGAACACGAGGGGAATCTGCAGCTTTTCACATAGGTACAAAGCATCCGCCATTGTAAAAGATGTATCGTCGTTCTCTAGCATGATCATTCTTTGAACCGATAACGGAACGCTTCCCCAATTCTGCACGAAGCGCTCAAGTGCTACATCGGTTTCTTTATAGTTTCCACCTACATGCATCACACAACGATGCTCTGTATCGATTCCCATGCTTTTAAGTATTTTGTAGTGAAGCTGTAACGTCTTTAGAGAATTTTTAAGAATCTCTTTTTTCGGAGAATTGATCAGTACAAAATGGTCCGGGTGAAAATCTAGCCTCATATTATGTTGTTTTGCATATTGTCCCATCTCATGGAGTGCATCACGTAAAGGAGTGATATAATCCCAGTCTAAGAGCTCACTATGATTGGCTAGCGGAATGATTCTAGAGGTCATTCGATAAAACCGTACATCGTTAGCCACTGCATGCTTTAACACTCGTAGCGTATTGGTTATATTGGCTAGCGATATGCGCTCAAGTTTCCTCAACCCAGCTTCTCTATTCTGCAGCTGGCTGAATTGTTTATAGGTCATGGTTTTGGACGGAGAAGCATTTTTTAACTCCATGCTCATCGCCACAAAACCAAGCTTAATTATAGTCATCTGTCACACCTCTTTTTCATCACTACCAGTATGACCCTATTGCTTTTGTTTTTATCCAATATGATGAATTGAACAAGAATGCAAATAAAAGAAACTGCCCTCAACATCAAGGACAGTTCACATGTCTACTCAGGTAAATATCTTTTAGAACCTACATACGTTCCCTTCCAGTACTTAGCATCGAGTGACTGTATCCGTACACCTTTTGAAGTAGCTGCGATAAACTCTTTATTCCCCATATAGATGCCTACAAATGAGACGCTTTTACCATTTGTTTTGAAAAATACGAGGTCACCTAATTTTTCTTTTCCTTTTGCAACGGATGTGCCGCCTTTATACTGATCAGCGGCCGTTCTTGGCAAACTTTTCTTCACTACTGTTGTTTTGAATATATATGTGGTAAACCCTGATGCATCAAATCCTTTTGGTGTTGTGCCACCCCATTTAAATGGAGCTCCTTTGTAGAGTTTAGCCGTTTCTGTCACTTCTTGATCATAAGATGGAGATGCTTTTGCTGCAGATACACCACCTAAGATCAACAGAGCTGCGAGTCCTAATGAAACTACTGCGACGAGTAAACGTTTCATGAATAACATCCTCTCTTTAATGAACTCTTTTTACTCTATTAGTCGTCGGCCACAGAATTTAAGTTACTTTCTTTTCATAAAAAAAAGACTGCAAATTGCAGCCTTTTTCGACAGTCTATGACAGTTGATTGGAGAGGAAGGTGTGAGACACTTATACGTGAAACGTACGAATGTGGTTCACTGTCTGCCCCGCGGAAAGCGAAGCACCTGGAGTGGAGATCAACTACTATCGGGAAGCAACATTGTATATCATTGATAGAAGTTTGCACCGGTCACTCCTTCAATCTCTTCATCAAGCTGATAAGGGCCAATTGAATCGAGTTTCGTGTTATTAAACTTCACAGACTCAAAACCGTAGCTCTCAGCTGTTAATAGAATAGCATCGATCATCATCAGGTCTTCCGTATCATCTGCTGATAATTTTATAGAGTCAGGAAATGTAACCTCTACATCATCCTTGTTAATTATTTTCACACCTAATACTGTATCTTTTGGTAACAATGGCTTAAGTCCACGCTTTTGCTCATCATCCATCATCTCAAGCGCATCTGTAAACTCTTTTGGCATTGAATTAGCGTCTACCCCCGTTGAAAACAGACTTACGATAAACGAATCTGTTGATGGTGCGTCATAACGGAAATGCGGAGCTCCTGGAACCTGAAGATCCCATTCTGAAACTGTACCATATCGCGGAAATTCATAGCCATTTTCACCGTTCATACGAAATTCAACCTTTGCCTTCTGCCCTTCATTGGCAAAAGTCATTGAAATGAGTGCTTGTAGCAATGGTTCTTCTGCTTCGTTAATCGTATCCTTTGGGAAATCAACAATGACCGTTTCTTCTTCTTCGGTTATTTTAGCCTTTTCTAATGGACTATTTGTTAATCCAACATCGCTTGGATTGAATGCTTTAAGTTCTTTATTTACTTTATTGACGTAATAATCTGCATCAGTTAAAAAACTTACAGGTATGACAAGCTGTGCTTGTTCATCCAAGTAACCTACAGTCACCCAGTCTTTGTTTTTTGCTTTAATATTTTTATCCAGATAAGGTGCGTGATAAGCAACGGAAGGTTCAGTTTTCATGATTCCAACTGAGTTTTGATCCTTATCCGCTGAGTCATCTAAAGACTTTCCTTCCATCTTATCGTTTTCAGCGACCTTGGAGTTTTCCATCTGCACACCGTTCTTGATCAGATCTGGGGCAAAAACACCAAATATCACGAGTGCGCAAGCTGTAGCTAGAGCCGGTAGACTCCATGAAGGAAGCCGCTTTCCCTTATTGTCCTTATAATTAATATTTGCCTGAACCTTTAAGAAGAGCTCCTGCTTGGATCGGCGGTCTCTTATCGGGGGCAAATGCTTAAGGTGCTGTTCAATTTTTTCTTCGTCCCACTTAATTGGTTCCATCTTTCAATTCCTCCTCCAGGCCCGGTTGCTGATCCAGCCATTTGCGCAATTCTTTTATAGCCCGGTGCTGGGTGGTCTTCACTTTACTTTCGGTCCAACTTAATATTTGCGCAGTTTCTGAGATCGATAATGACTGAATGTACCGAAGTACAAGCACTTGCTGCTGATCGAGTGAACAACGTTTCATCATTGTATATAAATCTCTGTAAGACTCTTTTTTTGCAACTAACTCTTCTGGAAGGGGATCCTGATCACGCAATAAACTCTCACTTTCTTTTATATCAAAAAATAGGAACCGTTTGTTGCGTCTTGATTGTTTTCTAAGCCAGTCAATGGCCACGTGCCTGGCAATGGAATACAACCATGTTTTCTCTGAACTTTTGCCTTCGAAACTTTCGTAAGCGTTTAACACTCGGATATAAACCTCTTGCACAAGATCTTCTGCCGATTCACGATTTCGTACCATATAGAAGATAAATTGAAATAATGCAGTATGGTACTCATCATACAGTCGGTCAAACGTTTCTTTCACTTCGGGTGGCCCCCTATCTCTATGTATTTATGTAGTCGAATATTCTTATAAAAAGTTACATTACAAATATGTTACTTCTAAGTCTACTCTTTTTTATATCATCTCGATAGGACCATTTGGTCGATAAATCCCAACAAAAGTGGAACTCCTTAGACAAAACTAGCCAGTAAATATGCCTCCAGCAAGATAGGTGGTATTTTGGGGTGAGAAAGCAAACCAGCATCGATACGTAGCGGGGTATTTTGAATGTTTATTCAAGAAATATTTATGATAAGACCATGGAGTTTTGGATTTAATCCCGCGAGTTTTTCTCATATATCCGCGAGTCGACATATCTCGATGTCTTAGTATATTCAAATACCCTCACTACTCTCTAGCATCTCTTAGCACATATAAAAAAGACACCAAAGTAATGGTGCCTTCTCTTTATTTCGTTTTCACATAGCTTAAAAACATCTCTTCAATTGTATCCCAAGCAATTCGATACTGTTCTTCTTCTCCTAAAAATGAATAATGAAGTACATTACCATCACGAACAGCCCAAAAAATTCGTGATACATTTTGCGGATCCAGCTCTTTTTTGATTTCTCCCGATTCCTGACCCTCTACTATGATTTTTACAATATAATCGATAAACCGATTGTATCGTGCTGCAAGAATAGACCGTAGATCTTCTTGTCTTGATCCATAGAGCCAGAATTCAATATATACACGCATCGTCTGCTGATCATCTTCTTTTAACTCTTGCTTTTTCCAACGTTTGAATAGATTTTCAAGCTTTCTGCTAGCACTTTTAAGAGAGGCGTTCTCTTGTTCCATATCTTCAAAAAATTCATCTGTACGCTTTTTTAACAGCTGAAGATAGATCTCTTCTTTACTCGCAAAATAGTTATAGATCGCACCTTTACTAATGTTCGAATCTTTCACTATATCGTCAATAATCGTAGCTTGATATCCCTTTTCACTGAAGCATTTTAAGGCGCTCTCAAGAATATGGTTGCGTTTCTCTTCTTTATACTCAGCTGAAACTTTAGGCATGATGCTTCCTCCATTTATGACACGTCTTCCTTGATAAGTATAACAGAGTTTTCAGTCTATTTCGGAAAAAGTTTTCACCGCTCGATAGTCGTTCGTTTGTCTGATCCCTCGTTCCATGTGTACTTGTTCAACATACGTAGAAAACCCTGTTTTACGCAGCAGTTGGTTTACGTGATCCTCTTTTTTAGGAATATTAATCGTCATCCTTTTTACTGACCCTTCAGCGGGTGCGAATACCGATTTTACTAGTTCTCTAACTGTGTCTTCTTGTAAAGCATGCTCATCAATTACACATTGATAGAGTAGGATAGCAGATAGCTCTCCCGTTTCTTTATAGATTCTTTTATAAACGGCGTATCCGAGTGGTACTTCTTCATTTACCCCCATCACACAGATAAAATCTTTTAAACTTTGAAATTGCGTCTGCCATGCGGTAGTAGATTTAAAAAAAGGCAGTTGTTGTATATCATGCATGGATACTTCCTGGACCTTTACATCTGAACATGTATCGTTCCAAGTGGTAATGACTCCTTCATGCTGAAGATATGTCAGCTTTTCGAACGTCACATAACCCATACTTTCATATAGTTTAATAGCAGCTTCATTTTCTTTGATGGCTTCGAGCCTTGCAATTTCAACTTTCTCTTCTTCGTATATCTTTAGGCAGACCGATATAAGCTTCTTACCTACACCCATCCCTCTAAAAGCTGGAGCAATCGCGGTTCCACCGTTCCATACGTATCGTTTGCCGTTGATCGTTCGAAAGCTGTTCAGCACAAACCCTGCTAACTTGCCATCGTAAACAGCCACGACTGACTTTTCTAAAGAAATCCCTTCACCAGCAATCTTTAGTATGAATCGATTAAGGTCCATGGTCATATCTGAGAAATAATGCTTCCACGATTCGTTCCATAACAAAATCGCTTCATTAAAAGTTAACTCACTAAATCGTTTAATGACTAACACCACAATCACTCCTCTATCCTCTTTTAAAACGACTGGTCGTTTTATTAAATTTTATAAAATAAAGGATGCAATCGCCAACATATTCGTTCGACAAAAACAGGATTGTTTCTAAAAGCTTAGTAAAATCAATAAAAAAGCTGATATCAAGTGGTTCATTCAAGATATCAGCTTCTTATACTTTTATGATTTTTCTTCAAACAGCATCTTAAAGTGATCATAATACTCTTCTACTTTTTGATCTTCTTGCTTCAAATAATCGTCTAGTTGTTGTTCTGATGATAACTGAAGAGCCTTCTCTCCAAATTCACTCATATCATCTAACACACCAGATGTTTTTTCTCCGATCTCAACATCTTCTTTTAAAAGTTGAGCGACTTCCGTTAGCTTATTGATTTGTTCTTCATTTATGTTCTTGTTTTGATGAATTTCTTTCAACATGGAGTAAATGATTTGAGCTCTTTCTTTTGTCTGTATTTTCATAAAACCACTCCTCTATTTAACCTTTCCCCCATCCAGTGCCTTAATAAACTGTTTTATATTTACAAGTATTGGGTAAATCAGGAGTAGTAACTTAGAGAAAGGAAGAGTGCTGTGGCGAAAAGGTCTGTACTTCGTCAGAAAAGAAAACGTTCAGTCTGGATTCGGCGAACAGCTATTGTTACATTGATTCTTTTCTTATCCAGCGTGACATTTGGAGGCGCTTTAATCTATGCATACGTGAACGGTACTCCAAATCTTACAGCGGATGACTTAAAAGATCCTCAATCATCGATGATTTATGACATGAACGATGAGTTCATCACATATGTAACAGGCTCTGAACGACGAGAATATGTCAAGATCGATAACATTCCAGAACTCATACAACAAGCATTTATTTCGACAGAAGACGTTCGCTTTAAGGATCACATGGGAATTGATGTGAAGCGAATTGCCGGAGCTGCCGTTGCAAATGTACAAGACGGATTCGGTGCTGAAGGAGCAAGCACGATCACACAGCAAGTTGTTAAAAACTCTGTCCTGTCATCAGAAAAAACTCTTGAACGAAAAGTGCAAGAAGCCTACCTTGCTATTCAGTTAGAACAAAAATACTCTAAGGATCAAATCTTAGAGATGTACCTCAATAAGATTTACTTTGGAAGCGGTGCTTATGGAGTTGCAACAGCTTCAAAGACATATTTTAATAAACCGCTGAAAGAGCTATCACCTGCTGAAGCGGCTCTTTTAGCTGGTCTGCCTCAAAGACCGAGCAGTTATGACCCCTTTCTTCACCCTAAAGTGGCAGAAGAAAGACGCAACACCGTACTGCAGCTCATGTATAAAAATGGCGCTATCACAAAAGAACAAAAAGAAGAAGCTGTTAACTCATCCGTAACAGACTCCCTCTCAAAGGAAAAAGCAAAGCGATTAAAATACGATGCCTTTATTCAACAAGTGATTAAAGAATTAAAAGAAAAAGGGGTATCTGAGACAGCGATTTATGAAGGCGGATTAAAGATTTATACAACGCTTGATCCAAAAGCTCAAGCTCACACAGAAAAAGTGTTATCGACTGAAGAATATGTGAACTATCCAAATGACAAATTTAAGGCCGGTGTCGCACTGCTCGATACAAAGACAGGTGTTATTCGTGCTATAGGCGGTAACCGAACAAGTGGTGACCAAAACATTGAAAAAGGGTTTAACTACGCCACTGATATTACACGCCAGCCGGGCTCGACCATTAAACCAATCTTGGATTATGGTCCAGCTATAGAAAAGTTTAAATGGTCTACGTATAAACAGATTAAAGATGAGGAGCTAGAGATTGACGGTTGGGAAGCTGGAAACTGGGATGATGAATTTCATGGAGATGTTTCTATGAGAGAAGCACTCGTTCATTCCTACAACATTCCTGCGATCAAAACCTTTATGGAAGTTGGATCAGAAGATGCTGTAAGCTTTGCCAAACAGCTAGGCATTCCGATTAAAACGGCTCATCCCGCCTATGCGATTGGCGGATTTGGCAAAGGACCCTCAACTTTAGAACTAGCAGGCGCTTATACGGCATTCGGAAACCAAGGTGTCTATCATAAACCGACCACTCTTCGTAGTGTGAAGTATCCGGATGGTTATGAAACGAAGTACGAATCTAAGCCTGTTGCAGCTATGCATGATTACACGGCATATATGATTACCGATATGCTAAAAGATGTTGTTAACCGAGGAACAGGAACGCTTGCCGCTATCCCTGGGTTAGAGGTTGCAGGAAAGACCGGAACGACGAATATGCCTGATGGTCTTGATCACATTGAGAAGGGCTCTAGTGACTCCTGGTTCGCAGGTTATACAACTAACTATACTGCAGCCGTATGGACGGGGTATGACAAAACAACAGCTCAGAGCTACCTAACACCTGAAGACCAAAGAATAGCGAAATACATCTTTAAATCCATCGTCTCAGAAGTTTCAAAGGATAAAAAGACTGCAGGATTTTCTAAGCCAAAGTCGGTTGAGGAAGTCTATATTAATAAAGATACCGGCTATGTAACGAAAAATGATAATGGATCTAACGTCAAAAAAGAATTGATCGTAAAAGGTACATCACTAAAAGAGATGACTGCTCCGGTTAAGACCAAAAAAGCAGGTAAGAAAGAACGAGCGAAGAGTAACAAGAATGATGAAGATAAAAATAAAGACGAAAAGAAAGATTCAGACAAGATTAAGGAAGACGAGAAAAAGAAAGAAGACGAAAAACAAACAGAGCCTCCTCCAACAAAACCAGAAGATGAGGCCGATCCGCCACCACCACAAGATGACAACCCGGATGATCCTGGAACAGATCCTGAACCTGAGGATCCACCGACAGTGTCAGATCCACCTCCAACGGAACCGCCTCCTACAACAGACCCGCCACCAAACGATCCACCACCAGCGGACGATGGTGAAGGTACGGGAACAGGTACGGGAACAGGAGCTGGTGCTGGTACAACCGGCACAACAACTACACAGTAGTAAAAAAAGTAACCCGCTACTTTTAGCGGGTTACTTTTCTATAAACTCATACAAAAAGGATTCTCCGTTACGATAAAAACGAGGATCATAGATTCCGAGTTTTTCCTCTTCTTCAACCACAACAACGAATGGAGACCAATCATAAAGTGTTTTTGCTCGTGGATTCTCTTCAAACAGCGGCTCTAGATTCGCTTCATCGCTGGAAACCAATCGATGCTCTATCTCAGGCTCAATAAAAATGCTATCTTTTATAATTTCTACTTCACTATCTTTTTTCCCAATCACTTGAAACTGGGTAGGAACAAAGCCAGCAGCTAATGCTACCTCATCATACTTTTCTTTTGCTTCGTTATAGACCACATAGCCTTGGAGAGATTGGATCGCAACATGTGCAACCATCAAAATCCATACCACGCGAAAAACTTTGAAACGATCGGATGGCTCTTTTTTTCTTGAAACGATAAAACCAGCAAGCATCAAGAACCAATATACAAAATCAACGATTGGAATCGTACCAAATGTGACTCGATAGCTTGAAAAAGGCTCTAGATACCCTGTTCCCCACGTGTTAAAGAGATCGCTCGTATTATGAATAAACACGGCCAAAAGCGCCCAGTAGAAAAGCCTTCGATCCTTCACTTTAAATAAAAGCCTGCTAAGAAGATAGATGATAATACCCCAAACAGGAACGAGGAAAAAAGAGTGTGTTAATCCTCTATGCCACATTTGCTGCATGATGCGGCCCGTTTCTGTAAGGTTTACGACCACATCTATATCAGGGATCTGACTGCCGACCACTGTCGTAAACAACAAAGCCCTCTTGTGTGACTTGTCCATATTCATTTTATTCGCAGCGCCATACAACGTTAAACCAAACAATGTGTGAGTTACTGTATCCATAGGTCCTCTTTAATTCGTTTTTCTTTTATGTTAACGAAAAAAAGAACTTCTGTCTTGATAGAAGCTCTTTTAAAGTTTACCATTATTTCCTAAGATAATTTCCGGGGAAATTCGACTTTATTTCCTACTTGTTTACACTTCTTGTTTGGATAGTTCAATCCCTTTGTTCAAAAGGAATTTTTCAATCTGCTGTTTGTGATGATTGTCGTGTTCAACCAATCCCTTGATATATTCACATAATGTAACCCATGAATGACTCATTTGGATTTTCTCTTCCCATATAGCAGTCGGCACTTCTTGAAGTTTCCTAGCTAAAACGAGTCTGCATTCAATCACTTCATCAATTAAAGCATTCTTAGAGATACCCGATTTAGCTTCATGGGCAGCATTTCGGTTTATTTCTTCTACATCCCCTTTTTTTGGCGGAGTGTTCGATTTCTTTAAAAAATAAGAAAGTCTTTCATCCCAAACAAAGACATCCCACGCTTTTAGATGGGCGATGATTTCACCTGTAGACCACTTACCTTCATGAATAGGCTCTAACCAATATTCTTCAGGCATTCTTCTAAGTTCATCGAGCCAATTCACTAAACTGCTATACTGCTTAATCACTTCACTCATTAACATGTCCTCCTAGCATTTCATTAAACTTTTTCACTTTAATAGGATTTTGTCCATGTCACTCCTTCTTCTGGGACATACACTAAGATGAAAGCATAAGGCACAAGAAAGAAGGAGGACTTACAGCATGTTTGGAAAAAGACAAAAACAACAACGTAACTGGGGCTATCCAGGTTACGGATATGGTTCCTGCACTCCATGTGGTTATGGCTATGGTGGTTACGGCGGCGGAAGCGGAGTTTTCGCTTTAATTGTCGTGCTATTTATCCTTCTCATCATCATCGGTGCGACGTTGAGATAGTAATTCGTTAAAAAGGCAAGAGTCTATGCTCTTTGCCTTTTTAATTTGGAATCATGTGCTGGTTCAACTTGTCTTCTTTTGTGATAAAAATACAAATGACTTTCTTTCTACCAAGCTAATGTTTGGCTTTCGTTCACCCCTGCTTTTCACCTTTTTGGGGATAGGCAGCTTGTTCACTGACCGTTTGATGCCCTCTCCCATAAAATTAAATGCTAATATGACAGCGGCAAAACTGAACACTGGAAAGAACACGAGCCATGGTGCTAAACGAAGCTGATAATAATACCCTCCTATCAGCCCTGACCATTCATTGGAGTCTGATGCTGGTATTTCATATTCGTTTGTAAATTCCCTCATCGTTGTTCCTCCAAAGAATACGCCTAATATTCCTAGGTGAGCTAACAAAAGGAGGACAGCAATCACTTGTTGTACATAGATCAATAACAGCTTTGGCCATAGATGGGGCAGTATGTGTTTTGATAGAATTCTTACTCTTGAACCCCCCATTAATTTAGCGCTTGTAATAAACTCTTCTTGTTCGATCAAGTTAATCTCTTCTTTTATTAGAATAGACGTGTTCGGAACAGCGATTGCTATGATAAGTAGCATCTCAAAAAATGCTTTCTCCCAAAATGTGTAGTTTTCTAATTGTATTATCGGTCCTACAATAAAAAAGATTAACAACGCTGACGGAATGTAATAGAACGATTGAGATAATCCTTTTATAAACGGCATCACTCTTCCCGCTCTCCACAACAGAAACGATCCGATGAATGATAGACCGACCCTAAGCAAGCTGACGACTAGCGCGATACCAATCGTGTATTTGGCTCCAGATATAATCTGAGAGAACAGATCAGCTCCCATCCGGTCACTGCCAAACCAGTAAAGACTGAACGGTTCAAAAGGCGCCTTTTCTTTGGGCATTCCCTCTTCATCGTGTATATACTGTTCTTCATAAATTTCATTATCCAGCACGATTTGATGATAGAAGCTAGCGATCAGAAGGCCAAACACAAACAAGAATCCTACAATAAAGAAAGGATCTTTCCATATATTTTTTATCATTTTTCACCAACCCACTTAAACGTGATCACTCGTAACAATGTGAAAAAAAGAAACATCGGAACAAATAGCAGCAGCATGGAGATCGTAAAGACTGCCGGATTTCCACTAGTCCTGATAAGTGATGTAATGCCATAAATATTAAACAAAAATTCGATCATCAGCAGGTTGGATAGCATAAACCATAATATATTTCGTGACTGGTGAAATACACTTAGCAACGTATTTGGAAGAACATGGCGCCATAAGATTCGAAAGCGGCCCATTCCTTTACTTCTTGCCGTATCTACGTAAAGCTTTCCATACTCTTCTTCTATGTTTAATAATAGAATCCGCAAAATAAGAAAGGTCGGCAAAATGGTTAAGCATAAAATTGGAACAAAATACGTTTTCTGATCGTACAGAGATACAATCTGAAATAATAAGATGTTCGTTTTCTTAAAGAACCATACGATAAAGAACTGTATACCGATCGCGATTAATACATCTGGAATCGATTCAAAAACAAATGAAAATACTCTTATTCTATTCTTTAAGCCCGATGGAAGCATGAATATGAATAGAGCAAACAATAATGCTACGATAATCGCTATAAAAAATGCAGCAAACAGAATGGTAACCGAGTATCCATAGATTCCCCACATGCTTGGAAAGAGCGGATAAGGACCACTTTCTGCAAAGTACATGATCTCTTCAGGGTTCAGCATGACTCTAAACATTTCAGTTATTCCATCCAAATAACCGCTAGTGTTGAATGTCATCCCACTGAACATATAGGGAACAGATCCTAATAGAATAATTCCAACGACAGAAAGAACCATTGATAGAAAACTATCTTTTAAAATATACGGCATGATAAACCCCTATTCCTGACTTTTATAGTCCGCTTTTGCTAGATTAAAATCTCTTGGACTAAATAGGGTGACTAATAGTGTAGAAACTTCTGTTGTACATCCATCTACCATCAAGTTTTGAGGGGAATCCAAAATATAGCTACATTCAATCTCACCAGTTGGCATACCGAATGTCTTGTTGTTGTTCCTGAAAATCGTTTTATCTTTATTCACATAGTGCAATTCACTCGTTGTCGATTCACCTTTTTTAGAAAAGACCGTTATCTGCAGCTTGCTTTCTTTGTCTGCTTTTACATCATCTAAAAAGGTGAACATTGGAACAAGATGCTCGGTTTTAGTCGCGCCTGTCATAAGTTCAGTTTCCTTTTCGGAAAGATTTTGAATGACCACATGATCTTTTTTGATCGCATCTTTAATCGTGAACTTCGATTCCTTTTCAGCTTCTTTTTCAGAGCACCCCGTAAGAAGAACACCTGCAATAAATAAAGCCCCCCATTTTTTCAAACTAATCCCCCTTTTTATTACAAATGTCTTTCTTTAAGAATTTAGACGTACAAAGGCCCCTCTTTTATTCAAAAGAGAGGCCTTTATTTTTATAATTCTAATGTTTGTGGTTCGTGTTTCCCGTCATTCATAAGTCGGATCAAGCTTGGTTTGATTTCAAGCAAGATATAGTTAGGATCATTCGGACCTTCAAAATAATGTTTCATTTGATCGTTCCAAAACTTTTCCTTTAACCCTTGATCATCTCGAATTGTAGCTGTTCCTTCGATTTCAAGGTAAGGATCGTTGTATCCTTCTCCATCATAGCCGACTAGTACGTGAACATTTGGATTATCTTGAATTTCGTCCGCTTTATGTGTCTCGATACTTGTTGGCGTGTAAAATGTGAGTTCGTCGTGGAAGAAGGTCATATAGCGAGAATGTGGCTTGTTCTTCTTTACCGTTGCCAGCACACCTGTCTGTTTTTTGTCTACTACTTCAAATACTTTATTTTTCATCTGTTCTTTATCCATGTCATCCACTCCTTAAAGTTTGGCTCTATTATATCTACCTTTTAGGATGGAAAATAAAACATCATGTTATACATAGATGAAACAGAGAGTTTTTAGACTGTCGCATTTGTTAGGCTTTCTCTTTCAACGGTCTCCATAAAATCATGAACGACTTTATTGTTGTTTTTGTCTCCAGCGATTTTTAACATCACTTTCCCTAAAAAGTTGATGCCTTTATTTGACCCTTCATAAACAAACTGAGTCGTATTTTCATCCATTTTAATAAGAGTGAACGCTGTTTGAATCTCAAATGCTTTTGCCAAGCTAAAACCGATTTCCAGATGCTTACGATTAACAGTATCTTCGTATGCCAACGTTTCTACGATATACGTTTCTACCCTGCGTCCTTCTTTATAGGACTGCTTGTACGTAGAACCCACCACACCCTCTTTCTTCTCAATCGGGGTATGCTCTACAACGTTCGGCATGATTCTTTGAATATTCTCATCAGAAAAAAGCACCCAAACTCTTTCAATGTTTACTGGTATCGTTCTCTCTTCTTTCCACGTTAGCATTTTTCATCCTCTTCCTTTCCCCATAATAAAAATTGATCGATCTCATCTATCGTGCCGTATAGTTCATCTATCTTTTGTTGAATATTTCTCTTTTTTTCGTTTAAGATGTGCTCAAGATTCTCGAAGGATTCATCTTCAATAACAGAAAGCATCTCTTGAATGGTGAAGTTAAAGGTTCTCAAACGAGCTAAGATCATTGCAATTAAGTAAGATCCGTTATCGTAGTATCGATACTTATTCTTAGGATCGACATAGACAGGCTCTAATAACTTCACTTCTGCATAATATCTAAGGGTTTCTTTGCTCAATCCTGTCATTTCAGAAAACTCACTTACTCGATACATGTATCATTCACCGCCTGCTATTTCATCATAAACCGTGTTGTGCACCACATGGTCAATTCTTTTTTTATATTCCTTTATTCTTCCTCAAGCATCTCTTTTATTCCTTTTATAGGACTAATACTTTCTTATCGTATAAAAAAGCCCCCTTCTCTATGTGAAAAGGGGACTCGTATGAATGGAGTAATCCACTCATCCAAATTGCGCTGCATGTAAACGGCTATAGATTCCTTTTGATGCTAACAGATCGTGATGGTTTCCTTGTTCTGCAATTCCTTCATTCGTCACGACCATTATTCGATCCGCATTTTTTATCGTTGCAAGTCGATGTGCAATTACGAGTGTCGTTCTTCCTTCTGTTAATTCTTCTAATGCTTTTTGAATCGCAACTTCCGTTTCCGTATCTAATGCAGATGTAGCTTCGTCAAGAATCAAGATCGGCGGGTTTTTCAAGAACATACGAGCAATGGCTAGTCTCTGTTTCTGACCTCCCGAAAGCTTGACTCCTCTTTCGCCGATCACTGCCTGAAGTCCTTCTGGCTGATCTTTAATAAAGTCATCCAATCGAGCTCTCTTCGCAGCTTCCATAATTTCAGCATCGGTCGCGTTTAGGTCACCGTAAGCAATATTTTCTTTGATCGTACCTGAAAAGAGAAAAACATCTTGCTGCACGATACCGATTTGTTTTCGTAACGATTGTAGCTTCATCTCTTGGATGTTGATCCCGTCTATTGTAATCGATCCATTTTGCACATCATAAAAACGAGGCAGCAGACTGCATAGCGTTGTCTTCCCTGCGCCAGATGGTCCGACAAACGCGACAGTCTCACCAGAGCGAATGGATAGATCGATGTTATTCAAAACTGATCTATGACCTTCATAACCAAACGTCACACCTTCATAACGAATCGCTCCTTTTAAATCGACTTCAATAGCATCTTCTGAATCTGCTATATCTGGGTCTGTATCCATGATTTCAACGAACCGCTTAAAACCGGCAATTCCTTTAGGATAGCTTTCAATCACAGCGTTTATTTTTTGAATCGGTCCGATCAAAATGTTCGATAACAGAATAAAAGCAACAAACTGTCCATACGTTAATTCACCTGAAATGACAAAGTATGTTCCAAACAATAAGGTGAAAAGCGTAACTAACCTCATTAATACATAGTTTGACATAACGTTCTGAGCCATGATCTTATAGGATTGAAGCTTTGTAAGACGGTACTTCTTATTGTTTTCTCTAAACTTTTCCTGTTCATATTTTTCGTTGGCAAAAGCCTGAACAACACGTATTCCACCGATGCTGTCCTCTACTCTTGCATTGATCTCCGCTACATCTTGAAACATCTTTCTAAACGTGATCGTCATTTTTTTATTAAAGTAAATCGCTAGAACAATCAATAAAGGGATAACGATAAAAGACAAAACAGCGAGCTTCCAATTGATCGTTAACATGAGGCCGAACGATCCGATCAATGTCATAATGGCCACAAAAACATCTTCTGGCCCGTGGTGAGCAACTTCTCCGATCTCTTCTAAGTCTTTCGTAAGACGAGAAATACTATGACCGGTCTTATTGTTATCATAATAGCCGAACGAGAGTTTCTGCATATGAGTGAACAGCTGCTGACGCATATCTGTTTCAATATTGATACCAAGCTTGTGCCCCCAGTACGTGACAACAAAATGAAGAAACGTATTCAAAAGATAAACGAGCAACAAACCAAGACAAGCCAAAGAGATAATCTCCCAGTTTCCATCAGGAAGAAGTTTATCGATCACTTGGTTTACAGCTAACGGAAAGGCCAATTCCAAAATTCCAACAAGAATGGCACATGAAAAATCAAGTATGAACAACCACTTATAGGGTCTATAATAAGCAAAAAAGCGAGCTAACACGTATAGACCTCCTTTACTGTTTTAATTGAAATACCACTAATTGAAATCCATTCTCAATTATACAGAATAAAAGGTTTTCTTACAATTTAAAATGACTGCACCGTTGTATGATCTTTGAAAGTGGTTGCTTTACACTCCCAAAAACAACAAAGTTTACGAAAACAGACTTTTTTAAGCATGAAAAAACCTCCCGTATCACTACAGGAGGTTTTTGTGCTATTAAATGATCTATTCTACTGTTACTGACTTCGCAAGGTTACGCGGCTTATCTACGTCACAGTCGCGGTGAAGCGCTGCGTAGTAAGAGATCAGCTGCATCGGAAGTACAGATACTAACGGCGTCAAGTATGGGTGGATCTTCGGAAGAACAACACGGTCGCCTTCTTCTTGCAGACCATCCATAGAGATCACACATGTGTATGCTCCACGTGCCGCTACTTCTTTCACGTTACCACGGATGCTTAAGTTAACATGCTCTTGTGTTGCAAGCGCGATAACTGGTGTTCCGTCTTCGATCAATGCGATCGTACCGTGCTTTAATTCTCCTCCAGCAAAACCTTCTGCTTGGATGTAAGAGATTTCTTTTAATTTTAGTGCAGCTTCTAAACATACGTAGAAGTCAGCAGCACGCCCGATGAAGAATGCGTTACGAGTTACAGCTAAGAACTCGCGTGCGATCTTCTCCATCTCTTCTTTTTGGTCACAAAGTACTTCCATCGCGTTTGCAACGATCGCAAGCTCTTGCAGCGGATTGAAGTCTAACTCGATGCCTTTTGCACGAGCAGAGTCAACAGCTAGTATTGCCAGAACTGCAATTTGAGCTGTGTATGCTTTCGTTGATGCTACCGCGATCTCAGGACCAGCATACAAGTTAAGCGTGTAGTTTGCTTCACGAGAAAGTGTAGATCCTGGAACGTTTGTGATTGTTAATGCTTTGTGTCCAAGTCTCTTCACTTCAACCAACACGGCACGGCTGTCTGCAGTCTCACCGGATTGTGAGATGAAGATAAACAACGGCTTTTGTGATAAAAGCGGCATGTTGTAAACAAACTCACTCGCGATGTGTGCTTCAACAGGAATGTTAGCGATGTTTTCGATCAGCTGTTTCCCAACTAGACCAGCGTGGTAGCTCGTTCCGCAAGCGATGATATAAACACGGTCAGCTTCTTTCATCGCGGCACGGATATCATCATCCAGCTTAAGATCGCCATTTTCATTTTGGTATTGATTGATGATGTTACGCATTACGAAAGGCTGCTCATCTATTTCTTTTAACATGAAATGAGGATACGTGCCTTTTTCGATGTCGCTTGCATCTAATTCAGCTGTATAAGGTGCGCGCTCAACAACTGTACCGTCAAGTGTCTTGATCGTATAGCTGTCACTTGTCACGATTACGATTTCTTTATCCATTAATTCAACGTATTGATCGGTTTGAGAAAGCATTGCCATCGCGTCACTTGCAATAACGTTAAAGCCTTCACCTTTACCAACCAATAACGGGCTCTTGTTCTTACCAACATAGATGGTTTCAGGGTTTTGGTTGTCGATTAGTCCGATCGCATAAGAACCTTTTAACTCAGACAATGTACGGCGGAATGCTTCTTCCACTTCCATGCCTTCATTCACAAAGTATTCTACTAGCTGAACGATAACTTCTGTATCTGTTTCAGACAACAAATCAACACCTGAGATGTATTGTTTCTTCACCTGTTCATAGTTCTCGATTACACCGTTGTGTACAAGTGTAAAGCGCTCTGTTGAACTTTGGTGTGGATGAGAGTTAACTCGGCTTGGAACTCCGTGTGTTGCCCAGCGTGTATGTCCGATTCCAACGGATGCATCTACCCCAAGATCTACGTTTTCACGCAGATTTGCAATACGTCCTTTTTCCTTAAACACATGAACACCGTCTTCATTAAGTACAGCGATACCAGCTGAGTCATATCCGCGGTATTCTAATTTTTCTAATCCGTGTAAAAGAATTTCCTTCGCGTCGTTATTCCCAATATATCCAACGATTCCACACATAAATAAACGTCCTCCTTAAAGCCATCACACTCTGCTGACGGCTTTCATAAGGGGGGCCGTGAGCGGGGCTCACAACCCCACCTATGTTCTCTATTTTTATTTTTTTCACTTGCTTTCGTCTTTGTACAGGAAGTCACCTTACCTGGTTTGAACAAAAGCTTACGGAAGTGATGTTCCGAGAGGCATCCGCCGAAATATCGATGAACCTCTTCCTCGTCAACTGCTCTTTTCCCGGTCAGCAGTTCAGGCGCTTTGGATGAATGATTAAGTGTAAACTCCTTCCTTTTATTTGAAGTAAACAAAAATAATCATACACGGGTTTTTCAAAACCGTCAATTATTATTCTTTCCCAAACTGAGAAAAAATTGAAACATAATGTTCCATAATAATAAAAATATGCATACACAGCTCTTTCTGTGAGCCGCATATGCATATGTTTCGTGCCCTTTTTTATTTTATGAGGGACAGTTTCTTATTAATTTAAACGAGCTCAGCCTTTACTACTTCTACGATTTTATCTGCATGCTCTTGGCAGAGTTCTTCTGTTGGAGCTTCAACCATTACACGCACGAGTGGCTCCGTTCCAGAAGGACGCACTAGCACTCTGCCGTTTCCTTCAAGCTCAGTTTCCACTTTATCGATCGCGGCATTAATCGCATCATTTCCGTTTAGTTTAGACTTATCTGCAACCTTCACATTGATAAGAAGCTGCGGGAATTTTGCCATCTCACCTGCAAGCTCTGATAATGGCTTTCCGGTTGCTTTTAGAATGGCAGCAAGCTGAATGCCAGATAGAAGTCCGTCTCCTGTTGTTGTGTAATCTAAGAAGATGATGTGACCAGACTGTTCTCCACCCAGATTAAAGTCGTTCTTACGCATCTCTTCCATTACATAACGGTCACCTACAGCTGTTTGTGCAGATTTCATCTCGTTTGCTTCTACAGCTTTATAGAAACCTAAGTTACTCATTACTGTTGAAACGACTGTATCTTGCTTCAAACGTCCTTGCTCTTTCAGGTGCTTTGCACAGATGAACATGATTTGGTCTCCATCGACAATGTTTCCTTTTTCATCGATCGCGATCAAACGGTCTCCGTCACCGTCAAATGCTAGCCCCATGTCGCATCCTTTTTCTTTTACAAGTTCAGCAAGCTTTTCAGGATGTGTACTTCCTACACCTTCATTGATGTTTAGACCGTTTGGACTTGTGCCCATCGTTGAGATGTCTGCTTCAAGATCAGCAAACAGATGTGGTGCATGTGATGATGTAGCTCCGTGCGCGCAGTCTAAAGCGATATGAAGACCAGAAAAATCTCCTGGAACCGTTTGTTTCAGATAATGCATATACTTTTGGCCGCCTTCAAAATAATCGCTGACTGAACCTAAGTCGCCGCCTACAGGACGAGGAAGTTCATCCGTTTCATTATCCAAAAGGGCTTCTATTTCTGCTTCTTGCTCATCTAATAGCTTGAAGCCATCTGCTCCAAAGAATTTAATGCCGTTATCTGCTACTGGGTTATGAGACGCTGAAATCATAACACCTGCTTGTGCGCCTAAAGCTTTTGTTAAGAAAGCAACTCCCGGAGTAGAGATTACGCCTAAACGCATTACTTCCGCACCGATGGATAGAAGTCCCGCTACAAGAGCACCCTCTAGCATCTGTCCCGAAATACGCGTATCACGCCCGATTAAGATTTTAGGTCTTTCAGTATTTTTTGTAAGAACATATCCTCCAAAGCGCCCTAATTTAAATGCTAGTTCAGGCGTAAGCTCTGTATTTGCAACTCCTCTAACTCCGTCGGTACCAAAATATTTTCCCATTATTGCTCTCTCCTTCAACTATTGACTGCTAGTTTCTGTTTGAATTTCCACACTGGCTTCCTGAACTGTACCTGTCAGTTCAACATCCCCTGGATTTTTCCAATCTATCTTCACTTTATGCGTTCCTTGATCAAGTGAGCTCACATCTACGATTCCCTGCAGATCTGACTTTTTAAGGGAATTAAGCACACTCTTTTTCCCTCTTACTGTTACATCTACAACACCATCTGCCGGATCTAGTATCGTTGCTTGTTTGTCGGCGTCCCTTCCAAGCAGCGTTAATGGAACATCACTGAACGTTTTTGTCGTCTCTTGATCGGTTTCTTGTTCTGCTTCTGTTTCTGTACCTGCTTCTGTTTCGGTTTCAGCCTCATTACCCGTTTCTTCAACGTTTACATCTACTGTCACTTCTTTTATTGAAACGTCGTCAATTCCGTCTGGTACGGGAACATCAACGGTCAGCGTCGTGTCTTTTTTGATGTCACTTAAATCTATCGTTATTCCTTTAAATGAATCGATTTTATCTAAAGAAGTTGTTGTACCTGTCAATGTGATCTCGCTCGGATCAGATGTGATCGATTGAAGGGTAAGCCCCTCCTCTAGTTCGCCTTTCGTTTCGATAGATATCGGTACCGTTTTCTTAGGCTTCTTGATCGGTACAGACACCTCCGCTACTCCAGGGTTGATCTGAACATCAATTATATCTCCTTGCTGATTGTACGCACGCAGAGGAACTTTGGTTTGGATCGCTTCATCTGCATCACTTACGTCCACAAATCCTGTGATGAATGAGATCTGTTCGATCATCCCCTCAGCACCTGTAACATTGACCGTTCTCGGTGAAAACTCAACCTCACCCGCTGTATATCCTTCAGGCAGTTTTCTCTTATTCTTCAAGTCCACGTTCACATTCATTTCTTTTGTTACTTTTTTATGCAGGATGACATCCACATAGTCGGGATTAATCTTAGCCTTTACCCCTTCAGGCAGACCTTGAACTTGAACTTTTACCCGCTTGTTGCCAGGTTTCATATTGGTTAGATCAATATAGACTTCGAATTCTTTATCCACTTTTGTCGCTTTTGTAATCAAACGGCTAGAACCCGTTAAAGTAAGATCAACCGATGATGGCATATCAGTAAGAACATATTGATCATCATCAAAGTATGGTTTGATCTGTACGTTCTCGATCGTTTCACTCTCAGTGTACATTTTTGAGAATATCGAATTGTTTGCTGCTTCTTCCTGTGTCTCCATCGTTACGATCGTATACATCATGAGGGCAAGAAGGAAAGCAATAATTTTTACAAACCATGAACTACTAAGGAGTTTGTCCATTTTTCTTTCCCCTCCAATTCCAGCGAGTTGAGGAAGTGGACTTGTTGGCAATAATCAATTCTGCGTTTAACAAATTTCTTAATGACTCTTCGTCCAGGTTACGATAGATCTCTCCATTTTTCGTAAGTGAGATCGTACCTGTTTCCTCAGAAACAATAACCGTTACAGCATCTGTAACTTCACTAATTCCTAGTGCGGCTCTATGTCTTGTCCCAAGCTCTTTTGAAACAAACGGACTTTCCGTTAAAGGTAAGTAACAACCTGCCGCGTAGATCTGACTTTGTTTAATGATGACCGCTCCATCATGTAATGGAGTATTCGGTACAAAGATATTCGTCAGTAGTTCTGATGATAGATGCGCTTTAATCGGAATGCCAGTTTCCACATACTCACTCAATCCCGTTTCGCGCTCGATCGACATGATCGCACCTATACGTCGCTTAGACATATAGTTCGTTGACTTACAGATCGCGGCAATGGCTTTTTCCGTTTCTTCCTCTTCAGGTAATCCTGTACGAGAAAAGAACTTCCCACGACCAAGCTGTTCTAACGCCCGTCTTAACTCTGGCTGGAAAATGATAATGATAGCAAGAAGCCCGTATGTAATCACTTTATCCATCAGCCATGACATCGTTCTAAGATCGAACGAACTACTCAGGAACCATACTACAATGATTACGGTGATCCCTTTTAACAATTGAACAGCTTTTGTTCCTCTGATCAGCATGATCAGCTTATAGATCACATACGTCACTAATAAAATATCTATGATCTGTGTAATGTAATTAAATATATTAAAATCAGCGATTGGTAACATAAATTCCCTCCCAACCCAGTTTGTCTTCCAAGTTGAAGTATTTAGTGGTGCTAAACAGGTTATTGTATGCGTAACCTTATGGAATACCATTTCTTCAAACACTACCAAGAAAAAATTTTTAACCCATTTATTATAGCATACCTCAATGTAAAGAAAACTTGGCATGACATTCACATGTTTTACTCATGATGGTTGGATGATGATTAGTGTTTATACGATTTGCACATGAAAAAAAGCCGTATGAGAACGGCTTTCTATATGAGTATCATTCATTGCTTCATCATTTGTACTAACTAAAGATTTCAACTTATACCATACCCATTCGACCACTTGGCCGATTTCCTGACTGTGACCCGTTACTTCCCCTGCAGATGCAAGATATTGATCACCTTTTATGACCGTAACGTCACCTTCTACTCTGCCTTCTATTCGAACATCAGCATTCTCTACAACTAGATCGCCTTTAATTGTTTCTCCAGCAGGAACGACTACTACTCGTTCAGACTTTTTGATCTGCAGGTTTCCTTCACCTTTTACAACTGCTAAATCTTGCTGATTGTAACTCGTAAATACGGATGCAGCCATAAAAAACATAAAGATCGCCGCAGCTGTTAGAGCAGGATGACTCTTCATCCAGCGCATCCATTTTACCTGTTGCCTCTCTTTAGGCAATTTAGCCATCACAGCCTCTGTAAAGCCTTCTGGTGCCTTCATATGAGATTGCAGCTGCAAATCCTTCAATGTCGCAGTCAGCAGCTCAAACTCTTCCCTACACGTCTCACAATCTTTAAGATGATTGTGAAAGTCTAATTCCTCTTCTTTTGTTGCATCACCATCAAGCACTTTATTCATTAATTCATCATATACGGAAACTTCACAATGCATTATTATCACCTCGTTTTTACAACCATTTGAAATACTTTCTTTAATGCTTCCCGTCCTCGATGTATACGAGTTTTTACTGTTGGAACAGGTATGTCCATAATCTTGCTGATCTCTTCTAACGATAGATCCTCAACGTATTTTAAAAGAATTGCGGTCCTGTATTTTTCAGGAAGCTTCATGATTTCTGACTGAAGTTCATTCCACTCTTCGTTCTCTGTAACCACTTCTTCAGGTAAAGGCTCTTCACTAGAAAGCTGGCTATACATCGTAGCGCCGTCTGTTCCAGGCACCTCTGCATCCAGATAATAATCCGGTTTCTTTTTCCTTAACCTGTCGATACAAAGGTTTGTAGCGATACGAAAAATCCAGGTTGAAAATTTGTATTCACTATTGTACTTACTTATATTACGGTAAGCTCGTAAAAAAGTTTCTTGTGCTAGATCTTCTGCTTCATGCCCATTGCCGACCATCCGGAAACAATGCCGGTATATTTTATCTTTAAAAAGGTCAACAATGCCTTCAAACGCTTCTTGGTCCCCTTTTTTAACTTGGGTCACCATATTCGCTATTAAGGCGTCCATTATTTTATCACCACTCGGATTTTATTTACGTACCAGCATTTCATAAGTTTCAAATCTTTTCATATTATTTTATTTTATCATGTTGCAGAATTTGACGAAATAAAAAGGTATTTTTTTCTAAATAATGCGTTTTAAATAAATCAGACCTGGGAATATTAATCATATAAAATATTATGCTGAGGCAGAAAGGGGTAGTTTGTATGCATAGAGATTTATTAATCGAACAGATCGAACACTCCAGACAGCAAATGAACGAACTCTCAAAACATCTTCCACTAATCGCACAAGAAGTAGTTGAACTCTCACAAGAGATTGATCACCTGCTTAACCAATACCAACGCATAAATGAAAAAGAACAGTTGCATCTATAAAGAGGCAACTGTTTTTATTTTGTCTTCGTCTATTATAGTAGCTTTTCTCCAAATAAAGAACCCATTAAAGCTACAGCCACCGTCGCTGTTTTGTTCTTTTCGTCTAAAATTGGATTAACCTCTACAAATTCCGCAGATGTTATAACTTCCGCTTCAGCTAACATCTCCATTGCCAAATGGCTCTCTCGGTAGCTGATCCCTCCAAGTACAGGCGTTCCAACACCAGGTGCATCATGAGGATCAAGACCATCTAAATCGAGACTCAAGTGTACACCATCTGTGTGAGCTAAGTATTCAATCGTCTCTTCCATAACCTTCGCCATCCCTAGACGATCTACTTCATGCATCGTATATACTTTGATTCCTCTTTCTTTTATCAGCTCACGTTCACCTTCATCTAAGGACCGCGCGCCAATGATTACAATATTTTCAGGTTTGATCTTTGGTGTATAATCACTAATGTTTGTAAGTCTCTCATGACCGATACCAATGCTTACCGCAAGTGGCATCCCATGAATGTTTCCACTCGGTGAAGTATCGGCAGTATTCAGATCTCCATGCGCATCGTACCAAATAACACCTAAATTCTCGTAGTGCTTAGAAACCCCAGCTAACGTACCAATCGCAATACTATGGTCTCCTCCAAGCACGAGTGGAAACTTCTTGTTGGAGATTACATTTGATACAGTTTGTGACAGCTTTTCACTCGCATCAATAACACCTTGTAAATTTTTCAGGTTACCTTCGTTTTCAATACTTTGTTTTTCTGGACGAGCAATATCTATATCACCAAAATCTTCAACACGATAATCCAGGTTTTCAAGGCGTTCAACAACACCCGCATATCGAATCGCACTCGGTCCCATATCTACACCACGGCGCATTTGTCCTAAATCCATCGGTACTCCGATTACTGTAATATCTTTCAACATTTTTCTTCCTCCCTTATGAAAAACACATAAAACATGAAAATCTATCTCTATTGTAGCTGTAAGGGATTTCATGGTTCAACTGGACAAAATATTGCATAGATATACCAAAAAGAAAGCGCTTTCGACCTTAAGTTACATATTTATAAGGTTTCGGATAAGAAAGGACAAAAAAGAAGATGGCTTCGAGCCATCTTCTTTCCGTTTTTCTTAACTCTGTTTAACTTATCAGTACTGAAATGGGGCATATTTAGAGGTCCCGTTTCATGAGTAGAAAAATAGACCGCTAAAACAAATACCACTCGGGGTATTTGTGATGCTAATTCTAGAAATATCAGCAATAATTCTAGATATTTCGCAAATAATACGGCGAGTTTTGTTCCTATATCGGCGAATCGTCATAGTTCAACAATAAATATGAAGCACATACTTAACCCTATTCCATAACTGACACATGTATACGTGATCACACTATACACTAGCAGCCAAAAAGTTAATATCTCTATCAAACGAGAAGTATTTTAAAGTCTTCTAAACAACAAAAAAACTTCAGGCGATGCCTGAAGTGAAATGATTATGTATATGGTGGAGCTTAGCGGGATCGAACCGCTGACCTCCTGCGTGCAAGGCAGGCGCTCTCCCAGCTGAGCTAAAGCCCCGAAGAAATAATATGGAGCGGGTGATGAGAATCGAACTCACGACCAGAGCTTGGAAGGCTCTTGTTTTACCACTAAACTACACCCGCATATTCTATTAGTATCGTCTAACTTTTGTATCGTTAAACATAAGATGGTGGAGGGGGACGGATTCGAACCGCCGAACCCGGAGGGAGCGGATTTACAGTCCGCCGCGTTTAGCCACTTCGCTACCCCTCCACATAAAAAAAGAGAGTTACTCTTCAAGCACTTCGTTGTGCTCTGTGTCTACTATCAATGAAAGTAAACATGGTGCCGGCTAGAGGACTTGAACCCCCAACCTACTGATTACAAGTCAGTTGCTCTACCAATTGAGCTAAACCGGCAAGCAAAAAAAATGGTGGAGGATGACGGGTTCGAACCGCCGACCCCCTGCTTGTAAGGCAGGTGCTCTCCCAGCTGAGCTAATCCTCCAAATATTTATAAAAAATGGTGACCCGTACGGGATTCGAACCCGTGTTACCGCCGTGAAAGGGCGGTGTCTTAACCGCTTGACCAACGGGCCATAACTGTATGTTTTAAAAGTAAGTATGATATGGAGCTTCCAACCGGGCTCGAACCGGTGACCTCTTCCTTACCATGGAAGCACTCTACCTGCTGAGCTATGGAAGCAAGTAAAAATGGCTCCACAGGCAGGACTCGAACCTGCGACCGATCGGTTAACAGCCGATAGCTCTACCACTGAGCTACTGTGGAATAATGTAATAAAAATCCACAACTAAGTTGGAATTTTGAGATTTTAGCCCAGCGACGTCCTACTCTAACAGGGGGAAACCCCCAACTACCATCGGCGCTAAAGAGCTTAACTTCCGTGTTCGGTATGGGAACGGGTGTGACCTCTTTGCCATCATCACTGGACCTAGTTACTTATGTAACACTCTCAAAATCATTTATCCTGTTGGGACAAGATAAATTTTATTATATTTTAAAGCTTTTTGCAAGAGATTTTTTAAATGATTTTCATCATTTTTTATGTTCTCTCAAAACTAGATACGACGTTTCCAAACGTTATGC
>NZ_JACZDX010000011.1:0-60974 GCF_015903925.1 Fictibacillus sp. 23RED33 | reverse complement strand
TAAAAGATAGAAAAGAAGAAAGGTGGTTTGGCGATTGCCAAACTTCTGATTATGGGGCTGGGGATGGAAGGCTCGGGTTCGGGGGTATAGCGCTTGGTTCTGGCTGAGAGCGGTTGTCGAGATTTAGCGAACCGCCTTTATTTTTGCTTTTAGACTTAATTGTGGTCTGTTCCGACTTAATTCGCTCTCATTTTGACTTAATTTTTCTTATTTAGACTTAATTAGAGCCAGGAGATACCTAGCATGGAATTCGCAAAAGGCCCGCTTAACGCTTCAAACCCCCTCAAAAACCTCAAAATACGAAGAAGATGGCCAAAAACCATCTTTCACCTCGCGATATTCTACAGCAAAAGCTCCAAAATCCATCCCAAAAGCTCCTCAAGCAGCTCCGACAACCATCATCCAAGCCAAAAACCTCACTTAAACACATCAGATGCCACACACAAATCCCCTAATCAGCTCTCCCCATCAACCTAAACTCCACATAATTTCACGGTAATTCTCCATATATTCACGGATAAGCTTCATAATTTCACGGATAAAACTTTTTATCGAAATTTCGACATCCATCAACGGCTTATCTGACTCATCTCATCTTAAAGCGCACTTCCATCCTCCTCCAAAAGCATCATCTTTTCGACAGAATCATACAGGTTAAGATGGTAACCAGGAGGCAATAATGGTGGATAGAGATTTGCATTTTGGGAAAAAAGCAGGCTATAATATAACTATAGTCAAAGTTAGTCAAAGTCAGAAGGGGGAGGGGAAATGAGGAATATTTCAGATGTAATTGAAAATTACTTAAAGCAAATTCTCTCAAGCTCTAATGATCCGTCCATTGAAATTAAGCGGACGGATATTGCTGAAAGGTTTCAATGCGTTCCTTCTCAAATAAACTACGTTATTAACACGAGATTTACGATTGAAAAAGGGTTTGTAGTGGAAAGTAAAAGAGGTGGAGGAGGTTATATTCGGATCATGAAGGTCCGTACCGAAAGCTCTGCCCACTTAATTGATCACTTAACCACCTTGATTGGTGAAAGGATATCGCAAGGCAACGCAGAAAATGTAATAAAGAGACTTATGGAAGAAACGATCGTTTCAGAACGAGAAGCGAGACTTATGCTGAGTGTGATGGACAGATCTATTTTAAAACTTAACCTTCCAGAACGAGATGAATTACGAGCAGAATTATTAAAAGCTATGATAAAAACGTTAAAATATCGAACCACATAGCCCTTTTTTTCATTCTATATAAAGGGAGGGAGCAGAATGAATTGTGAAGAGTGCCATGAACGTGAAGCGTCATTGCATTTTACAAAAATCATAAATGGGGAGAAAACTGAATTTCACATTTGTGAACATTGTGCCAAAGAAAAAGGAGAATTCTTGCCGGGGTCGAATTCTTTTTCCATTCACCAATTGCTTTCTGGACTTTTACACGGTGATGGACATGTCCCGAACACACCATCATCTAACTTCATTCCACCCTCGTTAAGCTGTGAAAAATGCGGGATGAGTTATTATCAGTTTGCGAAGATCGGCCGCTTTGGGTGTGATAATTGCTACAAAGCGTTTGAGTCGAAACTGAATCCAATTTTTAAAAGAGTTCATGGTGGTAACACCTTGCATGCAGGGAAGATTCCACTCCGTGCAGGAAGCAGTATTCAAGAAAAAAAGCAGCTTCAGCAATTAAAGCAAGCTTTGCAGCAGTATATATTAAATGAGGAGTTTGAAAGAGCTGCTGAAACAAGAGATGTCATCAGAGAGATCGAGCACCGCTTGCAACAGGGGAGGGATACGTAACCGATGTCTTTGGAACGATTTATCAGTGACGCGATCAGTCCCTGGATGAAACGGGAGGGGCCAGAATCGGATATTGTTCTTTCGAGCCGTGTCCGACTTGCAAGAAATATTCATCAATATGTTTTTCCCATCGCGACAGATAAAGAATCGGCGCATGAAGTCATATCAACGATCTCGACATGTATTAGTGAAGAGAGCGAAGAAGCAGAAAATCTTGAAATGCTGATGATGGAGGAGTTAAAGCCTGTTGAAAAACGGGTACTTGTTGAGAAACATCTGATCAGTCCCAATTTAGCTGAGCAAGCGAAATATGGTGCGGTTCTCATGAATGCAGATGAATCAGTGAGCATCATGGTAAATGAAGAAGATCATATACGCATTCAATGTTTAGCACCAGGTTTTCAACTAGAAGAAGTGCTTCAACGGGCGAATGAGATCGATGATAGACTCGAAAAAAACGTTGATTATGCGTTTGATGAAAAACGAGGATATTTAACAAGCTGTCCGACGAATGTAGGAACTGGACTTCGAGCCTCTGTTATGATGCATCTCCCAGCGCTCGTTCTGTCAAAAAAGATGAGCCGCATCATCCCAGCGATCAATCAGCTAGGGTTAGCGGTGAGAGGCATCTATGGGGAAGGTACCGAGGCGCAAGGAAACATTTTTCAAATTTCAAATCAGATGACACTGGGCAAGTCGGAAGAGGATATAATGGAAGATCTCGCAGGTGTCGTCATGCAGGTCATCCAACAAGAACGAGCAGCTCGCAAACAGCTGCAGGATGGATTGAAATTACAGCTTGAAGACAAGTTATTCCGTTCACTGGGAACGTTAGAGAACTGCCGGATCATCCAATCAAAAGAAGCTGCCAAATGTTTATCAGATGTGCGGCTTGGCATTGATTTAGAGATTTTACCTGGGATTTCAAAAACGATACTCAATGAACTTATGATACTTACACAACCAGGTTTTCTTCAACAATATGCAGGTGAAGTTCTAACTCCAGAAGAACGTGACATAAGAAGAGCCACTCTAATCAGAGAAAGAATAAAATTGGAAAACCGATAAGGAGCGTGACGAGTATGATGTTTGGTCGTTTTACAGAGAGAGCACAAAAAGTTTTAGCTTTAGCACAAGAAGAAGCGATTCGATTAGGTCATAATAACGTGGGAACAGAACATATCCTGCTTGGTTTGATCCGTGAAGGTGAAGGAATTGCAGCGAAAGCTCTTCAAGTTCTTGGACTAGGGCCAGAAAAGATTCAAAAAGAAGTGGAAACATTGATCGGCCGCGGTCAGGAAGCTGTTCAAACGATTCACTATACGCCTCGTGCTAAAAAAGTGATCGAACTTTCCATGGATGAAGCTCGTAAACTCGGACATTCATACGTGGGAACGGAACACATTCTATTAGGCTTGATTCGTGAAGGAGAAGGCGTTGCAGCTCGTGTACTAAACAACCTTGGTGTCAGCCTTAATAAAGCGCGTCAGCAGGTGCTGCAGTTACTAGGAAGCAATGAATCTTCTTCAAGTCATAGAGGTTCATCTGCTAGTGCCAATACCCCAACGTTAGACAGCTTAGCGCGTGATCTAACGGCGATTGCTCGTGAAGGCACACTAGACCCAGTAATCGGGCGTGCGAAAGAAATTCAGCGTGTTATTGAGGTTCTAAGCCGCCGTACGAAGAACAACCCTGTTTTGATCGGAGAGCCTGGTGTTGGTAAAACAGCTATCGCAGAAGGTCTAGCACAGCAGATCATCAATAACGAAGTGCCAGAAACACTTCGTGATAAGCGTGTTATGACGCTTGATATGGGTACAGTTGTAGCAGGAACGAAGTACAGAGGTGAGTTTGAAGATCGTCTGAAAAAAGTAATGGATGAGATCCGACAGGCAGGAAATATCATTCTATTCATCGACGAACTTCATACTTTGATCGGTGCAGGTGGAGCAGAAGGTGCGATTGATGCATCCAACATTCTAAAGCCAGCTCTTGCCCGCGGCGAACTTCAATGTATCGGTGCTACGACACTTGATGAGTACAGAAAATATATTGAAAAAGATGCAGCGCTTGAGCGCCGTTTCCAGCCGATCACGGTTAACGAGCCAACGAAGGATGAAAGTATTCAAATTCTTCAAGGACTTCGCGATCGTTATGAAGCTCATCACCGTGTAACGATTACGGATGAAGCGATTGAAGCATCTGTTCAGTTATCTGATCGTTACATCTCAGATCGTTTCTTACCAGATAAAGCGATCGATCTAATTGATGAAGCGGCGTCAAAAGTTCGCCTTCGTTCATATACAGCTCCGCCGAACTTAAAAGAGCTTGAGCAGAAGCTAGAGGAAGTTCGTAAGGAGAAGGATGCGGCTGTTCAAAGTCAAGAATTTGAAAAAGCTGCTTCACTTCGAGATTCTGAACAGCGTCTTCGTGAAGAGCTAGAGAAAACGAAGGATGTTTGGAAAGAGAAACAAGGAAAAGAAAATACAGAAGTAACGCCAGAAGATATTGCACAAGTTGTATCCTCTTGGACGGGAGTTCCGGTTTCTAAACTTGCTGAAGAAGAAACAGAACGCCTTCTGAAGATGGAAGAGATTTTGCACGATCGTGTTATCGGCCAGTCTGAGGCTGTTACGGCAATCTCTAAAGCTATCCGGAGAGCGCGTGCTGGTTTGAAAGATCCGAAGCGTCCGATCGGCTCGTTCATCTTCTTAGGACCAACAGGTGTAGGTAAAACAGAACTTGCAAGAGCTGTTGCCGAAACACTATTTGGTGATGAAGATGCGATTATCCGTATCGATATGTCGGAGTACATGGAGAAGCATACAACATCCCGTCTCGTTGGATCGCCTCCTGGATATGTTGGACACGAAGAAGGCGGCCAGTTAACAGAGAAAGTTAGAAGAAAGCCTTACTCTGTTATCTTGCTTGATGAAATCGAAAAAGCGCATCCTGAAGTATTCAACATCTTGCTTCAAGTGCTAGAAGATGGTCGTCTTACTGACTCTAAGGGACGTACAGTCGATTTCCGCAACACGGTAGTAATCATGACTTCAAACGTAGGAGCGAGCACGCTTAAGCGTAATCGTTCACTAGGATTTGCTGTTCATAACGAAGGTCAAAAGTACAACGACATGAAGTCTAAAGTGATGGATGAACTGAAGCGTGCATTCCGTCCAGAGTTCTTGAACCGTATCGATGAGATCATCGTGTTCCATTCTTTAGAAAAAGAGCACTTGCTAAGAATCGTTAGCTTGATGGCTGCATCACTGAAACAACGTTTAAGTGATCAAGGAATTGAGATCGAGTTGACTCAAGCCGCTCTCGAAAAGATTACGGAAGAAGGATACGATCCAGATTACGGAGCTCGTCCATTGCGTCGTGCCCTACAGCGTAAGATTGAAGATCGATTATCTGAAGAGCTTCTAAGAGGAAATATCAACAAAGGGCAGACCGTTAAGATTGATGTTGAAGAGAACGATTTTGTTGTTCAAACAGTCTAACTTTTACCACATATGAGAATATCCTACAAAAGACCCGGAAGACAGACATGTCCTCCGGGTTTTTGTCGAAATAATCTTAGCTGTTCGCCTTTTTTTGCAGAGCTCAAATGGAAGTAGTTGTTAGGTTTTATGTTATGATATTAGTGAATAAATCTTGATATTTTCAGTATTTAACTTGTTAAATTAGTAAACCTATATTGATATACAATGATGCCTTGAAAGTGGTTGATTTCCGTTACAGGTGTTCGCTTTCCGCGGGGCGTGCGGTGAGCCCCCTGCCGCTTTGCGCCTTTAGGGGTCTCTCCTGCCCACTCGTCCCGCAGGAGTCTCACACCTTTCACTTCAATCAACCTTTCTATGAAGTCTTTTCAGGGATACTCTAGAAAAGTCTTTTCAGTAATACTTTAGAAGCATCAACTCACCAAGCGTCTGAAAGTAGAAACTAAAGGTTATGAAATAGATAGATATTAAAGTGTTAAGTTTGGAAGAGGAGTTTTTTAGATGGCTAAAGTAAAATCAATCTTTCTTTGCCAAGATTGCGGTTATGAATCTCCGAAATGGATGGGAAAATGTCCGGGATGCCATGCGTGGAACACGATGGTGGAGGAAACGATTCGACCTGAAAAAAATATTAGAGGATTAAGCTCTGGCGGAGATAAGAACGTAAAGCAGAAACCCCAGTCAATAGCAGATGTAAAAAGTGAGCAAGAGCCGCGCATACCGACAAACTATCAGGAATTCAACCGTGTTTTAGGTGGGGGGATCGTTCCAGGCTCAATGGTTTTAGTTGGAGGAGACCCCGGAATCGGTAAGTCCACACTATTGCTGCAAACATCAGCGCAGCTTGCACAAAGAGGAGAGCGTGTTCTATACATATCTGGTGAGGAATCTGTTAAACAGACGAAGCTGCGTGCAGATCGTTTAGATATCGGAGCAAAAGACTTGTTTGTTTTAGCAGAAACAGATCTAGAACTGATTGAGCAGGCGATGGCAGATGTGATGCCTTCTGTAATGATCATCGACTCGATTCAAACCGTCTATCGGGCTGAAGTGACTTCAGCTCCAGGAAGTGTATCGCAAGTACGAGAGTGTACGTCACATTTGATGCGTATGGCGAAAACGAAAGGTATTGCTGTATTTATCGTTGGACATGTTACAAAAGAAGGAAATATCGCCGGACCGCGTCTTTTAGAGCACATGGTAGATGCCGTATTGTACTTTGAAGGAGAACGTCATCATACTTTCCGTATCTTACGAGCAGTTAAGAACCGTTTCGGCTCTACGAATGAAATCGGTGTTTTCGAAATGAAGGAAGTCGGCCTCGAAGAAGTATTAAACCCTTCTGAGATCTTTTTAGAAGAACGTTCGAAAGGGGCAGCGGGTTCGACAGTAGTTGCGTCTCTTGAAGGAACGCGTCCGATGCTAGTAGAACTTCAGGCTTTAATATCACCAACGAGCTTTGGTAATCCTAGAAGGATGGCTACGGGTATCGATCACAACCGTGTATCGCTGCTTATGGCTGTTTTAGAAAAGAGAGTCGGACTGCTGCTTCAGAACCAGGATGCGTATCTGAATGTTGCAGGTGGAGTTCGGCTGGATGAGCCAGCGATCGATCTTGCTGTTGCGATCAGCATCGCTTCAAGCTTTCGCGATTCACCAACAAAGCCAACAGATGTTATGATTGGAGAAATAGGATTAACGGGAGAGGTTAGAAGAGTTTCCCGTATCGAGCAGCGCGTACATGAAGCTGCCAAATTAGGTTTTACGCGAGCTATTATACCTGATAAAAATATAGGCGGCTGGACGGTTCCAAAAGGAATACAAGTCGTCGGAGTATCGACCGTTTATGAGGCGTTACAAGCAGCGTTAGGAGGGTAAAGCATATTATGGACCATGCGATAAAAGAAGCAATCATAAGCCAAATGCTACAGCTAGTTGCTCCCGGGACACCACTTCGGGAAGGAATCGACAACGTACTGCGAGCGAACACTGGTGGACTGATCGTTGTTGGATATAACGATAAAGTAAAAGAAATCGTTGATGGAGGTTTCTCTATTAACTGTAAATACTCACCCGCATCACTATATGAACTTGCCAAGATGGATGGTGCGATCATTTTGAATGAAGATGCTGTTAAAATTCTGTATGCGAACACACAGCTCATTCCAGATACGGTGATTCCGTCTACAGAAACGGGGATTCGTCACAGAACCGCCGAACGTGTTGCGCGCCAAACAGGCAACCTTGTGATCTCTATCTCTCAACGTCGTAACGTAATCACTCTATATCAAGGGATGATTCGTTATTCACTAAAAGAGATCGGTGTGATTTTGACGAAAGCGAATCAAGCGATTCAAACGCTTGAGAAATATAAAGTGGTTTTTGACCAAAGTGTTACGAACCTTGGAGCGCTAGAATTTGAAGAATTAGTGACTTTCCAAGAAGTTACACAAGTTATTCACAGAATTGAGATGGTTTTACGCATAAAAAATGAGATTATTAAATATGTTAATGAACTTGGTGTTGAAGGAAGACTGATTCGAATCCAGATGGAGGAGCTCGTTTCTAACATTGAGGAAGAAGCATTGCTTTTAATCAAGGACTATATGAAAGATCGTGAAAGTGATCCTTATGCGATTCTTCGCCAATTGAACAAACTATCATCTGAAGAATTATTTGATGAATCCGTTATTATGAAACTTTTAGGCTTCTCAGCCGGTATGAATATGCAGGATGAGACGATTCATCCACGCGGATACCGTATTCTTGGCAAGATTCCAAGGCTTCCAGCTGTTATTATTGAGAATTTAACAGATGCATTTGAAAACCTTCCGCAAATTTTGCGTGCGTCCATCGATGAATTGGACGAGGTAGAGGGTATCGGTGAGATTCGTGCCAAAAAAGTAAAAGAAGGGCTCAAACGCATTCAGGAACAGCTTTTCGTCGATCGTCATATCTAAATGGAACATTCTGAGTAAAAAAAGGAATTTTCTATTTTTGCACGTTTTTAATACGGTCATTTTGTAAATAATGATTAGGGGAGGTGAATCAGGCATGCTAAAAAGAATTGTTCAACTATTTTTCATCGTAATAGGGGGCATGCTAGGCTATCTATATATACCAGATCTCATTCGTGTACTTAATTTCGGTGATCTTCCGAATCAAGTAACATCCCCATATGTCGGGGCAGTGATTGGTGCACTTATATTATTTTTATCTACATTCTGGCTGTCCGATTACGTAGTAGGTTTAATCCGCTGGGCTGAGGAGACGGTTGTAAAAGCTCCAGCAACTGATCTTTTATCCGGTACGATGGGACTTATTATCGGACTGATCGTAGCCTTTTTAATCCAGTCACCGTTAAGCTCTATGGATATTGTTGTGGTCAGCTCGATCCTGCCGATCGCGATCACATTCCTGCTCGGTTATTTAGGCTTTCAAGTAGGTTTTAAAAAGAGAGACGAGTTGATTCAGCTGTTCTCTTTGAAAAGCCAAGGGAAAGAACGAAAAAAAGAAGCAGAGATCGAAAAGCCGGGTGGTAAGTATAAGATTTTAGATACGAGCGTCATTATCGATGGCCGAGTGGCTGATATCTGTCAAACTGGCTTTTTAGAAGGTCCGCTTATCATTCCTCGTTTTGTTTTAGAAGAATTGCAATATATTGCTGATTCCTCAGATGTTTTAAAACGTAACAGAGGGCGCCGTGGCCTTGATATTCTAAATCGTATTCAAAAAGAGCTTTCTATGAAAGTTGAAATCTATGAAGGTGACTTTGAAGAGGTAACAGAAGTTGATAGCAAGCTTGTAAAGCTCGCTCAACTGTTATCCGGTGTCGTCGTTACGAATGATTTTAACTTGAACAAAGTATGTGAACTGCAAAACGTTGCAGTACTAAATATTAATGACCTTGCAAATGCGGTAAAACCCGTTGTTCTTCCTGGCGAAGAACTTGTTGTACAAGTGATCAAAGACGGAAAAGAACAGAGTCAAGGTGTAGGCTATCTGGACGATGGAACGATGATCGTTGTAGAAGATGGTCGCGATTATGTAGGCAAGACGATTGATGTTGTTGTTACATCCGTACTTCAAACATCAGCGGGCAGAATGATTTTTGCCAAAAAGAAACTATTAGAAAAAGCATTGTAACGAACGGTGGGGAAGCACGTGAATTATTGGACAGTCATTCCTGCTGCTGGACAAGGTAAACGCATGAATGCTGGGATCTCTAAGCAGTGGATCGAGCTCTTAGGAAAACCAGTTCTCGCGCACACACTACATGTGTTTGAAAACGATCCGCATTGCGAGGGTGTGATTCTTGTCGGCAGTGAAAAGGAATTGCAGCAGATGCAAGACTTTGTAGAGTCGTTCCAATACAAAAAAGTGCGCAAAATCGTTCCAGGCGGAAAAGAACGTCAGCAAAGTGTCTATGAGGGATTGAAGGTCGTACCTACAGATGTAGACCTCGTTCTCATTCATGATGCAGCACGGCCTTTCATCACACATGATTCTATTTTACAACTCATTAACACGGCACGAGATACAGGCTCTGCCGTGTTAGCTGTTCCTGTTAAGGATACGGTCAAGCGGGTATTAGAGAATGTAGTGGAAGAAACGATCGACCGTTCCAGCTTGTGGGCTGTTCAAACCCCGCAAGCTTTTCGTCTTTCTATCGTAATGGATGCACACAGAAAGGCAGACGAAGAAGGCTATATTGGAACGGATGACGCAAGCCTAGTGGAACGAATTGGACAAACAGTCGCTATTGTAATGGGAGACTATCATAATATAAAATTAACTACGTCTGATGACTTGTTATTTGGACAAGCCATTTTGTTAGAGAGACAGGGGGAAAAAGCATGATGCGCATCGGACAGGGTTTTGATGTACATGCCTTTAGTGAGGGTCGTCCGTTAATCATTGGCGGTGTAACGATTCCTTATGAGAAGGGACTTTTAGGGCACTCTGATGCTGACGTTCTTTTGCATGCGATTACAGATGCATTGCTAGGCGCAGCAGGTGAAGGAGATATCGGGAAACACTTTCCAGATACAGATCCAGCTTACAAAGGCGCAGATTCGAAGCGCTTGTTGCTCGATTCTTGGAAATTGGTCGAGAAAAAAGGTTATTCTTTAGGTAATATAGATTGTACGATCATTGCTCAAAAACCAAAGATGCTTCCGTACATTGAAGAGATGCGCGGAGTGATCGCCGGTATTTTTGATGTTGATGTAGATAGAATCAACGTGAAGGCGACGACGACTGAAAAGCTAGGATTTCCTGGACGCGAAGAGGGAATCGCAGCTCAAGCGGTAGTGTTGATAGAGAAGGCATAGTTATACTGCTGTAGAAGGAAGACTATGGAGTTTAAGGGAGCGGTTGATTTCCGTTCCAGGTTGCTCGCTTTCCGGGGGGCGTGCGGTGAGCCCCCAGGAGTCTCGCACCTTGCACTCCAATCAACTTTTCAGTGAAGAGGATCCGTCAAACGATCCAACCATTCATCTAAAGAAGAAAAAAATTATAGAGGTGAAACATGATGGCAAACGAAGTTCGAGTGCGTTATGCACCAAGTCCAACGGGACACTTACATATAGGGAATGCACGTGCAGCTCTATTCAATTATCTATATGCACGCCACACTGGCGGGAAATTTATTATTCGTATTGAAGATACGGACCAAAAGCGTAACATTCAAGGCGGAGAAGAGAGTCAGCTGGATCATTTGAAATGGCTCGGTATGGATTGGGATGAAAGTGTTGATATCGGAGGAGATTACGGTCCGTATCGTCAGATGGAACGTTTAGATTTATACGAGAAGTATACAGATGAACTACTTTCAAAAGGTCTTGCATACACTTGTTATTGTACAGAAGAAGAGCTTGAGGCTTCTCGTGAAGAGCAGATGGCAAAAGGGGATACTCCTGTTTATGATGGACGCTGTCTAAACTTATCAGTTGAAGAAAAAGCGGCTCTAGAAGAAGAAGGTCGCCGTCCGAGCATTCGTTTTAAGGTTCCACAAGACCGTACGATCACGTTTGATGACATGGTAAAAGGTGAAGTTTCATTTGAATCAAGCGGCTTTGGTGATTTTGTTATCGTAAAGAAAGACGGTATCCCAACTTACAACTATGCGGTTGTTATTGATGATCACGAAATGGCGATCTCTCACGTCCTTCGTGGGGATGATCACATCTCAAACACACCAAAGCAGTTATTAATCTATGATGCGCTTGGTTTTTCTCATCCTAAGTTCGGTCACACAACATTGATCGTAAATGAAAACCGTAAAAAACTGAGTAAACGTGATGAATCGATCGTTCAGTTTATCGAACAATACAAAGATTTAGGATACTTGCCAGAAGCGCTGTTTAACTTTATTGCGCTACTAGGCTGGTCTCCAGGTGGAGAAGAAGAGATCTTCAGCCGTGAGCAGTTTATTGAAATTTTTGATCCGAACCGTCTATCCAAAGCTCCTGCCGTTTTTGATACGCAAAAGTTAGAATGGCTGAACAACCAATATATGAAACAGCAAGACGTAGCTCGTATCGTTGAGTTGTGTATGCCTCACCTAGTAAAAGCGGGCAGAGTTTCAGAAAACCCAAGTCCTGAAGAACAGGAGTGGATTAAGAAACTTGTCGCTCTTCATCAGGAAAAAATGAGCTATGGTGCTGAAATCGTAGACTTAACGGAACTATTCTTCAAACAAGAGATCGAGTATGAAGGAGAAGCACTTGAAGTCTTACAAGGTGAAGGGGTTCCATCCGTTATGGAATCGTTCTTAACTCAGATCGAAAACAGTGATTCTTTTGAAGCGGAAGACATCAAGGCGATGATGAAAGCTGTTCAGAAGGAAACAGGTCAAAAAGGGAAGAACTTGTTCATGCCGATTCGTGTGGCAACAACTGGTCAGCAACATGGTCCAGATCTGCCTGCTGCCGTGTCCCTTCTCGGTAAAGATGTGATTACAAAGCGCGTAAATGCTGTACTGACTCAAATTAAAAAGTAATAAAAGTACACATTTTGCAAAGATTATAATATAGTAAAAGAAACTTATAAAAACATGTAAAACGCAGATGAGGAAAGTAGGCTAGCGCCTTTTCATAGTAGAGAGAACCATCACCGGCTGAAAGTGGTTCATGAAAATGCTTGCTGAAGTGCCCCTCGGAGTCCCTTGCCGAAAGTTTTAGTAGGTTTGGGCGGCAACTCCCCGTTATGGAGCTTAAGGGAACAGGTGAGTTTTAAATTAAGCCTGTTAAACAGAGTGGAACCGCGTCTATTAGTACGTCTCTGTGTCATATATGGCACAGGGGCGTTTTTTATTTTCTAATGCTTAGATTAGATCTAAACAATTTTGCTTATGAATCACTTTTTCAACTTTGCCTAGTTGATTGTAGTGGAAGGTGTAAGACTCTAGGCTAGGACGAGTGGGCAGGAGAGACCCCTAAAGGCGCAAAGCGGCAGGGGGCTCACCGCACGCCCCGCGGAAAGCGAAGCACCTGGAACGGAAATCAACCTCTTCCAAGGCAACATTGTATTCACGGTAAGAGCACGATATTTTTATGCAAGGAGGTTGGAGAACATGTTTTCAGCCATGAGAGAAGACATTCAGGTTGTTTTTGAGAAAGACCCAGCAGCTAGAAGTTCATTCGAAGTATTCCTAACATACAGTGGACTGCATGCGGTTTGGGCCCATAGATTAGCACATAAGTTATTCAAACGAAACTGGCTGTTTTTAGCTCGTTTAATCTCACAGATCAGCCGCTTTTTTACCGGTATCGAAATACACCCAGGAGCCCAGATCGGCAGACGCTTTTTTATCGATCACGGAATGGGTGTTGTGATCGGCGAAACGTGTATCATCGGCAATGACGTGACGCTCTATCAGGGTGTTACGCTCGGAGGTACGGGAAAAGAAAAAGGTAAAAGGCATCCCACGCTTGAAGATCACGTTCTTGTTGCTACAGGAGCCAAGGTGCTAGGTAACATTACCATCGGAAAAAATTCAAAAGTTGGGGCAGGATCGGTTGTTCTTCAACACGTTCCGCCTGATGCCACAGTAGTTGGAATACCAGGAAGAGTCGTGATTAAGGATGGCATTAAAGTAGGATGCGAACTTGATCATCGCGATCTGCCTGATCCGGTAGCTGATAAATTTAGAGAAATGCATAACGAGATGAAACGAATGCGCGAAGAACTGGAAACATTGAAAAAAAGGAGTGAAGTTTAAATGGGTATTAAAATCTATAATACGATGACTCGTCAAAAAGAGCTTTTCGTTCCGTTAGAAGAAGGAAAAGTGAAGATGTATGTGTGCGGACCGACTGTATATAACTATATCCATATCGGTAACGCGAGACCGGCTATTGTTTTTGATACAGTGAGAAAGTACTTGGAATACAGAGATTTTGATGTGCAGTTCATTTCCAATTTTACGGATGTTGATGATAAGCTCATTAAAGCGGCTAATGAGATGGGAAGCGATGTCCCAACGATCGCCGAGAAGTTCATCCATGCGTATCATGAGGATACTTGCGCACTAGGCGTACAAAAAGCTGACGCACATCCGCGTGTAACAGAAACGATGCCAGAGATCATTGATTTTATCGAAAACCTCATCAAAAAAGGTTTTGCTTATGAAGCAGCGGGAGATGTTTATTTTAAGACGCGTTCGTTCAACGGCTATGGTAAACTTTCTCATCAATCGATCGATGACTTAAGATCTGGTGCGAGAATTGAAGTAGGAGAGAAAAAAGAAGATCCACTTGATTTTGCGCTATGGAAAGCAGCGAAAGATGGGGAGATCTATTGGGAGAGCCCTTGGGGGAAAGGTCGTCCAGGCTGGCATATCGAATGCTCCGCTATGGCGAAAAAATACTTAGGTGACTCGATCGACATTCATGGCGGCGGTCAAGATCTAGCTTTTCCTCATCACGAGAATGAGATCGCACAATCGGAAGCATTAAATGAAGCTCCGATGGCTAAGTATTGGATGCATAATGGGTATATTAATATTGATAACGAAAAAATGTCCAAATCACTTGGGAACTTTGTACTTGTTCATGATCTTGTGCAACAGCAGGATCCGCAAGTTATCCGATTCTTTATGCTGGCCGTACACTACCGCAATCCGATCAACTTCAGTCAAGAGTTGTTAGAAGCGGCAGAGGCAGGGTTGAATAGAATCCGTACGTCTTATGAAAACTTAAAACACCGCTTGAGTGTATCAGCAGACTTATCTGTAGATACAGAAAAATGGACTCAGCTTGTTAAAGAGACTAGAGAGAAATTCATCACGGATATGGATGATGATTTTAACACGGCGAACGCGATCTCTCATCTTTTTGATTTTTCGAGAGAAGCGAACGTATATCTGCAAGAGAAAAACACTTCTAAAGCCGTTATTACAGAGTTCATCGCTCTGTTCGATGAGCTTGCGGGTGTGCTGGGACTTACTCTTCATAAAGAAGAGGAATTGTTAGATGAAGAGATTGACGCTCTCATTCAAGAACGTAATCAAGCGCGTAAAGAAAAGAACTTTTCTCGCGCTGACGAAATTCGTGATCAGCTAAAAGAACAGAACATCATTTTGGAAGATACCGCACAAGGTGTACGGTGGAAAAGAGATAAGTAAATGAAGATAACGGACGCAGATATTAAACAATTGAACGGAACCACGCTTGCTTATATGGGAGATGCAGTAATGGAGCAGTTCGTGCGTGAACACCTTATCCGTAATGGACAGGTGAAGCCGAACAAGCTCCACGTATCGGCCACGAAGTTTGTTTCAGCAAAAGCGCAAGCGAGCATGGTCGTTCAGCTGCTTGAAGAAAACTATTTTACAGAAGAAGAGGTCGCTGTTATTAAGCGTGGGCGCAATGCGAACCAAGGAACCGTTCCGAAAAATACGGATGTTCAAACGTACCGGCATGCAACAAGCTTTGAGGCGATCATCGGTTATCTCTATCTGTTAAATAACCATGAACGTTTAGCGAACATGATGGAATATGTGTTATCAGATAATAAAAAGGGGGAGGTCTAAAAGATGAGTGAAGCAAAAGAACAAAAAGAACAAGAATTGATCATCGGCAGAAATCCAGTGATGGAAGTACTTCGTTCAGGCCGTGATATTAATAAAATCTTCGTAGGTGAAGGATCTCAAAAAGGACCGGTAAGTACGATCGTCTCAATGGCGAAAAAACAAAATGTCCTTGTGCAATATGTACCGAAGCAAAAGCTCGATTCATTAAGCGGGGGAGGCAACCATCAAGGTGTAATCGCTGGTGTAGCAGCATACTCTTACGCAGATATTGATGATCTATTTAAAATTGCCGAAGAAAGAGGAGAAGAACCGTTCTTTCTTTTATTGGACGAGCTTGAAGATCCTCATAATTTAGGTTCGATCATGCGTACGGCTGATGCAGTTGGTGCACATGGCATCATTATTCCGAAAAGACGTTCAGTAGGATTGACCGCTACAGTAGCAAAAGCTTCAACGGGTGCGATCGAATACATTCCGGTTGTTCGTGTTACGAATCTTGTTCAAACGATGAAAGAGTTAAGAGACCGCGGTATGTGGTTTGCCGGTGCAGACATGAAAGGGAAAGATGACTACAGACAAGCAAAGTGGGACATGCCTTTAGGTCTTGTGATCGGAAGCGAAGGAAAAGGAATGGGAAGACTCGTATCAGAAACGTGCGATTTCCTTGTTCAGCTTCCGATGAAAGGGAAGGTTACCTCGCTTAATGCATCAGTTGCTGCTAGTCTCTTGATGTATGAAGTGTACCGTAACCGCAATCCGTTAGAAGCGCGAAAATGAAAACCCGCCACTATTTGATTGTTGATGGCTACAACATCATTGGCGCTTGGCCCGAATTACGGAGCTTAAAAACATCTGATTTTGCCAAAGCAAGAGACCTGCTGATCGAATATATGGCAGAATACCAGGGGACGACCGGGTATCAAGTAATCGTCGTATTTGATGCCCATCTCACACCTGGCACAGAGAAAAAAACGAAAAACCACCGCGTTGAAGTCATTTTTACAAGAGAGAACGAAACGGCAGATGAGCGGATTGAACGTTTGGTCGGAGAGTTAAAATCAATCGATACGCGAATTTACGTAGCAACTTCAGATTCAACCGAACAGTGGCAGATTTTTGGTAAAGGCGCATTGAGAAAATCTGCGAGAGAATTAAAGAATGAGATGGACGAAATCGAAAAGCATATCCATGTGTCCGTTGGCGAGCGGAAAAGGAAGCAAACCTCCTCATCTATCCTTCTTTCAGACGAAATTGCCGAAATATTTGAAAGATGGAGAAGAGGGCAAAAATAAGGAATCTTGACGCTTTTGTGAACTATGAGCTATAATATTGCTATATTTTGCCGGTAAAAACCTGGTGGGGGGATTTGTCGTGAACATAGATCTCAAGGAACGGTCAGTAAGCGATTACGAGCTCATGGAAGATGAAAGCCTTGTGGAACTGGTTCATGAGGGGGACAGCGCAGCACTTGAATATTTGATCAACAAATATAAAAACTTTGTTCGTGCGAAAGCAAGATCATACTTTTTGATCGGTGCAGACCGTGAAGATATCATTCAAGAAGGTATGATCGGGCTGTATAAAGCCATTCGCGATTTTAAAGAGGACAAGCTGTCATCCTTTAAAGCTTTTGCCGAACTATGTATAACAAGGCAAATGATTACCGCTATCAAAACGGCAACTAGACAAAAGCACATTCCGTTAAATTCTTACGTGTCGTTGGACAAGCCAATCTATGATGAGGAGTCCGACCGTACACTAATGGATGTAATATGCGGTACAAAAGTCACTGATCCAGAAGAACTGATTATCAATCAAGAAGAATTTGATGATATTGAAGTGAAGATGGGAGAAATATTAAGTGACCTGGAACGTAAAGTTCTGATGCTGTACCTTGACGGAAGATCGTACCAGGAAATCTCAGTGGATCTCGACAGACACGTGAAGTCGATCGACAACGCGCTTCAACGAGTGAAACGTAAATTAGAGCGTTATTTAGAGCTAAGAGAAATATCATCTTAAGAGTGGGGATTGTTCCTGCTCTTTTTCTTTTGGATTTGAGAGGTTGTTTAGCTGGTATGCGCGTGGGTGGGGTTATTTGACGGGTTGATGATAATCGTATTTTGTCAACTCGCCGATATATGCACAAAACTCGCTGGATTAATTGAATGATTTCTAGAATTAAGGCTCAAATTTCATGGATTAGCAGGATGAATACTAGGGTGGGTATACGTTAATCACCTGATTTGAGTAGAAAATGGCAAGAACTATTGTGCTCATGAGAACAAAATAGCTAGCTAAATCATTTTTAGCTGACTTTCACACATTTTTATCGATGAGTGATGGTTTTTATCATTAATTTTGTTTAATCAAGCTACCGCCAAGTTGTCTGGAGTACAAAATGGAGTTGCATCCCTAACAAAGCAAACCCTCTAAAACGATAATCAACCACTTACATTCCCAACACAATGAGCTCTCAAAACGTCATTTTCCCTTTATTGACAAGCGTATACCCCTATGTTAAGGTTTTAAAAGTAACATTGTAACGTGGATGAGTGGGTTTGTCGCACGAAAGGTGTTTATTTAGCATGAGAAAAAAAGTTTTTTTAGCCTGTAAAGAATGCTCGAAACGAAATTATACAACGATGAAGAACCAGCAAAACAATCCTGAACGAGTCGAGGTTAAAAAGTTTTGCAGCTACTGCAATGCTCATACCATTCACCAGGAAACGAAGTAAGCGAAACAAGCTTTTTTTATAAATGTTAATTGATCAAAGGCATGGGGGTTTATGAAGATGGCGGATGTTGCAGAAAAGACAAAGAAATCACCAGCAAAGTTTCTTTCCGATGTAAATAAGGAGATGAAGCGTGTTAGCTGGCCTACGCGAAAAGAGTTATTTCGCTATACGGGGATTGTACTGTCAACTGTAGTGATTATGGCTTTGTTCTTCTGGGTTGTGGATCTAGGTATTTCACAATTAGTTGAGCTTATTTTAGGGTAGATTAGATATAGCTTCTTTTGGATAGAATGCTAGAGTATATCCATTTTAGGAGGGAAAGGACACGGGTCCCATCGTATGGAAAAAAATTGGTACGTAGTTCATACCTATTCAGGTTATGAAAACAAAGTAAAAGCAAACTTGGAAAAGCGTTTGGAATCTATGGGGATGACAGATAAGATTTTCCGTGTACTTGTACCTGTAGAAGAAGAGACCGAAACAAAGAACGGTAAGACAAAAACAAGCATGAAGAAAGTTTTCCCTGGTTATGTATTAACGGAGATGATCATGACAGATGATTCATGGTACGTTGTACGTAATACGCCAGGGGTAACAGGATTTGTCGGTTCTGCTGGAGCGGGCTCGAAGCCAACGGCACTTTTGCCTGAGGAAGTAGATCATATACTTAAAGGTATGGGTATGGAAGCTCCGCGCGTTGAAGTTGATTTCGAAATCAAGGAATCTGTAAAAGTAAAAGAAGGTCCTTTTGCTGACTTTGTTGGTACGATCGAAGAGATCGATGCAACAAAACAGAAGCTGAAAGTTCACGTCAACATGTTTGGCCGTGAGACACCAGTTGAACTTGAGTTTACCCAAGTTAGCAAGTTATAATGGAAAAAGACTTGTAATCACTTCAAAAAGGTGATAGAATTTTTTATGTTTGATATTACTAATCAACTGCTTCCTCTCTTTTAGGAGGGGAAGCGTATTTTTGAGTGGGAGGGTTTCGGCCCATAATACCACATCACGGACTTAAGGAGGTGTGTCGCGTGGCTAAAAAGGTTATTAAGATGGTAAAGCTTCAAATCCCTGCTGGTAAAGCAAACCCGGCACCGCCAGTTGGACCTGCACTAGGACAAGCTGGGGTAAACATCATGGGATTCTGTAAAGAATTCAACGCTCGTACTGCTGATCAAGCTGGTTTAATCATTCCGGTAGAAATCACGGTTTTCGAAGACCGTTCATTTACATTCATCACTAAAACTCCTCCGGCTGCTGTTCTTTTAAAGAAAGCTGCAGGAATCGAGTCAGGTTCTGGTGAGCCGAACAAGAAAAAAGTTGCGACTGTAAAGCGTGATAAAGTTCGCGAAATCGCAGAATCAAAAATGCCTGACCTAAACGCTGCTAGCGTTGAAGCTGCAATGCGTATGGTTGAAGGTACTGCACGCAGCATGGGAATTGTTATCGAAGACTAATCCCTGTGTTTGATGTCTATTAGGTTGCGAGTAAATGGATTGATATCCTGCCCGTCAAACGGTTCGCAACCTTTATTCATGCAATGCGTGTAATTGCACTTGATTTTTTAGTGCAATAAGTGGGAGGAATATCCGCTAAACCACATAAGGAGGACAATACAATGGCAAACAAAGGTAAGAAGTACCAAGAAGCGGCTAAATTAGTAGACCGCACAAAAGCATATGACGCTGCAGAAGCGATCGAGCTAGTTAAAAAAGCTGCTCCTGCAAAATTTGACGAGTCTGTAGAAGTTGCAGTTCGTTTAGGTGTAGACACGAAGAAAGCTGACCAACAAGTTCGTGGAGCAGTAGTGCTTCCAAACGGAACTGGTAAGACTCAACGTGTATTAGTTTTCGCAAAAGGTGAAAAAGCAAAAGAAGCTGAAGCTGCTGGAGCAGATCACGTTGGCGATTCTGACTACATCAACAAAATCCAACAAGGTTGGTTCGAGTTCGACGTAATCGTTGCAACTCCGGACATGATGGCTGAAGTTGGTAAACTTGGACGTGTTCTAGGACCTAAAGGTTTAATGCCTAACCCTAAAACAGGAACAGTTACATTTGAAGTTGAAAAAGCGATTAACGAAATCAAAGCTGGTAAAGTAGAATACCGTGTCGACAAGACTGGTAACGTTCACGTTCCAATCGGTAAAGTATCTTTCGAAGCTGAAAAGCTTGCAGAAAACCTTAACACAATCATCGAAACATTGTTGAAAGTTAAGCCTGCAGCTGCAAAGGGAACTTACATGAAGAACGTAGCTGTTTCTTCTACAATGGGACCTGGGATCAAAGTTAATCCATCTTCATTCGCTGTAAAACGATAGTTGACAAACGGGTTTCGACCCGTTATATTATATACTGTTAAACACAAACGCATCAGATGAATGCCGTAGACAGCAGGAGCCAACTGGCTTAAATCTTCCTGCCGAGGTGAAGCATCGTAAGCTCATTAGTTAATTACTTATGACTTTAGATACTCACGCCTCCATGTCTCGACATGGAGGCTTTGTTTTTGGACAAAACCTGCGGTGATGCAATCATTTTACAGGAGGTGTAATAATGAGCAGCATTTTAGAAACAAAAAAGCAGTTAGTATCCACTATTTCTGAGAAAATCAAAAATAGCCAATCAACAATCCTTGTTGACTACCGTGGTCTTACTGTTTCTGAGGTTACTGAACTTCGTAAGTCTTTACGTGATGCTGGCATCGAGTTTAAAGTTTACAAAAACTCAATGGTAGTTCGCGCTGCTGAAGAGAATGACCTTAAAGAATTAGCAGAACACTTAACTGGTCCTACAGCGATCGCATTCTCGAATGAAGATGTTGTAGCTCCTGCTAAGATTCTTAACGACTTCGCTAAGAAACACGAAGCGCTTGAGATCAAAGCTGGTGTAATCGAAGGACGTATCGCGTCTCTAGAAGAAGTGAAAGCTCTTGCTGAACTTCCATCAAGAGAAGGTCTTCTTTCTATGGTACTCAGCGTGCTTCAAGCACCTATCCGCAACTTTGCGTTGGCTACTAAAGCCGTTGCAGAACAAAAAGAAGAACAAGGCGCATAAGCCTTATCTTCAACCAATAACTTACATTCCATAAGGAGGAAATTATAATGTCTAAAGAGCAAATCATTGAAAGCTTAAAAACAATGACTGTTTTAGAGCTTAACGACCTAGTAAAAGCAATCGAAGAAGAGTTTGGTGTAACTGCTGCTGCTCCTGTAGCTGTAGCTGGTGGAGCTGCTGGTGGAGACGCTGCTGCTGAACAAACTGAATTCGACGTAATTCTTGCAAGCGGTGGAGCTTCAAAAATTAAAGTTATCAAAGTTGTTCGTGAACTTACAGGTCTTGGACTTAAAGAAGCGAAAGAACTTGTTGACGGTGCTCCTAAGCCAGTTAAAGAAGGCGTATCTAAAGACGAAGCTGAAGAAATCAAAGCTAAGCTTGAAGAAGTTGGAGCTTCTGTTGAAGTTAAGTAATTCAAAAGAAAAGGTTCGCCCGATGGCGGACCTTTTTGTTTGTTTCGCTTAATCTTTTTAGAATGAACTATTCTAAAATCTTGCTGCTTTTTATCTTGTCGCTTCTTTGAACAGTTGATTGAAGTGTAAGGTGGGAGACTCCTGCGGGACAGGCGGGCAGGTGAGACACTTAAGAGTGAAACGTACGAATGTGGCTCACCGTCTGCCCCGCGGAAAGCGAGCACCTGTAACGAAAATCAACACATTCAAAGGCGACATTGTAAAAGCATCTTTATAGATAGACCGTTAAAGAATTACGGAACGGGAATACTGTCTTTATCAGAAGGTAAGGAGAGTTTAAAAACGATGAAGAACCATTATTATTCTGAAACACCTGGTACAGAAAGTAAAAGAGAAACATGGGATTTTTCATTAAATGGCGAAAAATTTCGCTTTACGACGGATGCTGGTGTCTTTTCGAAGAAAGAAGTAGATTTTGGCAGCCGCGTTTTAATAGAGTCCTTTGTACCTCCAGAAGTACCTGGTGATTATATAGATGTAGGATGCGGATACGGACCGATTGGACTTTCGCTTGCTAGAGCGGAACAAGATCGTGTTGTTCAAATGGTGGATATCAATGAAAGAGCAGTTGAGCTTGCTAAGCTGAATGCAGATAAGAACAAGGTGAGTAACGTTAAGATCTATAAAAGTTACTTATTTGCGGAAGTGAAAGATGAAGAGTTTGCTGCTGTTATCACAAATCCTCCAATTCGTGCAGGTAAGACAGTCGTTCATCAAATCTTTGAAGAAGCTTATCACAAACTTTGCGTTGGTGGCGAGTTGTGGGTAGTCATTCAAAAGAAACAAGGTGCACCATCTGCTATCGATAAAATGGAACAATTATTCGGTCAAGTTGAAACGGTAGCGAAGAAAAAAGGCTACTATATTTTACGTGCAATAAAAGTTTGACTTGATAAATTCCGTATGTTAGTATTATAAAATGCCAATGGATTCGCATTTTGCTGCTTATTTTTCGTGGTAAGCGAAAAAACGTTGATAAATCAACGTTTTTTACTCATGTTTAGACGTATAGAATGCGAAAAAGTTGGACAAAATTATATAATAGCTTTTATCAAAATAGGAAAACTGCGGTTTTAAAAATATGAAACCCTTTTTCTTTTTGTTTTCTAACCTTCTTAATAGAATGTTAGATAGAAATATGATACACGAAAAAAACGCTGGATTTGAGGGGTGAAGCAGTTGACAGGTCAACTAGTTCAGTTTGGACGCCACCGCCAACGAAGAAGTTATGCAAGGATTAGCGAAGTGCTTGAATTACCAAACTTAATTGAAATTCAAACCGCTTCCTATCAATGGTTTCTTGATGAGGGGTTACGTGAAATGTTCCGAGATATTTCGCCGATTGAAGATTTTACAGGGAACCTCGTTTTAGAGTTTATTGATTATAACTTAGGTGAGCCGAAGTATCCTGTAGATGAATCAAAAGAGCGCGATGTTACTTACGCTGCTCCGCTTCGTGTGAAAGTGCGTCTGATCAATAAAGAGACGGGCGAAGTAAAAGAGCAGGAAGTATTTATGGGAGATTTCCCGTTAATGACAGATACGGGAACCTTTGTGATCAACGGGGCAGAGCGTGTAATTGTATCACAGCTCGTTCGTTCACCAAGTGTTTACTATAGCGAGAAAATCGACAAAAACGGTAAAAAAGGTTTTACCGCTACTGTCATTCCAAACCGCGGTGCTTGGCTGGAGTTCGAAACAGATGCTAAGGACGTAGTTTATGTGCGTATTGACCGCACAAGAAAAATCCCTATTACCGTATTGCTTCGTGCTTTAGGGTTTGGGTCTGATCAAGAAATCATTGATTTGCTTGGAGAAGATGAGTATCTTCGCAATACGCTAGATAAGGATAATACAGAAGGAACGGAAAAAGCCCTTCTCGAAATCTATGAGCGTCTTCGTCCGGGAGAGCCTCCAACAGTAGATAATGCAAAAAGTTTGTTAGATTCTAGGTTCTTTGATCCTAAACGCTATGACTTAGCTAATGTTGGACGCTACAAAATCAATAAAAAGCTTCATATAAAGAATCGTCTCTTCAACCAGAAACTAGCTGAAACGCTTGTTGACGCTGAAACTGGTGAAGTGATCGCTGAAGAAGGTACGCTTCTTGACCGTAGAACGCTAGATAAGATTATCCCTGCTCTTGAGAGTGGTGTAGGCTTTAAAACCGTAACACCAGCAGGAGGAGTGGCTGAAGATCAAGATATCGCTCTTCAATCTATCAAAATCTATGCGCCTGATGATCAAGAGGGTGAAAGAATCATTAATGTTATCGGAAACGGACTTGTTGATAAAGAAATTAAAAACATCACGGTTTCTGACATTATTGCTTCTATCAACTACTTCTTCAACTTGTTGCATCAAGTAGGTACTACAGATGATATTGACCATCTTGGAAACCGTCGTCTGCGTTCTGTTGGTGAGCTTCTTCAAAACCAATTCAGAATCGGACTTTCCAGAATGGAACGTGTTGTGCGTGAGCGTATGTCGATCCAAGACACAAATGCGATTACACCACAAGCGTTGATCAATATTCGTCCTGTTATCGCATCTATTAAAGAGTTCTTCGGAAGCTCTCAGCTTTCACAGTTCATGGATCAAACGAACCCACTAGCAGAATTGACGCACAAACGTCGTCTATCCGCACTAGGGCCAGGTGGTCTTACACGTGAACGTGCAGGCTTTGAAGTTCGTGACGTTCACTACTCTCACTACGGTCGTATGTGTCCGATTGAGACGCCAGAGGGTCCGAACATCGGTTTGATCAACTCACTTTCTTCTTATGCAAAAGTGAACCAATATGGATTTATCGAAACACCATACCGTCGGGTTGATCCTGAAACAGGTCGTGTAACGAGCCGTATTGATTACTTGACTGCTGATGAAGAAGATTTATACGTAGTTGCACAGGCGAACTCGATCTTAGGTGATAACGGAGAGTTCATGAACGAAGACGTAATCGCACGTTTCCGTGGTGATAACACTGTTGTTAAACGCGAACGCATCGATTATATGGATGTATCGCCGAAACAGGTAGTATCTGCCGCGACAGCATGTATTCCGTTCTTAGAGAATGATGACTCCAACCGTGCCCTAATGGGAGCGAACATGCAACGTCAGGCTGTACCTTTACTTGTTCCTGAATCACCGATCGTTGGTACAGGAATGGAGCACGTATCAGCAAAAGACTCTGGAGCTGCAGTTATCTGTAAGCACGAAGGAATCGTTGAACGTGTTACAGCAAAACAAGTTCAAGTACGCCGCATTAAAGAAGTAGATGGCAAGGAAGTTTCAGGCGACCTTGACACTTACAACATGCTTAAGTTTATTCGTTCCAACCAAGGAACGTGTTATAACCAGCGTCCGATCGTAAGCACAGGTAACCGCGTGACGAAAGGGGAAATCTTAGCGGATGGCCCTTCAATGGAAGTCGGTGAACTTGCTTTAGGTCGTAACGTTCTTGTTGCCTTCATGACTTGGGAAGGTTACAACTACGAGGATGCTGTCATCATGAGTGAGCGTCTCGTTAAAGACGACGTTTATACTTCGATCCATATTGAAGAATATGAGTCAGAAGCGCGTGATACAAAACTTGGACCGGAAGAGATCACTCGTGATATTCCAAACGTCGGAGAAGATGCATTACGCAACCTGGACGAACGCGGAATCATCCGTGTTGGTGCAGAAGTTAAAGATGGAGATATCTTAGTTGGTAAAGTAACGCCTAAGGGTGTAACTGAATTAACAGCTGAAGAACGTCTATTGCATGCGATCTTCGGTGAAAAAGCTCGTGAAGTTCGCGATACATCATTGCGTGTTCCTCACGGTGGAGATGGAATCATCCTTGACGTTAAAGTGTTTAACCGTGAAGATGGCGATGAACTTCCTCCAGGTGTGAATCAGCTCGTTCGTGCATACATCGTGCAAAAACGTAAGATTCACGAAGGAGATAAGATGGCCGGCCGTCACGGTAACAAAGGTGTAATTTCTAAAATTATGCCTGAAGAAGATATGCCTTATCTTCCAGATGGAACACCAGTTGACATCATGTTAAACCCGCTAGGGGTACCTTCCCGTATGAACATCGGTCAGGTATTGGAGCTTCACCTTGGAATGGCTGCACGTCAGCTAGGCATTCATGTTGCTACACCGGTATTCGATGGAGCGCGTGAGGAAGATGTTTGGTCTACGATCGAAGAAGCTGGAATGGCTCGCGATGGTAAAACGGTACTTTATGATGGACGTACAGGTACGGCGTTTGATAACCGTGTATCAGTTGGGGTTATGTATATGATCAAACTGGCTCACATGGTTGATGACAAGTTGCATGCTCGTTCTACTGGACCTTACTCACTTGTTACACAGCAGCCTCTGGGTGGTAAAGCTCAATTTGGAGGTCAGCGTTTCGGTGAGATGGAAGTATGGGCACTTGAAGCATATGGTGCTGCATACACACTACAGGAAATTCTAACGGTTAAATCCGATGATGTTGTCGGCCGTGTGAAAACGTATGAAGCCATCGTTAAGGGTGAAAACGTTCCTGAACCTGGTGTTCCAGAATCATTTAAAGTATTGATCAAAGAACTTCAATCTCTTGGAATGGACGTTAAGATCTGTTCTGGAGATGACAAGGAAATTGAAATGAGAGAGCTTGATGATGAAGACGATCAGGCAAGCGAGAAATTAAATCTAAATCTTGAGTCTTACACTTCGAATGACTAAAACAGGATATCAAAAGGGAGGTACGCTCCTTGATAGACGTAAATAATTTTGAATATATGAAAATTGGTCTTGCTTCACCGGACAAAATCCGGTCGTGGTCAAGAGGGGAAGTAAAGAAACCTGAAACAATCAACTACCGTACACTTAAGCCTGAAAAAGACGGCTTGTTCTGTGAAAGAATTTTCGGTCCGACAAAAGACTGGGAATGTCATTGCGGAAAGTATAAGCGCGTCCGTTATAAAGGCGTGGTTTGTGACCGTTGTGGTGTTGAAGTAACAAGAGCTAAAGTTCGACGTGACCGTATGGGTCACATCGAACTTGCTGCTCCTGTATCTCACATTTGGTACTTCAAGGGTATCCCAAGCCGTATGGGTCTTGTTTTGGATATGTCTCCAAGAGCATTAGAAGAAGTAATCTACTTTGCTTCATATGTTGTTACTGATACAGGAGATACACCTCTTGAGAAGAAACAACTGCTTTCAGAGAAGGAATACCGCACATACCGTGAAAAGTATGGAAAAGGTTTTACTGCACAAATGGGTGCAGAAGCGATCAAACGTCTTCTAGAAGACATCGATGCTGAAAAAGAAGTTGAGATGTTGAAAGAAGAGCTTAAAACAGCACAAGGACAACGTCGTACACGTGCGATTAAGCGTTTAGAAGTATTAGAAGCATTCCGTCATTCTGGCAACCATGCCGACTGGATGATTCTTGAAGTACTTCCGGTTATTCCGCCGGAATTGCGTCCGATGGTTCAGCTTGATGGTGGACGTTTTGCCACATCTGACCTTAACGACCTTTACCGTCGTGTTATCAACCGTAACAACCGTCTGAAGCGTCTATTAGATCTAGGTGCTCCTAACATTATCGTTCAAAATGAAAAACGTATGCTTCAAGAAGCAGTCGATGCATTAATCGATAATGGTCGTCGTGGCCGTCCGGTTACTGGACCAGGAAATCGTCCGTTAAAATCACTTTCACACATGCTGAAAGGGAAACAAGGACGTTTCCGTCAAAACTTGCTAGGTAAACGTGTTGACTACTCTGGACGTTCGGTTATCGTAGTAGGTCCGAACTTAAAGATGTACCAATGTGGTCTTCCTAAAGAGATGGCACTTGAGCTCTTCAAACCATTCGTTATGAAAGAGCTTGTATCAAAAGGTCTTGCACACAACATTAAGAGTGCAAAACGCAAAGTAGAGCGCGTTCAGCCAGAAGTTTGGGATGTACTTGAAGAAGTTATTCGTGAACACCCAGTTCTACTAAACCGTGCACCTACACTTCACAGACTAGGTATCCAAGCATTCGAACCGACGCTTGTAGAAGGTCGTGCAATTCGTCTTCACCCGCTCGTATGTACAGCTTACAACGCTGACTTTGACGGTGACCAAATGGCGGTCCACGTTCCTCTATCTGCTGAAGCACAAGCAGAGGCTCGTATTCTAATGCTAGCTGCCCAAAACATCTTGAACCCGAAAGATGGTAAGCCGGTAGTAACACCGTCACAGGATATGGTTTTAGGTAACTATTACCTAACTCTTGAACGTGAAGGAGCTATTGGTGAAGGGTCTGTATTCAAAGACATCAATGAAGCGATCATCGCTTATGAAAATGGATTCGTGCACTTGCATTCTCGTATTGCAGTACCGGTATCCAGCTTAAATAAAGAAACTTTCACAGATGAACAGCAATCTAAGCTTCTTATGACTACAGTAGGTAAGTTGTTATTCAACGAAATCCTGCCGCCGTCATTCCCGTACATTAACGAACCGACTACGACGAACCTTCAAGTGGAAACACCTGAAAAGTACTTCTTAGATCCGGCTGCTAATGTAAAAGAGGAAATTCAGAAGCATGAGGAAATTGTTCCATTTAAGAAAGGAATCCTAGGTAAGATTATCGCGGAAGTATTCAAACGCTTTAAGATTACTGAAACGTCTAAGATGCTTGACCGCATGAAGGACTTAGGATTTAAATATTCTACGCGCGCTGGTATCACGATCGGTGTATCCGATATCGTTGTATTACCTGAAAAGCAAGAGATCCTTGCTGTAGCCGAAGAAAAAGTAGTTAACGTTACAAAGCAATTCAGACGTGGTTTGATCACGGAAGAAGAGCGCTATGAGCGTGTAATTAATGTTTGGAGTTTGGCGAAAGACGAAATCCAAAATAAATTGATGGGTACACTTGATAAGCGAAACCCAATCTTCATGATGAGTGACTCCGGTGCCCGTGGTAACGCATCTAACTTTACGCAGCTAGCTGGTATGCGTGGTCTGATGGCCAACCCGGCTGGTAAAATCATCGAGCTTCCAATCAAATCAAGTTTCCGTGAAGGTCTAACAGTACTCGAGTACTTTATCTCTACACACGGAGCGCGTAAAGGTCTTGCCGATACAGCCCTTAAAACAGCTGACTCAGGTTACCTTACTCGTCGTTTGGTTGACGTTGCTCAAGATGTTATCGTACGTGAAGATGACTGTGGAACGGACCGTGGCTTAGAAGTTGCAGCTATTAAAGAAGGCAACGAAGTTATCGAGCCTCTTCATGAGCGTTTGATCGGCCGTACTGCTTATAAAAAGGTATACCATCCTGAAACAAAAGAACTTCTTGTAGACGTTAATCAGCTGATCACTGAAGACATGGCCGCTCATATTGAAGAAGTAGGCGTGAAAGCAGTAACGATCCGTTCTGTATTTACTTGTGACACACGTCACGGCGTTTGTAAGAAATGTTACGGACGAAACCTTGCAACAGGCTCTGACGTTGAAGTTGGGGAAGCTGTTGGAATTATCGCCGCTCAATCCATCGGTGAGCCAGGTACACAGCTTACAATGCGTACTTTCCATACAGGTGGTGTAGCTGGAGACGATATTACACAAGGTCTTCCGCGTATCCAAGAATTGTTTGAAGCGCGTAACCCGAAAGGTCAAGCGGTTATCTCTGAGCTTGAAGGTACGGTTGTTGGCGTGAACGACAATAAAGATAAGCGTGAAGTAGTCGTTCAAGGTGAGATTGAATCTAGAACTTACACAATTCCTTTCGGTGCCCGCATTAAAGCGGTCGAAGGCGATAAAGTAACTGCAGGTCAAGTATTGACGGAAGGTTCGATCGATCCTAAAGAATTAATTAAAGTACGTGGTGCAGAAGGCGTACAAGAATACCTATTGCGTGAGGTTCAGAAAGTTTACCGTATGCAAGGGGTAGAAATCGGAGATAAGCACGTTGAAGTAATGGTTCGCCAAATGCTTCGTAAAGTGCGCATCATCGATTCTGGTGATTCTCAAGTACTTCCAGGAGCTCTTATGGATATTCATGCCTTCACGGATGTTAACCGTAGTGTACTTCTTGAAGGTGGAACGCCTGCCACAGGTCGTCCAGTGCTTCTTGGTATCACAAAAGCATCTCTTGAGACAGAATCATTCTTATCTGCTGCATCATTCCAAGAAACAACACGAGTTCTTACGGATGCTGCCATCAAAGGTAAGCGTGACGAATTACTCGGACTTAAGGAAAACGTTATTATTGGTAAGCTGATCCCGGCTGGAACAGGTATGAACCGTTACAGAAACATCGGAATCAACTCTCCAGTAGTTGAAGATGAGAACAATGAAGAGGCAGAATTGCCTACAGAACTTGTTTCTCAAGATTAATAAATGAAATGTTGACATCGGGAGCGCATCGGTGATATGATTACGGATGTGCTCCTAAGATTTGTTACTTTGGAGGATATTCGTATGTCTTATGAAAAAGTGACACAGGCTTCTGAAATTATCGTAGGTACTAAGCAAACAATCAAGGCTTTACAGAACGGCGAGGTCAAAGAGCTGGTCGTTGCGGAAGACGCGGATTTTCGAGTAACGAGCAAAGTATTGCAAATTGCCGAAGAGAAGCACGTACCGATCGTAAAGGTTGATTCCATGAAAAAGCTTGGAAAAGCATGCGGTATAGATGTCGGGGCCGCAACTGTTGCGATAAAAGGATAAAATTCATGTTTTTGCGATGGGCATCAATATCGCTCCTCTCGCAAAAACTTTCTTTTGTCCTAAAATGAACCACCTGGGTCGGTGGTATTACGAAAAAAGAGAGGAGGAAATACAAAATGCCTACAATTAACCAATTAGTTCGCAAAGGTCGTGTTTCTAAATCAAAGAAATCTGACTCTCCTGCGTTAAACAAAGGTTACAACAGCTTCAAAAAGTCCCAAACTGACGTTTCATCTCCGCAAAAGCGTGGAGTTTGTACGCGTGTTGGTACTATGACTCCTAAGAAGCCGAACTCGGCGCTTCGTAAATATGCGCGTGTTCGTCTAACTAACGGAATCGAAGTTACAGCTTACATTCCTGGTATTGGCCACAACCTTCAAGAGCACAGTGTTGTTCTTATCCGTGGAGGACGTGTAAAAGATTTACCGGGGGTACGTTACCACATCGTTCGTGGTGCTCTTGATACGGCTGGTGTTAACAACCGTATGCAAGGTCGTTCTAAATACGGAACGAAGCGTCCAAAGGAAGCTAAGAAGTAATATTATTAAAATAAATTAAAACAACTATCAGAAAGGAGGGGACCACATGCCACGTAAAGGACCTGTTGCTCGTCGTGATGTGTTACCTGATCCAATTTACAAGTCTAAGCTTGTAACTCGTCTAATCAATAAAATTATGATTGACGGTAAGAGAGGGGTAGCTCAAACAATCTTGTACAATGCGTTCGAACTTATTAAAGAACGTACAAACCAAGATCCTATGGAAGTGTTTGAACAAGCTCTTAAAAATATCATGCCAGTTCTTGAAGTTCGTGCTCGCCGTGTTGGTGGAGCTAACTACCAAGTACCAGTTGAAGTTCGCCCAGAGCGTCGTACAACACTAGGACTTCGTTACCTAACGAACTACTCTCGTCTACGCGGAGAAAAGACAATGGAAGAACGTCTTGCGTATGAGATCATGGATGCTGCTAATAACACTGGTGCTTCAGTTAAGAAGCGCGAAGATATGCACAAAATGGCAGAAGCAAACAAAGCGTTTGCTCACTACCGCTGGTAAAATCATAGAGACAGTTCTCGGACTGTCTCTAAAACACTATAAAAATTCCTTTTAAAAAGGGAAGGAGAGAAATTCATGGCTAGAGAATTCTCCTTAAAAAATACTCGTAATATCGGTATCATGGCTCACATCGATGCTGGTAAAACAACGACTACTGAACGTGTTCTTTACTATACTGGCCGTATCCACAAAATTGGTGAAACTCATGAAGGAGCTTCACAAATGGACTGGATGGAGCAGGAACAAGAGCGTGGAATCACGATTACTTCCGCTGCTACTACTGCTCAATGGAAAGGTCACCGTGTCAACATCATTGATACACCAGGACACGTAGACTTTACAGTTGAAGTAGAACGTTCATTACGTGTATTAGACGGAGCGGTTGCATTACTTGATGCTCAATCAGGTGTTGAACCACAAACAGAAACAGTTTGGCGTCAAGCGACTACTTACGGGGTACCTCGTATTGTATTCGTAAACAAAATGGACAAGATCGGTGCGGATTTCTTATACTCCGTAAAAACGATTCATGACCGCCTTGGTGCTAACGCTCACCCGATCCAATTACCGATCGGTGCGGAAGACCAATTCGAAGCAATCATCGACCTTATCGAAATGAAAGCTGTATTCTACGGAAACGACCTTGGTACTGATATCGAAGTTCGTGACATTCCGGAAGAGCACATGCCTTTAGCTGAAGAATACCGTGGAAAACTTATCGAAGCGGTTGCTGAGCTAGATGAAGAAATGATGATGAAGTACTTAGAAGGCGAAGAAATTACGAACGAAGAACTTAAAGCAGGTATCCGTCAAGGTACTTGTAACGTTGAGTTCTATCCGGTAATGTGTGGTTCGGCATTTAAGAACAAAGGTGTACAGCTTATGCTAGACGCAGTTCTTGATTACCTTCCATCGCCAATCGATGTACCAGCTATCAAGGGTGTACTTCCTGACTCTGAAGAAGAAGTAACTCGTGAATCAAGTGACGAAGCACCATTCTCTGCACTTGCATTTAAAGTTATGACTGACCCTTATGTTGGTAAGTTAACATTTTTCCGTGTGTACTCTGGTACACTAAACTCAGGATCATACGTACAGAACTCTACTAAAGGAAAGCGCGAGCGTGTTGGACGTATCCTTCAAATGCATGCAAACTCCCGTGAAGAGATCTCTGTCGTATACGCTGGAGATATCGCAGCTGCTGTAGGTCTTAAAGACACTACAACTGGTGATACACTTTGTGATGAAAAGAGCCTTGTTATCTTAGAATCCATGGTATTCCCAGAGCCAGTTATCTCACTATCTATCGAGCCGAAGTCTAAAGCAGACCAAGACAAGATGGGTATGGCACTTGCTAAGCTAGCTGAAGAAGATCCAACATTCCGTACTGAAACAAACGAAGAAACTGGACAAACGATCATCGCAGGTATGGGTGAGCTTCACCTTGACATCCTAGTTGACCGTATGCGCCGTGAATTCAAGGTAGAAGCTAACGTGGGTGCTCCTCAGGTTGCTTACCGTGAAACAATTCGCCAAGCTGCTAAGGTTGAAGGTAAATTCGTTCGTCAGTCTGGTGGTCGTGGACAATACGGTCACGTTTGGATCGAATTCGAGCCAGGTGATGAAGGATCTGGATTCGTATTTGAAAACAAAATCGTTGGTGGGGCAGTTCCTCGTGAATACATCCCTGCAGTTCAAGCTGGTATCGAAGAATCAATGAAAAACGGAATGCTTGCTGGTTTCCCATTACTTGACCTTAAAGCTCGTATCGTTGATGGATCATACCATGATGTTGACTCCAACGAAATGGCGTTTAAGATTGCCGGTTCAATGGCTCTTAAGAACGCTAAATCAAAGTGTGACCCTGCAATTCTAGAGCCGATCATGAAAGTTGAAGTAACGGTTCCTGAAGAGTATATGGGTGACATCATGGGTGACGTAACTTCCCGTCGTGGACGTGTTGAAGGTATGGAAGCTCGTGGTAACGCACAAATCGTTAAAGCGATGGTTCCACTTGCTGAGATGTTCGGATATGCAACTAGCTTGCGTTCTCGTACACAAGGCCGCGGTACTTACTCAATGCACTTCGATCACTACGAAGAAGTACCTAAGTCAATCTCTGAAGAAATCATCAAAAAATCAACTGGAGCTTAATCTCTTCGGTTGTAAGAAGCAACATTTTCATGTAATCTAAAATGGGCAGTACAAACTGTTCGTTTTAAATAAAAAAATCTACTATATGTAAACATATTTAAGGAGGAATCTTTCTCATGGGTAAAGAGAAATTTGATCGTTCCAAAACGCATGCTAACATTGGTACTATCGGTCACGTTGACCATGGTAAAACAACTTTAACAGCTGCTATCACTACTGTTCTTGCTAAGAAAAACGGTAAGGGTGTAGCAATGGCTTATGACCAAATCGACGGTGCTCCAGAAGAGCGCGAACGTGGAATCACAATCTCAACTGCACACGTTGAGTATGAAACTGATTCTCGTCACTATGCACACGTAGATTGCCCAGGACATGCTGACTATGTTAAGAACATGATCACTGGTGCAGCACAAATGGATGGTGGGATCCTAGTAGTATCTGCTGCTGACGGCCCAATGCCACAAACTCGTGAGCACATCCTTCTTTCTCGTCAAGTAGGTGTACCTTACCTTGTTGTATTCATGAACAAGTGTGACATGGTAGACGACGAAGAACTTCTTGAGCTAGTAGAAATGGAAGTTCGTGACCTTCTTTCTGAGTATGACTTCCCAGGAGATGATATTCCTGTAATCAAAGGTTCTGCTCTTAAAGCTCTTGAAGGAGACGCTGATTGGGAAGCTAAAATCTACGAGCTAATGGACGCTGTAGATTCTTATATCCCAACTCCTCCACGTGACACTGAAAAGCCATTCATGATGCCAGTTGAGGATGTATTCTCAATCACTGGTCGTGGTACAGTTGCTACTGGACGTGTTGAGCGTGGTGTAGTAAAAGTTGGTGACGTAGTTGAGATCCTTGGTCTTACTGAAGAGCCAAAATCAACAACTGTAACAGGTGTTGAAATGTTCCGTAAGCTTCTTGACTATGCTGAAGCTGGTGACAACATTGGTGCACTTCTTCGTGGGGTTTCTCGTGAAGATGTTGAGCGTGGACAAGTTCTTGCTAAGCCAGGTACTGTTAAAGCTCACACTAAGTTCAAATCAGAAGTTTATGTTCTTTCAAAAGAAGAGGGTGGACGTCACACTCCATTCTTCTCTAACTACCGTCCTCAGTTCTACTTCCGTACAACTGACGTAACTGGTATCATCCAACTTCCTGAAGGCGTAGAAATGGTTATGCCTGGAGATAACGTTGAGATGACTGTAGAACTAATCGCTCCAATCGCTATCGAAGAAGGAACTAAGTTCTCTATTCGTGAAGGTGGACGTACAGTTGGTGCAGGCGTAGTTGCAACAATCACTGAGTAATCTTATTACTCTTTAATAAAAACACTCTCCTTTTGGAGGGTGTTTTTTTTGTATATAATCGAATTCGATTATACTAAAGAAATTTTTCGTAAAACTTTGTTGCTTATGGAAGGGGTTGATTTCCGTTCCAGGTTGCTCGCTTTCCGCGGGGCAGGCGGTGAGCCCCTTGCCACTTTGTGCCTTTAAGGGTCTCACCTGACCGCTCGTCCCGCAGGAGTCTCGCACCCTCCACTCCAATCAACTGATCAAAGAAGAGAATGAACAAATACCCCAATTGAAACATGCAGTAAGAAAAAAAGATTGATTTTTAAGTATAAATGAATCAATAGTGAAGAAATCTCTTTCCAATTAGCATTGAGTAGCTACTCCTGAATGTCAGAATGTACCTGAAATAGCTTGAAACACAATCTATCCAAAAATAAAGATGATGAATCCAGAAATTTAATAGCTGAATCCAAAAGTTGGGGCCTTGAATCCACGAGTTTTGGTCGTGAATCCACAAATAGTAAAATATATATGACATGCGATTACAGTCGGCTGAAAAACTGAATAACCACATGCGGATCAGCAACGCATTATCTGAATCACCACTACCATTCGCATCTCTTCTATATATATAGAAGAAACACATTCAAATATGCAAAAGAAGAAAAAGGAAGTTGAAATCTCCTGATAAAGTCTCTATAATAGAAAAAGTGCGATTAGCAATAAATAAATGCAAATAACACTTGCATTGGGCATTGCTTTTCTCTATAATAAGTAATGTTGGTCATTCACTGCGATGATCCGGAAGGTTGCTGACACACTAGGCCCCTTTGCCATGGCTGGTGATATCAGGTTGAATTTCCGCGGAGCAATGTCTGTTTATCAAAATAGGCGAATAAAGGAGGGAAAAAAATGGCAAAGCAAAAGATTCGTATCCGTTTAAAGGCGTATGATCACAGAATTCTTGATCAATCAGCTGAAAAAATCGTAGAAACTGCTAAGCGTTCAGGAGCAAAGGTATCAGGTCCTATCCCACTACCTACTGAGAAAGCGATCTACACGATCCTTCGTGCGGTTCATAAGTACAAGGACTCTCGTGAGCAGTTCGAAATGCGTACTCATAAGCGCTTGATCGATATTATCGAGCCAACACCACAAACAGTTGATTCGTTAATGCGTTTGGATCTACCGTCTGGTGTAGACATCGAAATTAAACTATAATTTCACGTTTGCTTATAAATATTTTACTTATTAATAGGAGGTGTGACGAATGACCAAAGGAATCTTAGGTAGAAAAATTGGTATGACTCAAGTTTTCGCAGAAAACGGAGATCTAATTCCAGTTACTGTAGTAGAAGTAACTCCTAACGTTGTTCTTCAAAAGAAATCCGTTGAGAATGATGGCTACGAAGCTATCCAACTTGGATTTGATGATAAAAAAGACTCTCGTACTAACAAGCCACAAGCAGGACATGCTGCTAAAGCTAGCACGAGCCCTAAGCGCTACGTTAAAGAATTCCGTAATGTTGATGTTGCGGGATACGAAGTTGGTCAGGAAGTCAAAGCTGACATTTTTGCAGAAGGTGACGCTGTAGACGTTACTGGTACATCTAAAGGAAAAGGATTCCAAGGTGTTATCAAACGTCACGGGCAATCACGCGGGCCGATGAGCCATGGTTCCCGTTACCACCGTCGTCCTGGTTCAATGGGTGCAGTTGACCCTAACCGTGTTTTCAAAGGGAAAGCATTACCTGGACGTACTGGCGGAGATACAGTAACTGTACAAAACTTAGAAGTTGTAAGAGTTGATGCAGAACGTAATCTTCTACTAATCAAAGGTAACGTACCTGGAGCGAAAAAGAGCTACGTTACAATTAACTCTGCTGTTAAAGCAAAGGATGCTAAATAAGGAAGGAGGACAATCTGATGCCAAAAGTAGCATTATTTAAACAAGATGGTACTCAAGCTGGCGATATCGAATTAAACGATTCCGTTTTCGGTATTGAACCAAATAAAAGCGTGCTTTTTGACGCTGTTATTATGCAGCAAGCATCACAGCGCCAAGGAACGCACGATGTAAAGAACCGTTCTGAAGTTGCTGGTGGTGGACGCAAGCCTTGGAAACAGAAAGGTACTGGACGTGCTCGTCAAGGATCTATCCGTTCTCCACAATGGGTTGGCGGTGGAGTGGTTTTCGGACCAACACCAAGAAGCTATTCTTACAAATTACCAAAGAAGGTTCGTCGCTTAGCTATTAAATCAGCGCTATCTTCTAAGGTTCTAGATAACGACTTAATCGTTTTAGAAGGTCTTGCATTCGAAGCTCCTAAAACAAAGGAAATGATGCAAGTTCTTGCAAATCTATCCGCAGATCGTAAAGCATTAGTTGTAACTGCTGATTACAATGACGCTGTTGCATTGTCTGCACGTAACATCCCTGGCGTAACAGTTGTTACGGCTAACGGCGTTAGTGTTCTTGACGTGTTAAACCACGACAAGCTTCTTATGACTAAAGACGCTGTGGAAAAAGTAGGGGAGGTGCTCGCATAATGGAAGCTCGTGATGTGATTAAGCGCCCCGTTATTACAGAGCGTTCTACTGAAATAATGGCTGACAAAAAATACACGTTCGAAGTTAATCCTCGTGCTACTAAGACTCAAATCAAAGGCGCACTAGAAGAAATCTTTGGCGTAAAAATTCAATCTGTAAACACTGCTACCTACAAAGGTAAGTTCAAGCGTGTAGGCCGTCATACTGGTTACACTTCTAAACGTAAAAAAGCAGTAGTTACATTAACTCCAGAAAGCAAAGAACTCGACTTTTTTGAAGGAGTTTAAAAAGAACTCGTAAAGGAGGGAAATTACAATGGGTATCAAAAAGTTTAAACCGACAACTAACGGTCGTCGTAATATGTCTCAGCTTGACTTTGCTGAAATTACAACTGACCAACCAGAAAAATCCTTGCTTGCTCCTCTTAGCAAAAAAGCTGGGCGTAACAACCAAGGTAAACTAACTGTTCGTCACCAAGGTGGAGGACACAAGCGTAAGTATCGTATCATCGATTTCAAACGTAACAAAGACGGAATACCAGGTCGCGTTGCTACAATCGAGTACGATCCAAACCGTACGGCTAACATCGCGCTAATCCACTATGCAGATGGTGAGAAGCGTTATATCTTAGCTCCAAAAGGAATTAAAGTAGGGCAAGAAATCATGTCCGGTACTGAAGCTGATATTAAAGTAGGAAACTCACTTCCATTAGCTAACATTCCTGTAGGTTCTACAATTCACAACATCGAACTTAAGCCTGGTAAAGGTGGACAATTGGCTCGTTCAGCTGGTGCTGAAGCTCAACTTCTTGGTAAAGAAGAAAAGTACGCGCTAGTTCGTCTTGGTTCTGGTGAAGTTCGTATGATCCTTCTTACTTGCCGCGCAACAATCGGTCAAGTTGGAAACCTAGAGCATGAACTTGTAAACGTTGGTAAAGCAGGTCGTTCTCGTTGGAAGGGTATCCGCCCAACAGTTCGTGGTTCTGTAATGAACCCTAACGATCACCCACACGGTGGTGGTGAAGGACGCGCTCCAATCGGACGTAAATCACCAATGTCTCCATGGGGTAAACCAACTCTTGGATATAAAACTCGTAAGAAAAATAGCCAAACTGACAAGTACATTGTACGTCGTCGCAAAAAATAATGTGATTGTACTACGGTTCAATCGAGCCGTAGCGCAAACACAAAGGGAGGTTCTCAAATGGGTCGCAGTTTGAAAAAAGGGCCTTTTGTAGATGACCACTTGATGAAAAAGGTCGAGGCACTTAATGAATCTAACGACAAGAAAGTAGTTAAAACTTGGTCTCGTCGTTCTACGATTTTCCCTGACTTCATCGGTCACACAATCGCTGTTTATGATGGTCGTAAGCACGTGCCGGTTTATTGTACAGAAGATATGGTCGGTCACAAGTTAGGTGAGTTTGCACCTACTCGTACTTACAAAGGCCATGCAGCTGATGATAAGAAAACAAGACGTTAATTGAGGGGAGGTACACAAAATGGAAGCAAAAGCAATTGCTAAACAAGTGCGTATTGCTCCTCGTAAAGCTCGCATCGTAATCGACTTGATTCGAGGCAAGCAAGTAGGTGAGGCACTTGCGATTCTACGTTTGACGCCTAAAGCAGCTTCTCCTGTAATTGAAAAGGTGCTTAAGTCTGCTATCGCAAACGCAGAACACAACTATGAAATGGAACCGAACAACTTGGTGATTAAGCAAGCGTTCGTTGATGAAGGTATTACTCTTAAGCGTTTCCGTCCTCGTGCGATGGGTCGCGCAAGCCGTATCAACAAACGTACTAGCCACATCACAATCGTTGTTTCTGAAAAGAAGGAGGGTTAAGACGTGGGTCAAAAAGTAAATCCAATAGGTCTACGTATTGGCGTCATCCGTGACTGGGATTCAAAATGGTACGCTGAAAAGGATTACGCTAATCTTTTACATGAAGACCTTAAGATCCGTTCTTATATTGAAAAGCGTTTAAAAGACGCTGCTGTATCAGGTGTTGAAATCGAACGTGCAGCTAACCGTGTGAATATCACAATCAAAACTGCTAAACCAGGAATGGTTATCGGTAAAGGTGGATCTGAAGTTGAAGCACTTCGTAAAGCCCTTAACGACATCACTGGTAAAAGAGTTCACGTAAACATCTTTGAAATCAAACAAGCTGACGTTGATGCTAAGCTAGTAGCTGAAAACATCGCTCGTCAACTTGAAAACCGTGTATCTTTCCGTCGTGCTATGAAGCAGGCGATCCAACGTGCAATGCGTATGGGAGCGAAAGGTATCAAAACACAAGTGTCAGGCCGTCTTGGCGGAGCTGATATCGCTCGTGCTGAACATTATAGTGAAGGTACAGTTCCTCTTCACACACTTCGTGCAGACATCGATTACGGTACTGCTGAAGCAGACACAACTTACGGTAAGCTTGGAGTTAAAATCTGGATTTATCGTGGTGAGGTCCTTCCAACAAGAGGAACGAAAAAAGAGGAAGGAGGCAAATAATTATGTTATTGCCAAAACGTGTTAAATATCGTCGTGAACACCGCGGTAAAATGCGTGGGAACGCAAAAGGCGGTACTGAAGTTCATTTCGGAGAATTCGGTTTGCAAGCTCTTGAAGCTAGCTGGATTACTAACCGTCAGATCGAAGCAGCTCGTATTGCGATGACTCGTTATATGAAGCGTGGCGGTAAAGTATGGATTAAAATTTTCCCGTCTAAGCCTTACACTGCAAAGCCTCTAGAAGTCCGAATGGGATCTGGTAAAGGTGCTCCTGAAGGATGGGTAGCAGTAGTTAAGCCAGGAAAAGTTATGTTTGAAATCGCAGGTGTCTCTGAAGAAGTGGCACGCGAAGCGTTGCGTCTTGCAGCACACAAACTTCCTGTAAAATGTAAGTTTGTTAAACGCGAAGAAGTGGGTGGTGACACAAATGAAGGCTAATGATATTCGTAACCTGACCACTGCAGAAGTTGAACAAAAAGCAAAAGCACTTAAAGAAGAGCTTTTTAACCTTCGTTTCCAACTAGCGACAGGTCAACTTGAAAACCCGGCCCGCATTCGTGAAGTTCGTAAAGCAATTGCCCGTGCAAAAACGGTTTTACGTGAAAGAGAGCTTGGGATTACTAACGGTTAAATCTTGAGAGGAGGTTCGCACAATGAGTGAACGTAACCAGCGCAAGGTGTACACTGGTCGTGTTGTTTCTGACAAGATGGACAAAACGATTACAGTGCTTGTAGAAACTTACAAGACTCACACTTTATATAACAAGCGCGTTAAATACTCTAAAAAGTTAAAAGCGCATGATGAAAACAACACTGCTAAAATTGGCGATATCGTAAAGGTTATGGAAACGCGTCCGCTTTCTAAAGACAAGCGATTCCGTCTAGTTGAAGTAGTACAAGAAGCAGTAATTATTTAATAAATTGTTCGGATTATACTCATATCCGAAAGGAGGTCCATTCGCATGATTCAACAAGAATCCCGTTTAAGAGTAGCTGATAACTCCGGTGCGAAAGAGTTACTTTGCATTAAAGTTCTTGGTGGTTCTGGTCGTAAGTACGCTAACGTTGGTGACATTATCGTTTGTTCGGTTAAGTCCGCAACACCAGGTGGCGTTGTTAAGAAAGGTGACGTTGTTAAAGCGGTAGTGGTACGTTCTAAGCGTGGTATGCGCCGTAACGACGGATCTTACATCCGCTTTGATGAGAACGCGGCTGTAATCGTTAAGGATGATAAAGGTCCTCGAGGAACTCGTATCTTCGGACCAGTAGCACGTGAACTTCGTGACAAGCAATTTATGAAAATCGTATCTCTTGCTCCAGAAGTTCTTTAATATATTTACTAGCAAGGCGTTTATTGTCTTGTAAGGAGGTGCAACATCACAATGCCATTGCATGTGAAAAAAGGCGATAAAGTACAAGTTATTTCCGGCAAGGATAAAGGTAAACAAGGTGTGATCCTTGAAGCTTATCCGAAGCTAAATAGAGTGCTTGTTGAAGGTGTGAACGTTGTTAAGAAACACGCAAAACCTTCTCAAGCTAATCCACAAGGTGGAATCCTTAGCCAAGAAGCACCAATTCATGCTTCTAACGTAATGCCTCTTGACCCTAAAACTGGTGCTCCTACTCGTGTAGGCTACAATGTAGTTGATGGGAAAAAAGTTCGTGTGGCCAAAAAATCTGGTGAAACCCTAGATAAATAAGTCTCAGAGTGAAAGGAGGACACATAATGAACCGTCTACAAGAGCGATATAAAGCAGAGATCTTACCATCTCTAATGGAAAAGTTTAATTACACTTCAGTAATGCAAGCACCAAAGATCGAAAAAATCGTTATCAACATGGGTGTTGGTGAAGCAGTATCCAACTCTAAAGTGTTAGATACAGCAGTAGAGGAACTTACAGCAATCGCTGGTCAAAAGCCTGTGATCACGCGTGCTAAGAAATCTATCGCTGGATTCAAACTTCGTGAAGGTATGCCGATCGGATCAAAAGTTACACTTCGCGGAGAGCGCATGTATGACTTCCTTGATAAGTTAATCAGCGTTTCCCTTCCACGTGTACGTGACTTCCGCGGGGTTTCCAAGAAGTCTTTCGACGGCCGCGGTAACTACACGCTTGGAGTTAAAGAGCAATTGATCTTCCCGGAGATCGACTATGATAAAGTAAACAAAGTTCGCGGAATGGACATCGTTATCGTAACGACTGCGAACACTGACGAAGAAGCACGTGAGCTTCTTACACAAGTCGGAATGCCGTTCCAAAAATAACCTTTAGCCAAAGGAGGTTTACCCGTGGCAAAGAAATCCATGATTGCTAAGCAACAACGCAAGCAAAAGTTCGGAGTGCAAGAATATACGCGCTGTGAACGTTGCGGGCGTCCTCATTCAGTAATCCGCAAGTTCAAACTGTGCCGTATTTGTTTCAGAGAACTTGCTTACAAAGGTCAAATTCCTGGCGTTAAAAAAGCCAGCTGGTAATACCCTGAAAAAAGGGAAGGAGGTAACTAGTAATGGTTATGACAGATCCAATTGCAGATATGCTTACTCGTATCCGCAACGCAAACACTGTTCGTCACGATAAATTGGAGCTTCCTGCTTCTAATATGAAAAAAGAAATCGCAGAAATCCTAAAGCGTGAAGGTTTTGTTCGCGATGTGGAATATGTAGAGGATAGCAAACAAGGAATGATTCGTATCTTCCTTAAGTACGGTTCTAACAATGAGCGTGTAATCTCAGGTCTTAAGCGTATCTCTAAGCCTGGACTACGTGTTTATGCAAAATCAACTGATCTTCCACGTGTACTTGGAGGACTTGGTATTGCGATCGTATCTACTTCTAAAGGCATTATGACTGATAAAGAAGCTCGCCAATCACAAATGGGTGGCGAAGTACTAGCGTACGTTTGGTAATAAATAGCGAATGGAGGTGTCAACATGTCTCGCGTAGGTAACAAACCGATTGAAGTTCCAGGTGGCGTTACAATCGATGTTGCAACTGACAACACGGTTTCTGTAAAAGGCCCTAAAGGTGAACTTTCTCGCAAATTCAATGCTGACATTAAGATTAATGTTCAAGATAACGAAATTACTGTGGAACGCCCGAGCGACCACAAAGAGCACCGTGCATTGCATGGTACAACTCGTAGCGTACTAAACAACATGGTTATCGGTGTAACTAACGGTTATGAAAGAGCTCTAGAAATTATCGGGGTTGGATATCGTGCTTCCAAAGCTGGTAACAAGCTTGTACTTAACGTAGGTTACTCTCATCCTGTTGAAATCGTTCCTGAGCAAGGGATCGACATCGAAGTACCTTCTAACACGAAGGTAATCGTTAAGGGTATTGACAAGCAACGTGTAGGTGAAGTTGCTGCAAACATCCGTTCAGTTCGTTCACCTGAGCCTTACAAAGGTAAAGGTATTCGTTACGAAGGTGAATTCGTTCGCCGTAAAGAAGGTAAAACTGGTAAATAAAGCCGTTAGGTAGCGGAAAGGAGTGCAAAGGATGATCACGAAAGCAGATAAGAATGTCGCTCGTAAGAAAAGACATGCTCGTGTTCGCCGCGTTGTAAGCGGAACAGCACAACGTCCTCGTTTGAACGTATTCCGTTCTACAAAGCACATCTATGCTCAATTGATCGATGATCAAGCAGGTGTAACAATTGTATCTGCATCTTCCCTTGATAAAGGTGTAAGTGTAGAAAACGGTGGAAACGTAGATGCTGCTAAAGCGATTGGTCAAGAAATCGCTAAGCGCGCAGTTGAAAAAGGAATCAAATCGGTAGTATTTGACCGAGGCGGATATTTATATCACGGACGTATTAAAGCATTAGCAGACGCAGCTCGTGAAGCTGGGTTAGAATTTTAATCGAAGGAGGGAACCTGATGCGTATCGACCCTAACAAACTTGAACTTGAAGAACGCGTCGTTACCGTTAACCGTGTAGCTAAGGTAGTAAAAGGTGGACGTCGTTTCCGCTTTGCTGCAGTAGTTGTAGTTGGTGACAAAAACGGTCACGTTGGATTCGGTACTGGTAAAGCCCAAGAGGTACCAGAAGCGATCCGTAAGGCGATTGAAGATGCTAAGAAGAACTTAGTAACTGTACCGATCGTAAAAACAACAATTCCTCACCAAGTAATTGGACGCTTTGGAGCAGGTAACGTACTTCTTAAACCTGCATCTGAAGGTACTGGGGTAATTGCTGGTGGACCTGTACGTGCAGTATTGGAGCTTGCTGGTGTAGGTGACATCCTTTCTAAGTCACTTGGATCTAACAACCCAATCAACATGGTTCGTGCAACTATCGAAGGTTTGAAAAATTTAAAGCGTGCTGAAGACGTTGCGAAACTTCGCGGTAAATCAGTACAAGAGCTTTTAGGTTAAGGAGGGAACTTTAGATGGCTAAGAAATTAGAAATCACCCTCACTCGTAGTGTTATCGGCCGTCCTGAAAACCAACGTATCGTTGTTAAGACACTTGGTTTGCGCAAAATGCACCAGACGGTTGTACACGAAGATAACGCGGCTATCCGCGGTATGGTTAACAAGGTGTCTCACCTTTTAACAGTGAAAGAATTAGAAGCTTAATAAGATAAATAAATCATGAGGAGGTGCTCAGATGAAACTTCATGAGTTGAAGCCATCAGAAGGATCCCGTAAAGTTCGCAACCGTTTAGGTCGCGGTATCGGATCAGGCAATGGTAAAACAAGTGGTCGTGGTCATAAAGGTCAAAACTCTCGTTCAGGCGGTGGTGTTAGACCTGGATTCGAAGGTGGACAAAATCCACTAGCACGTCGTTTACCGAAACGCGGATTCACAAACCCTACTCGTAAAGAGTATGCAGTTGTAAATCTTGAGAAGCTAGTTCGTTTTGAAGAGGGCACAGTAGTTACTCCGGAACTTCTTATCGAAACAGGAGTAGTTAGCAGTCTTAAAAACGGAATTAAAGTTCTTGGAAATGGCAAGTTAGAAGCTAAGCTTACAGTTAAGGCGCACAAATTCTCTGTTTCTGCTAAAGAAGCAATTGAAGCAGCGGGCGGAACTACTGAGGTGATCTAATGTTCCAGACAATCTCCAACATTATGCGTGTGGGTGATCTGAGAAACAAGATATTGTTTACACTTGCTATGCTGGTAGTGTTCCGTCTAGGAACATTTATCCCAGTACCAGGCGTAAATCGTGATGTACTGAAATTCAGTACGGGCGACAGTGCTAACATTTTTGGTTTTTTGAATACGTTTGGCGGTGGAGCTTTACAGAACTTCTCCATTTTCGCTATGGGTATCATGCCGTATATTACAGCATCGATCATCGTGCAGCTTCTGCAGATGGACGTTGTTCCTAAATTTACGGAGTGGAGTAAGCAAGGTGAAGTTGGGCGTAAGAAATTAGCTCAGTTCACTCGCTATGGAACTATTGTTCTTGGTTTTATCCAGGCAATCGGTATGTCTATCGGTTTTAACAATCTTTTCCCAGGACTTATTCAAAACCCTAGTATGTCTACGTATCTTTTTATCGCGTTAGTTTTAACTGCAGGTACTGCATTCTTAATGTGGTTAGGTGAGCAGATTACCCTTAAGGGGATTGGAAACGGAATTTCAGTTCTGATTTTTGCGGGGATTGCCGCAGCTATTCCTACAGCAGTTAACCAGCTTTTCACAACGCAATTTGAAGGTGGTAACGATCAGTTATTCATGCATATTGTAACGATTGTACTGCTTGCTCTTGCGATTGTACTCATTATTATGGGTGTTATCTTTATTCAACAAGGTGTTCGGAAAATCCCGATTCAGTATGCAAAGCGAGTCGTTGGAACAAAGCCTGTTGGCGGCCAGTCAACTCATCTTCCGATTAAAGTAAACGCAGCAGGTGTTATCCCGGTTATCTTCGCGATTTCCTTGATCATCACGCCAAGAACTGTTGCCGGCTTCTTCGGACAGAATGATGTTACGACTTGGATTATCAACACGTTTGACTACACGAAACCAGTCGGAATGATTATATATGCGCTCCTTATTATCGGATTCTCGTATTTCTATACGTTTATCCAAGTAAATCCGGAGCAAATGGCGGAAAACTTAAAGAAGCAGGGTGGATACATTCCTGGCATTCGTCCAGGAGCTAACACTCAAACTTATATAACAAGAATTCTGTATCGATTAACATTTGTTGGATCTCTTTTCCTGGCTGCAGTTGCAGTCCTGCCAGTTGTCTTTACAGCAATTCCAGGTTTGAACCTTCCGCCAGCCATTCAAATTGGTGGAACAAGCTTGCTGATTGTTGTAGGTGTGGCACTTGACACCATGAAGCAGATTGAGAGTCAGCTGATCAAGCGACACTACAAAGGCTTCATTAAATAAGAGCACGGGAAGATTCATCTTCCCATATGCTCTTGATAAAAGACGATTGTGATTTATGGAGGGATTAGATGTATCTAGTCTTAATGGGATTGCCCGGAGCAGGTAAGGGTACTCAAGCAGAAAGAATTGTTGAAAAATACGGAATACCTCATATCTCTACTGGAGATATGTTCCGAGCAGCAATTAAAGAGGAGACTCCTCTTGGACTTGAGGCAAAATCGTACATGGATGCGGGTAACCTCGTTCCTGACGAAGTTACAATCGGTATCGTACGTGACCGACTTTCTAAAAAGGACTGCGAAAAAGGATTTTTACTAGATGGATTCCCTCGGACAGTTGCCCAAGCGGAAGCACTGGAAGAAATCACAACAGAGCTTGGAAGAACGATTGATTATGTGTTAAACATTTCAGTAGATTCTGATCAGCTTATGCAGCGATTAACAGGTCGTCGGATTTGCCAAACATGCGGAAGCACGTATCATGTAATATTCAACCCGCCAAAGGTTGAAGGAGTATGTGATAAAGACGGCGGTACGCTTATCCAACGTCAAGATGATAATGAAGAGACCGTTCGAAACCGTTTAAATGTAAACATGAAGCAGGCTAAACCACTGCTTGATTTTTATGGTGAAAAAGGTTACCTGAAAAACATGAATGGTGATCAGGATATCGACAAAGTCTTTCAAGACATTGACCAACTTATTGGGGGATTGGCGAAATGATAATCTGCAAAACACCGCGAGAGATTGAAATCATGCGGGAGGCAGGTCGCATTGTTGCCTTAACTCATCAAGAGTTAAAAAAACACATTAAGCCTGGCATAACTACTAAGGAACTGGATAAAATTGCTGATACGTTTATCCGCAGCCAAGGTGCAATTCCTTCATTTAAAAACTATAATGGTTTTAGTGGAAGCATCTGTGCTTCTGTAAATGAAGAACTTGTGCACGGAATTCCAGGTAAACGCGTACTCAACCATGGCGACATTATCTCTATAGATATTGGGGCGAAGTACAAAGGATACCACGGTGACTCCGCTTGGACGTATGGAGTTGGCGAGATTTCAGATGAAGCTCAAAAACTTCTGGATGTAACGGAAGAGTCTTTGTATAAAGGACTCGAAAAAGCAAAAGCCGGTGCCCGGTTAACTGACATTTCTCATGAGATACAAAAGTATGCTGAGGGTGAAGGGTTTTCTGTTGTTCGCGAATATGTCGGACACGGAATAGGCCAGGACTTACATGAGGACCCGCAAATTCCTCATTATGGACCGCCTGGTAAAGGGCCGGTGCTGAAAAAGGGCATGGTTCTAGCAATAGAGCCTATGATTAATGCGGGAACTCGCTATGTTCGAACATTATCCGATAACTGGACGGTTGTCACAACGGATGGCAAATGGTGTGCTCATTTCGAACACACGGTTGTCATTACGGAAGAAGGCTTTGAAATCTTAACAAAGATCTAAGTGAAGGTGATGAAATGGTAAGCGAATCTGATTCGGTACCGAGCATAGGTCAACTGGTTCGGATACTAAAAGGAAGAGACGCAGATCGGTTAGGTGTGATTGTCGGTATTCTCGATGGACGTTTCGTCCTCGTAGCAGATGGTGACAAGAGAAAGTTTGATCGAGCCAAGCGTAAGAACCTAAACCACTTAGAGCTGCTGGATTTTACTTCTCCGGAAGTTGTTAAAAGCATTCTTGAAACAGGTCGTGTAACCAATGGCAAATTGCGTTATGCAGTAGCGAAGTTTTCCGACGAGAAAGTCATTGCTCTGAAGAAGGGAGATCAAGTCGATGGCTAAAGATGATGTTATTGAGGTCGAAGGTACAGTAATTGAACCTCTTCCGAACGCCATGTTTCGTGTTGAACTAGAAAACGGACACAAAGTTCTAGCGCACGTTTCTGGAAAGATTCGTATGCACTACATTCGAATTCTTCCAGGGGATAAAGTAACCGTAGAATTGTCTCCGTATGACTTATCACGTGGTCGTATAACGTATCGTTTTAAATAATCAATGTACTCCGTGACATAAGGAGGTTATAAACAATGAAGGTAAGACCATCAGTCAAGCCAATATGTGAAAAATGTAAAGTGATTCGCCGCAGAGGCACTGTAATGGTGATCTGTGAAAATCCGAAACATAAACAAAAACAAGGTTAATATACAGGAGGTGCAAAAATTATGGCACGTGTTGCAGGTGTAGATATTCCTCGTGATAAGCGAGTAGTAATCTCTTTAACATACATCTTCGGTATCGGTAAAACAAAAGCACAGCAAATTCTTGCTGGAGCTGGAGTTTCTGAAGATACACGCGTTCGTGATCTTACTGAAGATGAATTAAATAAAATCCGCGAAGTCATCGATGGACACAAAGTGGAAGGTGACCTTCGTCGTGAAGTATCACTAAACATCAAGCGTCTAATCGAGATCGGAGCATATCGTGGTGTTCGTCATCGTCGTGGATTACCAGTACGTGGTCAAAACACGAAGAACAACTCCCGTACTCGTAAAGGACCTCGTCGTACAGTAGCGAATAAGAAAAAGTAAGTAAAGGAGGTAAACTCTAAATGGCAAAAGCACGTAAGACTAATACACGTAAACGTCGTGTCAAAAAGAATGTTGAAGTCGGCGTAGCACATATCCGTTCTACATTCAACAACACGATCATTACGATCACTGACACGCACGGGAACGCAATCTCTTGGGCGACTGCTGGTCACCTAGGATTTAAAGGTTCTCGTAAGTCTACTCCGTTCGCAGCACAAATGGCAGCTGAAACAGCTGGTAAAACTGCAATGGAACATGGTATGAAAACGTTGGAAGTATCCGTTAAAGGACCTGGTGCTGGACGTGAAGCAGCAATCCGTGCCCTTCAAGCGGTAGGCTTAGAAGTAACAGCTATTCGTGACGTTACTCCTGTACCTCACAACGGTTGCCGCCCGCCAAAACGCCGTCGCGTGTAACAATATACACGGTATATATTTCTATAACTTGTCTATAATGGTTATAGTGAAAGTTTTGGTAAATGATAAGTCGGAATGCCTATGGGGAATTTCGGCTGGAAACCTCCAGCCGAGATTCGACGTTTGAAGGAGGGTTCAGTTGAATGATCGAAATCGAAAAGCCAAGAATTGAGACGGTTGAAATCAGCGACGATGCCACATACGGAAAGTTTGTTGTTGAACCACTTGAACGTGGATACGGGACTACACTAGGCAACTCCTTGCGTCGTATCTTGTTGTCCTCACTACCTGGTGCAGCAGTTACATCTATTCAGATCAATGGCGTATTGCATGAGTTCTCTACAGTTGAAGGTGTAGTTGAAGATGTTACAACCATCATCTTAAACTTAAAGAAACTTGCAATGAAGATTTACTCTGATGAAGAGAAGACACTTGAAATCGATGTACAAGGTGACGGTGTTGTAACAGCTGGCGACATTACTCATGACAGCGATGTTGAAGTCCTTAATCCGGATCTTCATATCGCAACACTAGCAAAAGGAGCTCATTTCCAAATGAAGCTTCATGCGAAACGTGGTCGTGGTTATGTACAGGCAGAAGGCAATAAACGCGAAGACCTGCCGATCGGGGTAATTCCTGTTGATTCAATTTACACGCCAATTTCGCGTGTGAACTATCAAGTGGAAAACACTCGTGTAGGACAAGTAACAAACTATGATAAGCTAACGCTTGATGTATGGACAGATGGGAGCATTCGTCCAGAGGAAGCAGTTTCTCTTGGTGCGAAGATCATTAGCGAACATTTAAACATTTTTGTTGGCTTAACAGATCAAGCTCAGAACGCTGAGATTATGGTAGAAAAAGAAGAAGACCAAAAAGAAAAAGTACTTGAGATGACGATCGAAGAACTTGATCTTTCTGTTCGTTCTTATAACTGCCTAAAGCGTGCTGGCATTAATACAGTTCAAGAACTTGCGAATAAGTCTGAAGAAGACATGATGAAAGTACGCAACCTTGGAAAGAAATCTCTTGAAGAAGTTCAAGAGAAACTTGAAGAGCTAGGTCTTTCATTACGCGCTGACGATTAATTCGTAATACGCGCTTTTTCAAGACGAGAGAGAAACGCGCAGAGGAGGGAATACAAGCATGGGATACCAAAAGTTAGGTCGTGTATCTGCGGTTCGTAAAGCAATGCTTCGTGATTTAGCTACTGATTTAATCATCAACGAGCGTATTGAAACTACAGAAGCACGTGCAAAAGAAGTTCGTAAATTTGCTGAGAAAATGATTACGCTTGGTAAGCGTGGAGACCTTCATGCTCGCCGTCAAGCTGCATCGTTCCTTCGTAACGAAGTAGCAGACGCTGAGTCTGGACAAAGATCTCTACAAAAGCTTTTCAGTGATCTTGCACCTCGCTATGCAGAGCGTAACGGTGGTTACACTCGCATCGCAAAAATCGGCCCTCGCCGTGGTGATGGTGCACCAATGGTTATCATTGAATTAGTTTAATAAAACGTATGAAAGGGCGGGATCAAGTCTTCAATGACAATCTTGCCCTTTTTTATTTTTATTGAAAAGCCAAGTAGTAATTGCGAGAGTTGATTTGCGCTCCAGGTGCTCGCTTTCCGCGGGGCAGGCGGTGAGCCCCTTGCCGCTTTGCGCCGTTAAGGGTCTCACCTGACCGCTTGTCCCGCAGGAGTCTCGCACCTTGCGCTCCAATCAACTTTTCAATGAAGGGACAACAAAGTTCTAAAGCAAAACCATTAAAAAAAGTTATTGAAAGTTCAAGCCCATTATTGTTAAAAGTAATTGAGCAGAGAGCAGCTTAGAATGAGCAGCAGTTAAGAGGAGGATGTCACATGGAAAACATCATTACCGTTAAAGATGTGACCTTTTATTATCCGGGAGAAGAGACACCTACGCTTAAAGGTGTAACGTTAGATGTACACAAAGGGGAATGGCTATCGATCGTGGGCCATAACGGCTCTGGGAAGTCCACGTTGGCAAAAATGCTCAACGGGCTGTTGTTGCCTAATGAGGGGGCTGTATATGTCTCACAGTACACGACAGGCCTTCCAGACGACATCTGGGAAATAAGAAGACTTGTCGGGATGGTGTTTCAAAATCCAGATAACCAGTTTGTAGGAACGAGCGTACAAGATGACATCGCGTTTGGCCTGGAGAATTTCGGTGTTCCGCGAGACGAGATGGTAAAGCGTATCAATGAAAGTATAGAGAGAGTGGGAATGGAAGCTTTCTTAAACCAGGAACCTCATCAATTATCCGGTGGGCAGAAGCAACGAGTGGCAATAGCCGGTATATTGGCACAGAAACCTTCTGTTATCGTTTTGGATGAAGCGACATCGATGCTCGATCCGATCGGTCGAATTGAAGTGATCGAGACTGTGCGCGAACTGAATGAAAAAGAGGGCATCACTGTCATTTCTATCACTCATGATTTAGAGGAAGCGCTAAGTGCAGACAGAGTTGTCGTCATGAAAATGGGAGAGAAGGCAGCTGAAGGCGTACCTGAAGACATTTTTCAGCAGCGTGAACTTTTGAAATCGGCCGGTCTGGATTTACCGTTTTCACTAAAGTTAAGTGAGGCTCTTCGCCAACAAGGTGTGGAGCTTGATAAAAGCTATTTAACGCAGGAAGAGCTGGTGAATGCATTATGGAAATTAGCATAAACCGTCTAGAGCATAGATACATGGAGGGAACTCCGTTCGAGAGGCGTGCTCTGCACGATATTAACCTCGACATCGCGGATGGTACTTTCCTTGCTTTGATCGGGCACACTGGCTCTGGAAAGTCTACACTTATTCAACATCTTAACGGGCTATTAAAGCCTTCAGCAGGCTCAATAAAGATGGGCAGTACTGAACTTAAGGCTGGCGGTAAGAAACAAGATTTAAAATCACTTCGAAAAAAAGCAGGTATTGTTTTTCAGTATCCTGAGCATCAGCTTTTTGAAGAAACGGTTGAAAAAGATATCATGTTTGGTCCACGGAATTTTGGTGTGTCTGAAGAAAGCGCGAAGCTAACTGCTACTAAAGTAATTGAGATGGTAGGACTTCCAGAGAGTGTTCTAAGTAAATCTCCTTTTGACTTGAGCGGTGGCCAGATGCGTCGTGTGGCGATTGCAGGTGTTCTTGCCATGAATCCCGAAGTGCTTATCTTGGACGAGCCTACAGCAGGACTTGATCCAGCTGGGCGTGTTGAGATTATGGAGCTGTTCTATTCTCTGCATGAGAGAAATAACCTCACTACGATACTTGTTACTCACAGTATGGAAGACGCTTCGAGATACGCGGATGAGATCGCTGTGATGCATAAAGGTGAACTGTATCTACATGGTAAGCCGACTGACATCTTTAGCGAGCGAGAAGCTCTCCAGAAAGCCGGATTAGATGTGCCAGAGACCGTTCAATTTTTACAAAAATGGAATGAGAAGTCTGGTTTGAATCTGACATTATCGAAGTTTACAGTGGACGAGCTGGCTAAACAAGTTAGTCAGAGTCTGAAGAAGAGGGGGAATTAATATGCTGCAGAATGTTATTATCGGGCAGTATTACCCAGCTTCCTCTCCCCTTCATCGAATGGATTCCCGCTCGAAGCTCATTGCTGCCTTCTTTTATTTGTTTATCGTCTTTTTGGCGAACAACTGGCTGACTTATGGACTACTAATCGCTTTTACGTTTGTAACGATCAGTTTGTCAAAAGTTCCACTTCGTTATTTATATAAAGGATTAAAGCCGATTCTTTTACTTGTCGTGTTTACGATGCTTTTGCATATTTTCTTAACAAAAGAAGGCGATTTGCTTTATAAAGCGGGCTTTCTTGAAATTTACGAAGGCGGAGTGATTCAAGGGATCTTCATTGCCCTAAGGCTTTTATTACTTGTTATGATGACGTCACTTTTGACTTTAACAACAACACCGATCGATATTACAGATGGTTTGGAACACTTGTTAGGACCTTTAAAAAAGTGGAAACTTCCTGTTCATGAGTTCGCATTGATGATGTCGATCTCACTCAGGTTTATTCCAACACTCTTACAAGAGACGGAAAAAATCATGAAAGCGCAGATGGCACGTGGTGCTGATTTCACGAGCGGACCGATCAAAGAACGAGCAAAGGCTTTTGTACCGCTGTTAGTTCCGTTATTCGTCTCTTCGTTTAAGCGGGCTGAAGAACTCGCTCTTGCGATGGAGGCGAGAGGTTATCGTGGTGGTGAAGGCAGAACGCGACTTCGTGCGCTAGAGTGGCATCAGCGTGATACGTTTGCTTTGCTTTTACTAACATTGCTGACTCTTGCGCTATTCTTATTACGCAATTAAAAGGAGATTGAACATGGCTCGTATGAAAGTAACCGTAGCCTATGATGGTACTGGGTTTGCCGGATACCAAATACAGCCTAGCGGCAGAACGGTGCAAGGAACGATTCAGGCCGTCCTGCAAAAGATGCACAAAGGGGAACCTGTAGGAATCTATGCCTCAGGACGCACAGATGCGGGTGTTCATGCCATCGGTCAAGTGTTTCATTTTGATACACCCATGGAGATTCATTCTGAAGCTTGGGGGAAGGCATTGAATGCGATGCTTCCGAATGATATTCTAATAAAAGAAGTAGAGATGGTCAGTGATTCTTTTCATTCTCGTTTCTCTGCAACAGGTAAAGAGTATCACTATAAAATTTTAAGAAGTAAGCAACCAGATGTTTTTCAAAGAAATCATATGTTTCATTTCCCTTACTCCTTAAACGTAGAGGATATGAAGCAAGCTGCATCGTTATTTTTAGGTACACATGACTTTACCTCATTTTCATCAGCAAAGTCGGAAGTGGAAGACAAAATTCGTACGATCTTTGCTTTAGATGTTGAGGAAGAAGGCAATGTCCTAACACTGAAGGTAAGAGGCAGTGGTTTTTTATATAACATGGTTCGCATACTTGTTGGTACACTTTTAGAAGTTGGTCAAGGAAAGCGAAAAACTGAGGAGATCTCAGCGATTATTAAAAGCAAAGACCGTGCGCTCGCTGGAAAAACAGCTCCGGCAAACGGACTCTATCTCTTTCATGTAGAATATGAAGATAAAACGGAATAATATTTAGGATACGCTTGACATCGTTGTTTATATATTATAAGATATTATTTGGTATTTCTACAGATATCGTCCACATGCCCCGTGTAGATATCTCGGGAAATGTTCACATGAATATAATGAAATTTGATTGAAGATACAGGAGGGAAAACACATGCGTACGACTTTCATGGCGAAAGCTTCTGAAGTAGAACGTAAATGGTTTGTGATCGACGCTGAAGGCAAAACACTTGGACGTCTATCCAGTGAAGTTGCATCTATCCTTCGCGGTAAGCATAAGCCTATTTATACACCACACGTTGACACTGGTGATCACGTAATCATCATCAACGCTGAGAAGATTGAATTAACAGGTAAGAAATTAACAGACAAAATTTACTACCGCCACACTGGTCACCCAGGTGGACTGCGTACGAGAACTGCATTAGAAATGCGTACAACTCGTCCAGTTCAAATGCTTGAGCTAGCAATCAAAGGTATGCTTCCAAAGAACAGCCTTGGTCGCCAAATGTTCAAAAAGCTTCACGTTTACGCTGGAGCTGAGCACAACAACCAAGCACAAAAACCTGAAAACTACGAGTTACGCGGATAAAAAGGAGGGTATTTACGTGGCACAAGTACAATATTATGGCACTGGACGTCGTAAGCACTCCGTAGCGCGTGTACGATTAGTTCCTGGTGAAGGCCGTATCGTAATCAACGGACGTGACATTGACGAATTTTTCGGATTAGAAACATTAAAGCTTATCGTTAAGCAACCACTTAACACAACTGAAACAACTGACAAGTATGACGTATTAGTTACTGTTCATGGCGGTGGATACACTGGACAAGCAGGAGCTATCCGTCACGGTATCTCTCGTGCGCTTCTTGAAGCAGATCCTGAGTACCGCGGTTCTCTTAAAGCAGCTGGATTCCTTACTCGTGACGCTCGTATGAAAGAGCGTAAGAAGTACGGACTTAAAGGCGCTCGTCGTGCACCTCAGTTCTCAAAACGTTAATTTCCTATTACGTTTTTCAAAACCCTGTTCTCTTTTTTAGAGAGCGGGGTTTTTTTATTTGTGAATTGCGTCTAGTTCGAGAAGATTGAGTCTAATTCCGAACCATTAAGCCTTTGATCGTGAAAATTAAGTCTTAACCCAAATAATTAAGTCTAATTTAAAATAATTAAGTCAAAAACGAAAAAATTAAGTCTAACGCTAACGCAGATCTTATCGTGCCCTGCCTTTTTCCCCTCCATAATGCCATAAAGAGTTATTCCCATCTTTTATGAAGTGTCGTGAAGCTATCTCTGGAGAAAATATAGATATGGAAAACACAACATGATGAAAGGGGAGGTATTAATGGCAATCGTATTAAACAACTTTAAAGAAAAGCAGCGCTTCAAAAAAGAAACGTTCGAGCGGAAAGTACTTCGGGACTTATCCCTTGCTAACATAAAAAAAGAATTTCAGCGTTTGTTTCAACCATTTTTTCAATACTCGCTTCTTTATCAAAATGACATTGAAGATGCGTGCATCGATATGGCGATCGATTCTTATCTCTTAGGTGCAGGCTACAGCCGATTTGCGTATCATGGAGAAACATTAGAAAAGATTAAGGAAAGAGCATATGCAAAACAACAGGCAATCGCAGACGGCCTTTTTGAATATTGGCAGTTCTGGTGCTGGGGAACAGAGATGATGATGGAATCTCTTCATCTTTGCTGTGAGGCATTCGTTCATATTTGGTGGATGGAAGGCTACAAAAACGGTGAAAAACGCTACCGGATGAAGTTGCAATAATCGCTAAACAGTTATAAATTTCTTCTTGTCCCATATACATAGTGATATATGGCTTGTATAGGGGGACAAAACATGAAGAAGTGGGTGAAGGGAGCCGCATTTGCACTTGGATGCGCTGTCCTTATCTTTATTTTCACCTATCATTTTTTAGATGATGATTCGTGGCGCTCGTGGAACATGCCGCTCTCTGGAAAGATTATCGTAATCGACCCAGGCCATGGCGGTGCTGACGGTGGTGCTGTTGGTGATGGAGAAGTTCTTGAAAAAGAGATCGCATTAAACATTTCCATGTTACTTCGAGATTATTTACAAGAAGCGGGAGCGCTAGTCATCATGACACGTGAAACAGACACTGACCTCGCGGACGAAGGTACAAAAAAATTGCGACATCGCAAATGGGAAGATTTAAAAGAGCGAAAAAAAATTATTAACGAAAATCATGCGGACTTATTTATTTCGATTCACTTAAATTCTTTGCCCTCATCCAGGTGGAGAGGCGCACAAGTCTTTTATCATCCCGGCAAAGAAGACGGAGAAGCCGTATCTAAATTTATACAAGACGAAATCAAAAGAAATCTAAATAATACGGATCGGTTTGCAAAATCCATAGAAGGTTTATACTTGCTGCGGACTGCAGAAGTGCCAGGAGCGCTAGTCGAAGTCGGTTTCTTATCCAATCCATCAGAACGAGAGCTGTTAAAAACAGAATCGTACCAAAAAAGTATAGCGGCATCGATCTACCAAGGTATGCTGCGATTTTATACAAATGAAACACCACCAACATCTCCTCTTGATTAGAGGGGGTGTTTCTCTATTTCATGTGCTCGCTATTTGGGCGAGTAATTTGGAGTGGACAGTAAATATACCGAAGTGGACAGTAAATATGTAAAAGTGGACAGTAAGTTTCAATAAGTGGACAGTATTTTCATAAAAGACGACAGTAAGTGCTCATACCTCCTTTAGTGAGCTTCCTCGCTTCAGTGAAATTCACACATCTAAAAAACCGCTTACATGATTGTCGGTGGGGGTTGTGATATACTGAAAAGGAATTTTACAGGTAAAGGATGTGTCTATGTGCTTACAGAAGAAAAAGTCATCGAGCTGTTAGGTCCTATTCAAGACCCTTATTTACATAAAAGCATGGTCGACTCAGGGAGTATCCGTGAGTTGAAGATAAAAGAAGGATATGTGGGGCTGAAAATTGGCTTAGCACATACAGGAACGCCCGAACAAATGCAGCTGCAGCAGCAGATCGTTCAAGTTTTGAAAAATGCTGGAGCGGAATCTGTAGGACTTCGTTTCGAAAAAAGAGACGATATTACGGCTGTAAACCCAAGTGAAGCAGCGAATCAGAGTGCACCAACTACTCTTCTTTCCGAAAACAGCAAGACTCAATTTATCGCGATTGCTAGTGGTAAAGGCGGCGTAGGGAAATCAACGGTTTCGGTCAACTTAGCTGTTGCTCTTGCGAGACTTGGGAAAAAGGTCGGCTTGATCGATGCTGATATTTACGGATTCAGTGTTCCAGATATGATGGGAATTACAGAACGTCCGAAAGTAAAGGGCGACCGCATCTTTCCGGTTGAGCGTTTTGATGTAAAAGTAATCTCTATGGCATTTTTCGTGGAGGATAATGCACCTGTAATTTGGCGTGGACCGATGCTTGGGAAGATGCTTATGAATTTCTTCAGCGAAGTAGAATGGGGAGATCTAGACTATGTTCTTCTAGACTTGCCGCCAGGTACAGGTGATGTGGCGCTGGATGTTCATAAGATGCTTCCGAAGTGTAAAGAAGTAATCGTAACAACACCTCATGCTACAGCAGCATTCGTAGCAGCTCGAGCGGGAACGATGGCGATCAAGACAAACCATGAAGTGCTTGGTATCGTTGAGAACATGTCTTACTTCCAAAGCGGATCAACAGGTGAAAAGGAATATGTATTTGGTAAAGACGGCGGAAAGCGTTTAGCAGAAGAGTTAAATGTACCGTTGTTAGGACAAATACCGCTTGGTCAGCCTGAAATAAAAGAAGATGATTTTGCGCCAAGTGTATATGACCAAACACATCCAATCGGTGAACACTACATTCAGATGGCAAAGAAAATTATTGATAAAACAAATTAAAGAAAAAGCCTTCCGTTTGTCGGGAGGCTTTTATTGCGGGCTTGTGGACTCTTCTTGTTGCTCTTGTCCGCCGCCAGATGATGAAGCTTCTTTTCCTTTTTTCGAGATGGACTGATCAATTTCTTCATGAGCCACTTTCTTTAACATCTCTTGAATTTGAGCTTGTACGATTGGACTCTCGAACGTCTCAAGCATCACTTTTTTCATTTCTTTTCTAACTGGCTGTGTATCAACGAGCGATAATAATTTTTCTGCCATTTGCGGGTTCTGCATGATCTTCATCACTTCTGCTTGATACTGAGGATCTTTAATTAAATCCTTCATCAATTTCTCATGTTCTTTTCGCATGCTTTTCGCAAAAGCTACTGAGAACTTCGGATCTTTAAAAAGGGTCTGCCAAAACTTTTGGCCCTTTTCAGAAAGAAGCTGCTTTTCAATCGTCTGTTTGATGACTTCTTGATCAATGAGTATATCTTGTTGAATTTCTTTATCTGATAGAACTTCTTTAATGGCTTTTTTTCCTTCATCTGTCTTCAATAGATCGACAAGCATCTTTTTCGTTGCTTCGTAATCGACCTGTGAACTGCCTTGGGCTTCTTGAGCACAGCCCGAAAGAACAGCAAAAGAGATACAAAAGAGGAAAATGTATATTTTTTTCATTTGAATTCCTCCTCCTTTCAAGTTGAGCTCGATACTTATAGGATTGATTTTTAGCACGTATTTATACTGGTTATTTAAAGGAAAACTGGCAATTTAAAATAGACATTGGTACAATCGTTACGGAGCATGTTAGAGGGGGAAAACACGCGTGAAAATTAGAAGTTGGATCTTTTTATTCTTTACCACATTATTAATTGGGATTGTCAGTGCAATCACAGTTGGTCTTATATTAAAGTTTCCAGAGGACAGCAGCGCTTTAGAAGTACTTCTATATATTTTTGGACTGATCGGTTTTGGCGCGTTGTTCAGTGTATTTAGTCAGATGGGCTTTTTTGCATATTTAACGGTTCATCGCTTTGGCCTTGGTATTTTTAAAAGTCATCGCCTTTGGAACGGAGTACAACTTGTATTGATAGCGGTCGTACTTTTCGATCTGTTCTATTTACGATATACATCTTTTCACAAGGAAGGCGACAGCCTCGTTAACTACATTCTTATTCCGCTTGCGATTTTAGCTTACGGATTGGTCATTGCATATGTAAAAGTAAAACAAACATCGAGTGTAGCGTTCATCCCAACGCTTTTCTTTATTACAGTCGTAACCATCTTAGAATGGGTGCCGGTGTTAAAAGAAAACAATACCCTTTCACTATGGATGGGCTTTGTTCCGATCATGCTTTGTAACACGTATCAAATTTTAATGCTGCATCGACTGTTGCAGTCAAATCAATCTAAATCATCTAAACAAACAAAGCCCACTGCCTTATAAGGCAGGGGCGTTTTTTCATTCATCAGTTAACTTCTTTACTGTTGGCCTCGGTATTCGCGATCATCTCACTTACACTCACAAATTTAAAGCCATCGTCGCGGAGTTTATCAATAATAGTTGGAAGTGCTTTATGTGTTTGTTTAACGGAATCGGATGCATGAAGCAAGATGATGTCTCCTGCTTTCGTCTCATCAGTGGCAGTTGTAACAATACGATCTACTCCAGGGTTTTTCCAATCTTTCGTGTCGATGCTCCAATGAACTACCGTGTGGTTGAGATCTTCTGAGATGTTTAAGACACGCTCATCAAAATTCCCATTTGGCGGTCGTATAAGAGAAGTCATTTTCCCGGATACTTTTTTAATTTTCTCCTGAGCTAAAAGGATATCCCGCTTGATCTGTTTATCTTCCCAATCTGTATAGCTTTTGTATTGATAACCGAGACTAGCTACTTCATGACCATCTTTTACAATACGTTCGACGATTTCAGGATGACGTTCAGCCCAAGCGGCTGATAGGAAAAAGGTACAGTTTTTTACGCCCTTTTCCTTTAAAACGTCTAAGATCGGTGTGACCCGTTTGTCGCCCCAGCTGATATCAAACGTGAGAGATACTTTGTTTCCTTGGTCTTCTCCCTTATAAATCGCACGAGGTCCATCTTTAGATGAAAACACAGATAGTTGCTGCTGTCCTACAAATGCAAGTGAGGCAGCAAAGAAAGCTGCAAACACAACAACCATGTATTGTTTCATTTTCTTGCCGTTAATAACAAAGAAAAATTTCATAAAACCATCTACCCCCTGTCCATCTTCCTTACAAAATATCTATGATGAAAGGGACAAGATATACCGAAAATTTAGACATTCCTATAAAATATTAACTCTGACTTTTCATGGCCATAATGGTAAAAGAAAAAATAAGAGGGGTGTCGTCTATTGTCTTTGGTAGGGATGCTGTTAAATCATCAAGAGCTTTCTGAGTTTGAATATGTGTTAAAAAAGGAAATGGAAGAACTAAGGGTCGATCTTGAAGACAATAAGATTGACGCTATCGTAAAAACTGTATTAGAAGAGCGGTATCAGATCATTTATCGTTTGTTCTGCAGATTCGCTAAGCCTTCTGATTGCAGAAGATATTTAAGGCGGAAACAAAGAAATTAACTTTTTTCGAAAAAACTATTGACCATATTATCAAGAAGGTGGTATATTACTTCTTGTCGCTTTTACAGCGGCTGAAACAAACGAAACAAACAAATTAAGAATCACTAAAAAAAGCAGTTGACATCAACTAGCCAACGGTGGTATCATATAAAAGTCGCCAAAACGAGCGACACACT
>NZ_JACZDX010000010.1:0-61809 GCF_015903925.1 Fictibacillus sp. 23RED33 | reverse complement strand
AACCTTTTTAATGTCTATTGGATTTCTACCCTCTTTTCAGAGGGTGATTTCTCCCTCTCCCTAAAATGTCTCAACCCCAACCTTTAATAAATTACAACTTTCTAAGCTTTAATTTCCTTTTAGTTCTTTAACTATAAATTCATGTGTCTATAAACCTTTAAACTATCATCTTTAACGCAAAAATAAATAAAAAACTAGAAAAACTTTTAAATTTTAAATTTTTTTCTAGTTTCATAAAAGTTTTTGGCGTTTTTTAAGTTTTTAGTTTTTTCTTTTGATATTTTAATTTTACAAATATCATGGAGGGTTTGAGATGAATAAATTAAATGCTTATCCTGAAGTTTTGGCAGTAAAGGACATAAAACAGATTTTAAGAATTGGAACTCACCAAACCTATTCACTTGTTAAATCAGAGGAGTTTAAAAAGTTCATGGTTCCGTGTACGAATCTTTATTCCAAAAAGGGACTTATTTTGTGGCTGCAAGGTAAAATTTAAAAGTTTTTACACAAATAAAAAATACATGATAAAACTTTAAAAAAAGGAAGGAGAAATAAAATGGACCGTTTAATTGAATATCCAGATGTTTTAAACGTAGAAGACATTATTTCTATACTTAGGATAGGTAGAAGTTCAGCTTATGAACTAGTTCATTCAGGGGAATTTCATACCGTCAAGGTGGGAAGAAGAATTCTAATTTATAAAGATGTTCTTCAGCGTTGGTTAGATGGAAAAGATGGGAATAAAGGAGTTTTAAGATGCCGGTAATTAAAAAAGTTAACGGGTTATACGGCTTTGTTGTTGATGTTGGAACTAAAGGGAAGAGAAAACAAAAAAGGGTTTCTGGATTCAAGAAGAAAAGTGATGCGGAAAAGGCTTTAGCAGAAATAATAGCAGCTAAACACAGTGGAACGTATCATGAACCTTCCAAGCTGACTGTTAAGGATTACTTCAATGACTGGCTATTAAATAAAAGAAATTTGAAAAACACCACTTTTACAGTTTATAAAAGTCTTATTGAAAAGCACATTATTCCTGAGGTAGGTCACCTTTCAATGGTCGATTTAAAGGAACAACATATTCAAAAGATGTTTAGAAAATTTGATGAAGTTATTCCAAAAGAAAGAAAACTTAAAAAAGAGATAATTTATGAAAAGAGATTATCTAATAAAACACAGTCAGCTATTTAAAAGATTTTTAAAGTAGTCTTGAATAAAGCAGTTAAGAAAAAACATATCTTATATAATCCTATAGAGGACGTAGAAGCACCTAGTCCTGTAAGTAAAGTAATATCCCCTTGGAATGTAGCCGAAGCTAAGGTTTTCTATGGGTACTGTGTAAATTCGTTTATTGAGAATGGAGATTCTATTGCCCTTTCACAAATTATTGCTCTGTCAAGTGGTTTGAGAAGAGGTGAAGTATTAGGATTAAAGTGGAACAATGTAGTTTTTGAAAAGAATGAAATTAGAATTCAAAATATCCTTGATAATAAAAAAACACTACAACCTAGAACAAAAACAAATGATTCAAAACGAACTGTAATTCTGCCGGCTGAAGTAATGGATTTATTAAAGATAAGGTTACGAACAATAAACATACAGAAAAAGATGGTTGGTAAATCTTATATCGATAATGACTTGGTCATTTGTAATGAATTTGGAATACCGTATCATCCAGACAGCGTTTATAAAAAATTAAAACGGAAGGCATTAAAGTTAGGATTAAAACAAATTTCTTTTCATGCTCTTAGACACACCCATGCAACATTATTATTAGAACAAAATGTACACCCGCGAATTGTTTCTGAAAGGCTAGGGCATAGCAGAGTAAGTTTAACATTAGACACTTATTCACATGTAGGTAGTTCTATGCAGCAACTAGCTGCTGATGAAATAACAGCAGTATTCTACGAAAATAATAAATAAAAATCTGTACCAAAATGGTACAGATTTCTTTATTTTTTATGAACTTGAATTACTAATGTAACTAGTGACAAAAACTGATAATTTTTTATGCATGTGACAAAATCGTGACTTAATAATTTTAAACTGTATTCAAATTTGTCAAATCTATAAGAAAAACTCAATAAACACAATTGGTGGAGACTAGCGGGTTCGAACCGCTGACCTTTTGGCTGCCAGCCAAACGCTCTCCCAGCTGAGCTAAGCCCCCGAATAATACTGACATAGAAAAGTATATAATTATTCTGAAAGTGGAGCAAGTCCTTTTTGGATAAATCTGCATACCCTCGTTCTTAACATCAAATAATAAATAAAATATATAACAGTTATGATTCATCAAAAATTTTAGTCATACCTAACTCTCCTCTAAATGACATTTTCTCAAAAAGATATAAGTCTTTTTTACCTTAAAAGTATTTTTATTAATACTGGTATAGACAACTAGTCCTAGTAGTTTAAAGGACTTAAGTTCTGTTTTGTACTCTTACGACAGGAACCGCTTTTTTTCTACCGAAAAGTGACAAAGAAAGAAAGCGCTACCAAATTTTAAGGAGGTTAGTAATGTGAAAACATCAATAAACATTCGGTATGTTCTTTTGATTGCCCTATTGATCGTTCCTATGTTTGCTGGAATTGGGAAGGCTGAAGGTGTTTCAGCCAAACATAAAAGAAATGAAGGATTAATGATCGCTCAAAATATGCCGCAACTAAGTAAGCATATTAACGGCGATACAGTAGATTTAGCAGCATTGATAACAAGTAAAGATGGAACATATGTCGAAGCGACAAATCATTTAATATGGAAATCCCTTAATAAAAGAGTTGCATCTGTAAACAGTGAGGGCCTTGTAAACTTAAATGGTAAGAATGGTGCAACAATCATCATAGTTACAGATGGTAAGTCGTTCGACAAAATCGGAATACACGTTAAAAACGGGAAGGCAGAATTTATAAAACAAAAAAACCAAAAATATGACGTGATCAAAAAAGCGATAAAGTCTATGACAGTAAAAGAAAAGGTTGGCCAGATGTTAATGCCAGATTTCCGGAATTGGAAAGGGCAACCTGTAACGGAAATGAACGATGAGATTAGAGAACTTGTAAAAAAATATCACCTCGGTGGCGTTATTCTATTTAGGGAAAATGTAGTAACAACAGAGCAGACAGTTAGATTAGTGGATGAATATAAAAAAGCAAATGAAGATTATGGTTTATTGGTTTCAATCGACCAAGAAGGTGGAATTGTGACACGTTTGCAGAGCGGTACCGATTTCCCAGGAAATATGGCGCTTGGTGCCACAAGATCAACGGAGATGGCGGAATCTGTCGGACATGCCATTGGATCAGAGCTTCATTCGCTAGGAATCAACATGAATCTAGCGCCAGCTTTAGATGTAAATAATAATCCTGATAATCCTGTTATCGGTGTTCGTTCATTCGGCGAAGATCCACAACTTGTTGCTGACTTAGGAACTGCATATATTAAAGGATTGCAAGATTCAGGAATGGCTGCTACGGCTAAACATTTCCCTGGTCATGGAGACACAGCAGTAGATTCTCATTTAGGTCTGCCTTCTGTTCCTCATGAAAAGGAAAGACTCCTAGAAGTTGAGCTATATCCTTTTCAGCAAGCGATCAATAACAATATAGATGCCATATTAACAGCTCATGTTACATTTCCTAAGATTGATCCAACAACTGTTATTTCTAAAAAAGATGGAACAGAAATCAATCTTCCAGCTACATTGTCCTATGAAGTATTAACGAATTTGGTGCGAAAAGAAATGGGCTTTAAAGGCGTTATTTCTACAGATGCACTCAATATGAAAGCCATAGTAGATCATTTTGGTCCAGTTGATACTGCTATTCGTGCAGTAAATGCTGGAACAGACATCGTACTAATGCCAGTGGGGTTAGAAGAAGTTGCAAATGGACTTTATGAAGCAGTAGATAATGGTGAAATTACAGAAAAAAGGTTGAATCAATCGGTTGAACGCCTATTGACTTTAAAAGCGAATCGCGGGATTTACAAACAAGTAAGCGAAACACCAATAGAAGAGAAAATTGGACACGCAGAAGAAGTTGTTGGCAACCAAGAGCATAAGGCTTTAGAGAATGAGGTAGCAAGAAAATCAATAACACTTGTAAAGGACGAAAACCTTTTACCTGTTAACAAAAACGAAGTCAATTCTGTAGTTGTTATTGGCAATACCTATATTGAAAACCTTCAACAAGCGTTAGCTGTTCACCACTCTTCAGTAGAGTTAATTAAAGCAGATAAACCTTTAAATGCTGAACAACTGCAAAAAGTAAAAGATGCGGATCTCGTTGTACTCGGAACTTATACGTCTACCGTATCTGGTCGACTACCATCATCTCCACAAATGCAGATGGTGAATCAAGTTATTGATACAGCACCTGGTAAAACAGCAGCTGTAGGAATAAGAAATCCATATGATATTATGGCGTTTCCTGAAGTTTCAGCTTATCTTGCACAATACAGCTTCAGAGATGCTAGCTTTAGGGCAGCAGCAGAAACTATTTTTGGAATGAACGATCCTTCAGGTAAGCTACCTGTTACGATCTATGAAGAAGGTTTAGAACAGATTCTATATCCGTTTGGTCATGGCGAAAGCTACTAATAGGGGGAAATAGACAATGAGAAAATGGGGAATTTTTTTAACGATATTGATGTTGTTTTCTTTTATATTGCCAGGTGCTCAAGCTACGAACCAGAAAGGTTTCGATCATAAGAAAAGGTTTAAGACAGGACTAGAGCAATTGTTGAATCATGATATGAGGGTATTAAAGGGTAAGAAGGTCGGTTTAATCACGAACCCGACTGGAGTAGACCGTAACTTGAACAGTATCGTTGATGTTTTATACAATCATCCAGATGTAGAGTTAAAAGCATTGTACGGACCTGAACACGGAGTTCGAGGAAGTGCTCAAGCTGGAGAATATGTTGAATTCTACATTGATCCAAAAACAGGTCTTCCAGTCTACAGCTTATATGGAGCAACGAAAAAGCCAACTCCTGAGATGCTTGAAGGAATCGATGTTTTAGTGTTCGATATACAAGATGTAGGCACGCGTTTCTATACGTATATTTACACGATGGCTTATGCGATGGAAGCAGCCAAAGAGAACAATATTCCATTTGTGGTACTCGATCGTCCAAATCCATTAGGAGGTAAAGAAGTAGAAGGACCTGTATTAGATCCTGCCTACTCTTCATTTGTTGGCCTTTATCCCATTCCGCTTAGGCATGGTATGACTGTAGGAGAACTAGCTAAATTATTTAACAAAGAGTTTGATATTGATGCGGATTTAAAAGTAGTAGAGATGAAGGGGTGGAAGAGATCTTGGAGCTATGAAGATAGTGGACTCGAATGGGTGTTGCCTTCACCTAATATGCCTACAAAAGATACGGCACTTGTGTATCCTGGAAGTGCACTGATCGAAGGCACGAACGTTTCAGAAGGTCGTGGAACGACTAAGCCGTTTGAATTGATCGGTGCTCCATTTATTAATGGAGATCAACTAGCTGAGAAATTAAATAAAGAAGCTCTGCCTGGTGTTACATTTAGAGCAGCCTCGTTTACACCTGCTTCATCAAAACATGCAGGGAAGCTATCTCACGGAGTTGAGATTCATGTTAAGGATGAAAAGTTATTCCAGCCTGTTCTTACTGGAATCACTCTTGTGAAAAGCATTCATGATCTTTACCCAAATGATTTTGAATTTAGGGCAGAAGATAGTAGAGGGATCTCTTTCTTCGATCTATTAACCGGAAACGGATGGGTTCGAGAATATATTGAGACAGGGCGAACTGTAGATGAAATTGTTTCTCGGTATGATCAAGAACTGGAAGAGTTTAAAGATTTACGAAAAAAATATTTACTATATTAATCGTATTTGAGAGCTAAGGCGTTTTCTTTAGCCTTAGCTTTTTTGTTTGAATTTTCTGACTGGTATAGACAACTAGTCATAAGAATGATAGGCTAGGCATAAAGTGATAAAGGGGAGTGGACATGAAACTTGATATTTTACTAGTTGGGAACTTGATTAACGAAGAAGGAAAGCTCATTAAAAATGGATATGTGTGGATCAAGAACGATAAGATTCACTATGTTGGTACTCCAACCCCCTTTTCACCAGATGAAGATGTAATAAGGTATACCATGCCTCAGGACTGTATCATCATTCCTGGCATGATCGATATTCATATTCATGGTGCTGCTGGAGCAGATTGTATGGACGGTACGGAAGAAGCACTTGAGATTGTTGCAAAACATCTCCCAGCAGAAGGAACGACATCCTTTTTAGCAACAACGATGACTGAAGAGACATCTGTTATTTATAACGCACTGAATGTTGCTGCAAACTTCATAAAAAAATCTCGAAGTCCAGCCGCTGAAATGCTGGGTATCCATTTAGAAGGACCTTTTATTTCTCCAAAACGTGCAGGTGCACAGCCTACGTCTTTTATTCAGGAGCCTGACGTACATTTATTTACAAAATTTCAAGAAAGTGCTGAGGATCAAATAAAACTCGTCACTTTAGCACCTGAAATGGATGGTGGACTTGAACTTACAAAGTACTTATCTTCACAAGATGTGATCGCTTCGATCGGTCATAGTGACAGTTCTTTTGTAGAAGTAAAAGGTGGGATTGAAGCAGGTATTTCTCATGTTACCCATTTATTTAACGGCATGCGCGGAATACATCACAGAGATCCAGGTGTTGCTGGTGCTGCTCTCTTACAGCAAGAATTGATGGTTGAGATGATCGCGGATGGCGTTCATGCTAGTCCTGAGATGATTCTACTAGCCTACCATTCTACTGGTGCAGAACGCACGGTCTTAATTACGGATTCAATGAGAGCCAAAGGTTTAGGAGAAGGATCCTACACACTTGGTGGCCAGCAAGTAACTGTAACAGGTAATGAAGCTAGATTAATTGACGGAACACTAGCAGGAAGTATCTTACCGATGAATGTTGCTGTTAAAAATATGATGGATTATACACAGTGCTCTTGGTCGGATATTGTGAAGATGACGAGTGAGAATGCTGCAAAAGAGCTGCGGATCTTTGAGCGGAAAGGAAGTCTCTCGGTTGGTAAAGATGCCGATATTACGGTGTTGACGGAGGACAGCGATGTACTTATGACATTTTGTCGAGGCGAGCTTGTGTATCATCGAAAGGGGGAACGAGTTTGAGATTGATCAAGGTTTCCGATGAAGAAGAGCTTAGTAGAATGGCAGCTGAATATGTGTTTTCGAAAATAAAAAGTTCAGAAAAAATTGTACTTGGTCTTGCTACGGGGAAGACACCTTTAGGCATGTACCGACACCTTTCAAAATATAGTAAAGAGTATAAGCAGTCCTATTCACAAGTGTACACGGTTAACCTTGACGAATATGTCGGTTCCAGAGCTTACCATGAATACATGCAACAAAACTTTTTCGACCATATCGGAATCCATAAGAATCAAACTCATCTCCCAGATGGTAACGCCGTAGATCTTGAAAATGAATGCAAGCGCTATGAAGAAGTGATCAAACAACTGGGTGGTATCGATCTTCAGGTGCTCGGTATCGGAGAGAACGGACATATCGGTTTTAATGAACCGGGTACAGATTTTAGTTCGCGCACGCATGTAGTGAAGTTAACAGAGTCGACATTAAGGGCGAACGCTAAATATTTTACACATGAGAAACAGCCGCGAAAAGCGATTACGATGGGCATCGGCACGATACTAGAGAGTAAAGAAATCCTGCTTCTTGCTGCTGGCGAAAAAAAAGCGAGGGCAGTAAGAGCGCTATTTCAAGGTATCATGAATTCCGATATACCTGCGACAGTTCTTAATCATCATCCTAACGTTACTGTGTTAGCCGACAAAGGTGCAAGGAGTCTTTTAGAAGAGGAGAGTTAAGTATTTTTATGATTGATAAAACATCACCAATGCCACTTTACTTTCAGATCGAAGAAGCGATCAAACAAAAGATTGATAAGGGTGAATGGGAAGCTGAAACCATGATACCTTCTGAAAGAGAATTTTCTCTAAACTATGAAGTAAGCCGCATGACAGTCCGGCAGGCTATCAATAATCTTGTGAATGATGGCTATTTAACCCGCCGAAAAGGAAAAGGTACGTTTGTTTCTGCAAAGAAAATAGAGCAGAAGCTTCTAGGCCTTACAAGCTTTACAGAAGACATGAAATCACGGGGCTATAAACCCGCATCTAGACTCATATCTTTCCAAAAAACGACCGCTGAAAACAGATTAGCAAAAGCGCTTGAGATAGAAGAGGGTCAAGAAATTTATGAGATTAAACGTGTTCGCCTTGCAAATGACATTCCGATGGCGTTTGAGACTACTTATGTTCCCGTTGATCTTCTTGAATTAAACGAATCACATATAAAAGAAGGTTCTTTGTATTCTGAAGTTGAGAATGCAGGCTTTGTAATAGATTATGCGACACAAAGTTTAGAAGCGTCCATTTCGCGTGAAGCAGAAAGCGAGATACTCGAGATTACAAAAGGCGCAGCCGTTCTTCTTATTAAGAGACAGACTTATTTAACGACAGGAAGGCCACTTGAGCTCGTTCATTCGGTGTATCGAGGCGATCGCTACAAATTTATGATCGATATGAAACGCTGATAAAAAGCGTTTTATATAAAAATGAAAGCGTTTACTAAAAGGGGGAAGAAGCATGGGGAAAGAGCAGCAAATGGCTCATGGTATCATCGAAAAACTTGGAGGTTCTTCAAACATCCAATCGTTGATGCACTGTATGACGAGAATTCGGGTTAATCTACACGATCCTTCAAAGGCAGATCTAAAAGGTCTTAAAGAAGTAGATGGTGTGCTGGGTGTCGTTGAAGATGATACACTGCAGATCATTGTTGGACCTGGCATCGTTAATCGCGTCACGCTTGCGATGAGCGAAGAAACAGGTATGAATATTCAATCTGTTGATGAGACGGATCCTATGGACCTCGAACAGTTGGCCCGGATGAATAAGGATGCCATCAACAAGAAGAATGCAACACCTTTCAAACAGTTTTTACGCAAGATCGCTAGTATCTTTATTCCGCTGATTCCTGCTATTGTTGCTTCTGGTTTAATTATGGGAATCACGAATGCGGCAATTAACTATGGCGCAGATAAAGACACATCATTCATGCAGATGATGGGTGTTATCGGTGGAGGATTGTTTGCTTACTTGGCCGTATTCGTTGGTATCAACACAGCAAAAGAATTTGGAGGCACCCCTGCACTTGGAGGAGCTGCCGGAATCTTAATCATCAATCCGAATCTAGCTAATATTACACTTTTTGGTGATCCATTAGTTGTTGGTCGTGGTGGTTTAATAGGAGTTATGTTAGCTGCCATATTTATCGTCTTTTTAGAAAAGAGAATTCGTAAATTTGTTCCAGCAGCTATTGATATTATTGTTACGCCAACTTTAGCGTTACTGATTACAGGCTTTGCAACACTTTATGTCCTGCAGCCAGTTGGTGGTTTTCTTTCAGATGTTATCACAAAAGGACTATTAAATATTCTTGATGTAGGCGGTATTTTCTCTGGACTTATCTTAGCAGGAACATTCCTTCCATTGGTCGTAACAGGATTGCATCAAGGGTTAACACCAGTGCACATGGAGCTAATTAACACGATCGGTGATGATCCTTTATTACCGATTCTAGCAATGGGTGGAGCAGGGCAAGTTGGTGCTGCCTTTGCGATCTACTTTAAGACAAAGAACCAGCGTCTTCGTAAAGTCATTAAAGGTGGATTACCTGTAGGTATGCTTGGAATAGGTGAGCCATTAATCTTTGGTGTTACCCTTCCGCTCGGGCGACCGTTCTTGACAGCATGTCTAGGAGCAGCAGTTGGTGGAGCGTTTCAAGCGTTCTTTAAGATAGCCACTGTTGCCATCGGTGTGTCAGGCATTCCACTCGTGTTCCTTGTAAATGCAAACGAAATGGTTCTCTATCTAGTAGGTTTAGTAATTGCTTATTTCTTCGGGTTCTTATTCACATGGACGTTTGGATTTAAAGAGAGTATGGCAAAAGACATCTAACGAATCAGGAGTGAACATTTTGTGTTATGGGATTTCAATTTACCTGAGTGAATCAGACACGTTTAATAAAAACTGGATGGAGAAAGCAGCTAAAAGTGGCTTTCAATATATCTTTACTTCTCTTCATATTCCTGAAGAGAAGGACGTGGATTACGTTAAACAAGTTAAATGGTTAGGGAAAACGGCTCAAAAGTTTCATATGGAAGTAATGGCTGATGTTTCACCGGCTTCTCTAGAGCGGTTGGGTTTATCTTTTAATGAACTACCTTCTTTAACAGACTGGGGCATTTCGGGTATCAGGGTGGATTATGGGTTTACAGCCAAGCAGATCGCTTGGCTGTCTCACCACCTGAAAGTTAGCCTGAACGCAAGTACCATTAACGAAGAAGAGCTTAAGAAGTTGATGGATGAGGGACTTCAACCGAATCAAACAGAGGCTTGGCACAACTTTTATCCAAAACCGTTTACAGGTATCTCTAAGCAATCTCTTTATGAGAGAAATGCTCTGTTTCATCGGTATGGAATCAAGACGATGGGATTTATTCAAGGTGATGAACAATTACGCGGCCCTCTTCATTTAGGGCTTCCTACAATTGAGAATCACAGACATGTATCACCTGCAAATGCTGCGTTGGAACTTCAAGAAATGAATACGGATAAAATCTGTGTAGGAGATTTAAGCCTAACGAACAAAACGTTGCAAGAATTAAAGTTTTTAATGGAAGGTACAGTCCCTCTTTATGCCGACTTATACAAAGGATACGAGACATTCGACAACATGGTTCATACGAATAGAATGGATGCTGCAGAGTATGTGATCCGGTCCGTTGAGTCACGACATCAGCCTTCTCATTTTCGATCAGAAGCTCATGAGTTAGATGTATTTAATGAAGGAACGATAACAGTTGAAAACGAGTTATATGGCAGGTATGCGGGTGAACTTCAGATTTGTTTAAAAGATATTCCTGCTGATACAAAAACGAATGTAGCGGGACGTATAAAAGAAGAGAGCTTGTCACTGATGAAGAAAGTTGGAAGCGGCAAGAGATTTGTGCTGTTGAATTCAAAAGTGAAATAAAGTTTTGTTAACTATCAACCATTTAAAGGAGATCAAGATGGACTTAACCAAATTGGCTACAGAAAAAAGAAACCCTGACACGTTAACAATTGATGAACTTACAACTTTAGAAGTGATCCAAAAAATACACGAAGCCGATCTCGGAGTAGCCAGTCGTATTACTCCTGTTTTAAAAGAAATCAGTTCTGTCGTTGAAAAAGTAGTAACAGCTTTTGAAAATGAAGGTCGATTGATTTATATAGGTGCTGGAACTAGTGGACGGTTAGGTGTGTTAGATGCATCAGAGTGCCCTCCCACATACGGCACAGATCCAAAGTTAGTCGTAGGGGTAATTGCAGGCGGTGAGTATGCCTTACAACATGCGATCGAAGGTGCGGAAGATGATGCAGAGTTAGGTCAATCCGATCTTCAATCATTGAATGTAACGGAAAGAGATGTTGTTGTAGCTATTGCGGCTTCTGGCAGAACTCCATATTGCTTAGGTGCTATGAAATACGCCAAAACAAAAGGAGCATTAACAGCGGCTCTTGTTTGTTCTGTGGATTCGCCGATGGAAAAGCTTGCGGACATTAGCATTCCTGTTATAACGGGGCCAGAAGTGGTCACAGGCTCTACCCGAATGAAAGCTGGTACCGCTCAAAAACTTGTGTTGAACATGATAAGTACAGCCAGCATGGTGAGATGGGGTAAAGTGTACAGCAATCTAATGGTAGATGTTCAACCGACGAATGAGAAACTAAGAAAACGAGCTAAAAATATTATTATCGAAGCTTCTGGTGCAACAGAAAAAGAAGCGGAAATGGCTTTGCAAGAACAAGGCGGCAACACAAAGGCAGCAATTTTTCAGCTTGTGACAGGCGTCGCACCACATGAAGCTAAACTGCAACTAGATGAGCATAATGGAAAGTTAAAAGAAGCGATACGTAATTTCACTCAAAAGTGAGAGGGGTAGGTACTATGTTAGGTTTCTTACAGCGGATCGGTCGGGCGCTCATGCTTCCGATTGCAGTTCTTCCTGCAGCTGGACTTTTGCTACGTTTTGGTCAAGACGATTTACTAGACATACCATTCTTAGTTGCTTCAGGAAACGCGATTTTTGGTCATCTAGCACTTTTATTTGCGATAGGCGTTGCAGTTGGATTATCTAGAGATGGAAGTGGAGCTGCTGGACTTGCAGGAGCAATCGGTTACTTTGTATTAACAGAAGGAGCCAAAACATTTGCCGAAGTAAACCTGAATTATGACGGGAAATTTGATATGTCCGTCTTAGGAGGTATTCTCGCAGGGGTTATAGCTGGACTTTTATATAATAAATTTTATAATACGAAACTCCCTGAATGGCTTTCTTTCTTTGGAGGTAAACGATTTGTTCCAATCGTAACTGCTGGAACGATGGTACTTTTAGCGCTAGTCTTCGGATTTATCTGGCCATATCTTCAGATGGGGTTAGAGAATGTTGGTACTTGGATAACAAGTGCAGGAGCAATCGGTGCAGGTATTTTCGGTTTCTTTAACCGCTTATTAATTCCACTTGGACTTCATCATGTGCTCAATAGCTTCTTATGGTTTGTATTTGGTGAATTCACAGGTGAAAATGGGAAGGTAGTTACGGGTGACTTATGGAGATTCTTTGCCGAAGATCCTAAGGCAGGCTTCTATATGGCTGGATTTTTCCCTGTGATGATGTTCGGACTACCAGCAGCTTGTTTAGCCATGATTCATACCGCAAAAAAACATCGGAAGAAAGCAGTTGCGGGGATGTTAGGAAGTTTAGCACTCACTTCCTTTGTCACTGGTATCACAGAACCGATCGAATTTGCGTTCATGTTCCTATCTCCTTTATTGTATGTGATTCATGCTGTATTAACGGCTGTTTCAATGTCGGTCGCAGTATTACTAGATATACATCACGGGTTCACGTTTTCTGCTGGTGCGATTGATTATTTCTTAAATATTGGGATCTCGCAGAATGGTTGGTTGTTACTCCCGATGGGGGCGGTATATTTTGTCTTATACTATGGAATATTCCGTTATCTGATTGTAAAACTGAACTTGCAAACACCAGGCAGAGAAGATGAAGAATCTATAGTTTCAGAAGCTGCAGCAACTTCTACAACCAATGAAAGGTACGAAACGGCAGCATCGGCGTACTTGAGTGCACTCGGTGGAAAAGACAATATCGTGCTGCTTGAAAACTGCATTACTAGATTACGAGTTCAGATTAAAGATTTGTCAGCAGTTGATGAGGAAGGTCTAAAGAGAGCAGGATCTAAAGGGCTGATCAAGCTTAATAACCAAAATATACAGGTTGTCGTAGGTTCTGAGGTTGAACCGATCGCAGATTGTATGAGAGATAAGCTATAAAGCTATAAAAAAAGACCGCCATCTTCTTGAAGAAAATGGCGGTCTATGTTTTTCTTACACGTTCCAATAACCACTTACTGGTACGTTTGCTGCGTATCCATAGGAACATGGATAAGCATATACGCAGCTGTCTCCATTAAACGAGACGGCTCCGACAATAATGAGCAGCACGAATAGTACCACGTAAAGCGTAAAGCTATCAGAACAGTACTTTCTTGACGACATAATTTCACTCCTCTTCTTGCATGTGAGAAGCCGATTTCTCTCCTCAGCTTATTTTATGCAAGTAGGATGAGCATAGAAACGGAGATAAACGCCTCATTTTAAGAGAGTTGCTGTCAACAAGAAGTCTATTTGTATGCTTCATCTAAGATGATGTATAAGTAATCTACGAATTCACCTTTTGAAAACATCGTAACTTCATATATATTACCCAGGTCGTTGTATACATAAGCTGTGTCTGTGTCTGTTGTTTCTTCAACGTCTACAGGTAGACCCGCAAGTTCAAGTGCTCTTGTCATTTCTTCATCATTAAACATAATTTCTTCGTCTATTACAGAATAAACAAGACGAGCTGCTTTTCCTTCCACAAACGTAACCGCATACTTATCATTCTGATAGTAGTTTACGATAGCGGGAACGAATTCAGTCGTACCTGAGTAGCGGAACTGAATCTTTTCAGAGCGGGTTGGTTTACCCCATCTGTCGCTTATTTGTTTTTCTGAAGAATTTGTTAGTTCACTAGCAACAAATTGATGCTCGCTAGTTAGATAGTCCGTTTGTTCACTATCACTATTTTCTGATTCACCTTCGGCATTGCTGTTGTCATCTTCTGTAGTTGTTGTCTCAGTTGCTTCTGAATCTTCTTTTTCTGGTTCAGATGTGGAATTATCAGTAGATTCTTCCTTCTCTGCTTTTGTTTCAGAAGTTCCTTGTTCATTTTGTTTCGTATCCTTTGAACAAGCTGTTACAGTTAGTAACCCAATTATAAGCAATAGCGTAATAAGTTTTTTCATGATACTCCCTCATTATGTAATTCATATTGTTTAACAGACACTTCCAATGTTAACAAAAGAGTATAAAAATTGAAAATGAAAACTTTGGCAAATGAAGAAACTTATATCCTTTTAAGAATAGAATGACATTTAAATACCTCATTTTCATAAAATAAGGATATAGCTGTTATCGCTTTTTTGTTGTTTCCAAAGTAGTTGATTACATCTCGTGCCTATCTATTCACTGGGGGCACTTTGCAATGCTTTTATTAAAGAAGTCATTATCAGTCGAATGCATGGAGGATTATTTCATTTTGTTAACAAATCAACTACAATATATGGTAGACATCCATTTAAAGGCATGAATGCGGAAGGGCAGGTGGAATGGGATGCAGTATATTGTGTATGATTTAGAAATGACAAACCGGCTCTCAGAGATTATTGAGATAGGTGCCATTCGAATGGTCGAAGTTGATGGTGAGCTTAAAATTTTGGATACGTTTCAATCATTCGTTCAACCTAAAATGGATAAGTTGAATACACGAATTACGAATCTGACTGGTATCACCAAAAAAGATTTGATTTCAGCTCCTGTTTATACAGAGGCAATTGAAAATTTTAGATCCTGGATCGGCGTAGAAGAATATTATCTTTGTTCTTGGGGACCAGAAGATAAGTGGGCACTCATTACTGATTCAACTTTTCATAAAGCAGATACGGATTGGATCATCAACCATAACGATCTGCAATTTCATTTCAGTATGCTCCACGATAGTGAAAAGGGATTCCGTTATGGGTTGTCGCGTGCACTCCAGGCAATGGAACTTGTTTATGAAGGATCTAAACACAGAGCACTAGACGATGCCATGAATACAGCTAGAATTCTCACTAAGATATATAGAAAAATCAAATTTGTAAAAAACCCGACTTCTTTTTTAGAATCAAAGCTTTTTGAGCCTGAAAAATTAGTCTATAAAACAAAGTCTGAAGTGAATGAGTCTCCCTTTGCTTCCTTATCAAAGTTATTTAACTAAAGTAATTTTAGTTTTAAATGTAAACTTTTCAATGCAAACAGTTAACCATTAAGACGAGGATAGGACTTATTCCCTGTTTATTCGACTTCCTTCGACATAAATGTATAGGTATTATAGGGTAAAATCCATAAAAAGTAAGATATGTCGTCATTTGACGAATTGTTTTTGTAGGAAAATGACCTTAGTTTCGATAATAATAGTAAGCGTAGGGGGTGTTGTTGGTGGATACTACATATTACATAACCAATAAAAACAATCAGTTGTTGGAACTTTTGAACACGATAGACCATTGCTTGACAGGTGCAAGACTTGAGGAAGTGGATTCAATAATCAAATTAAAAGAAGAATTGTTAGCAAATGATGGTATACATATAACTCCAGAGCAAATTAATAATATTATTTCCTTACTGTTATCATTTGTCCCTAATACAGTCAGAGAAGTTGGTTAATTGAGAATCTCTTCATAAAGAGGTTCTTTTTTACTACCTAGAGTTTTATTCGCTCATATATTTTGCTTTCAGGGGGTAAAGTCGTAAAAAAATAAGAAGTGAAAAAGATCACTTCTTATTTAGATTCCTCTACTTCTTTTTTTGATTTCAATTCATCCATTTCATTTTTAAATCTTTCTTGTAGACAACTTTGGTGACCATATAGGACCAACATGTCTCCTTCTTGTATTTTTGTCGTATAACTATCCTTCCGTACTGTTACGTCCCCTCGCTTTATAAATAAGACAATTAGATCATCTTCTGTTTGAATGACGTCTTTTAATTGTTTCCCCATAATCTTTGAATCTTTATGTATAGGAATTTCTACTACAACATCATCCTCTTCAAAATACATAACATCTCTTAAAGGAAGATCTGCTAAGTTATAGCTTTTTTCCATGTGACTCTCAAAAGAACGTTTCATGTATTTTTTTAGTTTAGGTACGCTTAAGATTAAATATAAACTGATGAGTACTAAAATAATGATTCCAAGTTCGATCGAACGAAATTCATCTGATAAGATGCTGCTTATCGATGAGATGATAACCGCTAATGAAAAGACTCCGAACAAAATGAGAAACGTACTTAAACGTCTGCGTACCGGATGCTCCAGAATCAACTCTGATTCTCCTGTCGTAAATCCAGTGGCTGTAAACATTGAGATGACCTGGAAGCGAGCGATTTCTTTTTTAAGACCAGTTAACGTGAATAACAGAACGTTAATTTCAATCACAATTCCTATGATGGCAAAATAAAGCAAAGTGAATAAAAAACCCACAAAGGCACCTCCGTTAAAATTCTTCTTTACCTGTATACCCTTATTTTCTATTTATATAGAGGAAATAAAATATTTTATTCGTTTCATAAACATATATAGCCCCTCATATAGTTTGGTACAGGAGGGATGTAGATGATAGGTTTTCTTATTACCTTAGTGCCCGCAAGTCTATTGTGTGGAGGAGTTGCTATGTTGATTCATACATTCGTGAAAAAAGATTCATATCAATACGATCAAGAAAATCTTTGGGAGGATACATCACTTACATCTGAAGATTATCGTTTGAAATAACAAATTAACACATTCATTACTTGATATTTTCCCTCGTTATGGTAAAAAGTAATATAACAATAACTTGTAACAGAATCGAGGATTTGATGTGCGGAAAGTATCAAAAAGATGGTTAATTGGTGGTACAGGACTAGCCCTCATACTATTCCTTATCTTTCAATTTTATGGAGAAACAGAAGGGGCGAGCGATACACAAACTCTGAAGGTCGTTGCCCTTGGAGACTCATTAACGTATGGAGTTGGTGACCCATCCAAAACAGGCTATATCGGAATCGTTAAACGAAATATTCAGCAGCAAACAGGCAGAAATGTAATCATTAATAATTTTGGGATCAGTGGACAGCGTTCCGACCAATTGTTAAGACAATTGGATAATGGAGTCGTGATCAAGTCATTAAGACAAGCAGATCATATCTTTGTTTTTATAGGCACAAATGACTTTCGTCACGCTGCCGGTTGGAACTTTCGCCAGTTGCCTCAGCAGAAATTAATGCTAGGAAAAGAAAAGCTAAGAAACAATTTAACTAAAACACTGACAGTGGTGAGGGAAAACAATTCGTTTGCACCGGTTTACGTATTAGGTCTTTATAATCCTTATTTTGGGAAAGAATACGATCCCACAGCTGCAGAGAGTATTAAGACATGGAATGAAGCAATCGTTGAGGCGAGCAAAGAAAGCACGCTTACAAAGTATATCTCCACTTTTGAACTCTATGAAAACGTTGAGAAAGAACTGTATTTTTCTGATTCTATACACCCTAATAGAAGGGGATATAACAGATTAGGAAATTGGGTTTATAACCAGTGGAAACCTTTAAACCAGGAATGATCTCTTAGAAGTAGATACTTCTAAGAGATTTTTTTTGATTTTTTTTTTAATTGCTTCTTTTGGATAGAACCATCCTTTGTGAAAGTAGTTGTTTTCAGGCTCCAGGGCGAAACTTGAGCGTCGTTTGTGAGTTTCGTTTTTTATAAGTATTACCTCCGAGCTTGTCCGAACCTGATACTTGGCATCTTTCACTCCAATCAGCTCTTAAAGGAGATTAGGATTTGAGAGCAATAATCCATCAGAGAAAAACATTTAAAAAAACGGTTGACTTGAGAATGATTATCATTATAATTAAAAGTGAAGTTGATAATCGTTTTCAATTACTTATACATAAAAGGAGTAACTGACATATGTTTAAAAAGAATCTTTTTACGGTTGTTACAATGGTCCTACTAGCTGCTTTAGTCTTAGCAGGCTGTGGTAAATCAAACGAGGGTGCGAGTTCGAATAATAATGAGACAAAAAAAGAAGAAGTAAACCTATATACAAGTCGTCACTATGAAGTTGATGATAAAATCTTTGCTGATTTTACAAAAGAGACAGGAATTAAAGTTAACCTTATTAAGGGTAAAGAAGATGAGTTGATCGAGCGTCTTACAAGAGAAGGGAAAGCAACAAAAGGAGACCTTTTCTTCACATCTGATGCTGGACGTTTACACTGGGCAAAAGATAAAGACCTCTTACAAAGTGTAGAAAGCGAAACTTTGAATAAGAATATTCCTGATAATTTAAGAGATAAAGACAATCAATGGTTCGGTCTAACAAAACGTGCACGTGTTATCGTATATGATCAGAAAAAAGTAGACAAATCAGAACTATCTACTTATGAAGCGTTAACTGAAGAAAAATGGAAAGGTAAAGTTCTGATCCGTTCATCAGAAAATATTTACAATCAATCATTAGTATCATCCTTTATTTCATTAAACGGAAAAGATGAAGCGAAGAAGTGGGCAGAAGGGATCGTTAACAACATGGCTCGTGATCCACAAGGTGGAGACAAAGACCAAGCGAAAGGTATCGCTGCTGGTGAAGGTGATGTTGCCATAATGAACTCATACTATTTTGGTCAGATGTTGAACTCAGAAGATCCTGAAGAAGTGAAAGTTGCTAAACAGCTGAGTGTGTTTTTCCCTAACCAAGAAACAACAGGTACTCACATCAATATTAGTGGTATAGGTGTTACGAAACACGCTAAGAACAAAGAGAATGCTATAGAATTAATGGAATATCTGTCTAGTCCAAAAGTTCAAGAAGTATTTGCTGAAGCCAACTACGAGTATCCGGTTAATAAAGAAGTAGAACCTTCAGAGCTTTTAGAGTCTTGGGGTCCGTTTAAAGAACAAGATCTTAACCTTTCTGAGTTAGGTGAAAACAATGCAGATGCTGTTAAGATTATGAATGAAGTCAGCTGGAAATAAACGTTAATATTTTGCCGTATCACGATTTGTGATACGGCTAATTCCATGTAAAAACAAACAACAAGAACAATGCTGATGAGTAAAGAAGGTGAAAATATTGTATTTCATTCGAAAAATGAGATCACAGTTTAATAGTTGGGCTTTGCTTAGTGTGATTTTTTCTACTTTAATCCTTTTACCGGCTTTGCTCATCATGGTTCAGTTATTCGCTGAGAGTAATGAGAATTGGGAACACATTAAAGAATTCATGTTGAAAAATTATATCGTAAATTCCGTGACACTCGTTGGTTTTACTGGTCTTTTCACAGTGCTGATCGGTGTAAGTGCGGCATGGCTAGTTTCCGCCTATAAAGTTCCTATGCATCGGTTCTTTAAGTGGGGTCTTATCCTCCCACTTGCGATTCCACCATACATTGGAGCCTATACGTACCATGGTATTTTAAATTATACAGGTGTCATTCAGACGTCACTAAGGAACCAGTTTGGTATAAAAGTGGACCAAAAGTTCTTTGACATCATGAACATACCCGGTGCTGTTTTTATCTTTACGATGTTCCTATATCCATATGTATATATCATCACAAAAAGTTTCTTAGAAAATCAGTCATCATCACTGATTGAGAATGCACGGTTGCTAGGAAAAGGATCGTTCATGACATTTATACAAGTCGTCCTTCCTGTGTCACGTGCAGCGATCGTTGGTGGAGTTAGTTTGGTCATTCTTGAAGTTTTCAATGATTACGGGGTAGTAAAGTATTTTGGTATTCAAACATTTAGTACAGCAATATTTCAAGCGTGGTTTGGGATGGGAGATATCTATTCGGCTATCAAGTTAGCGGGTACTTTGATGTTTATCGTAGTTTTGATCTTGATCTTAGAAAAAGTAATAAGGGGCAGGAAACAGTATAGCTATTCCACTTCAAAAGTCCGCCCGTTACAACCTAAAGAACTTAAAGGTTGGAAAAAGTTCGCTGTGCTTAGTTTTTTCATCTCTTTATTTGCTCTAGCTTTCGGAATTCCTTTCATTCAGCTTATACATTGGGTGTATATGACTTATGACGTTATTTTAAATACTGCTTTTGTTGACTTGATTTGGAACTCGGTCTTTGTTGCTTCTATAGGTTCAGTTCTTATCATTATCGTCGCTCTAATTATCGCCAACTTTAGTCGTCTATCAAAAGGTTGGATGGGGAAGCTTTTTTCAAAAATAACGGTTTTAGGGTATTCGATTCCTGGAGCTGTAATTGCAATAGGTGTATTGACCTTATTTCTCTCACTAGACGAAAAGGTATTCACGTTATATGAATGGTTAGGGTTAGAGCCAACTCTTGTGCTGAGCTTAAGTATTAGTATGCTGATCTTTGCCTATGTGGTCCGTTTTCTAGCAGTTGGTTTTAACTCCATCGAATCAGGCTTTGATAAGGTAGGAACGGTTTTCACAGAAGCTTCTAGGACATTAGGTATGTCGGTAACGAAGACGTTTTTTAAAGTGGATATTAAGATGATTAAAGGTGCTATTGCTGGTGGTTTTATCCTTGTTTTTGTAGATATATTAAAAGAGCTGCCTCTTACTCTTATCCTTCAGCCTTTTAATTTTTATACGCTAGCTACCAAAACATTTCAATACGCAAGTGACGAACGTATTCACGAAGCCTCTGTTTCATCAATGGTGATTATTTGTATAAGTGCACTTTCCATCTTCTTTTTACACAGAGTTTTAGAAAAGGAGCCAAAATAATGTTTGTTCAAATCAAAGACTTAGCGTTTCATTATAAAAATTCGCGTAACCCTTTGTTCGAAAATCTTTCTTTAAACTTTAATCAAGGAGAAGTTTCGGTGATCTTAGGAGAAAGCGGAAGCGGGAAAAGTACGTTACTTCGTCTTATAGCAGGACTAGAGGTGCCCTCAAGAGGATCGATCCTCATAGATCAGGCTGTCATGAATGATACATTTCGTTTTGTTCAGCCAGAAAAACGTGGTGTAGGTTTGGTTTTTCAAGATTATGCTTTGTTCCCTCATATGACGGTTGAAAAGAACATAAAATTTGGCTTAACGAAAATGAATCGTAAGCAGAAGCAAGCACGCATGGAAGAATTATTGGCTATTGTGGGAATGGAGGACTATGCTTCTCGTTATCCTTATGAATTGAGCGGTGGACAGCAGCAGCGTGTTGCACTAGCTAGGGCTATGGCACCAAATCCATCTTTGATCATGTTTGATGAACCATTTAGCAATCTCGATTCTAAGCTTCAACTACAGATTCGGGATGAGTTACAGGAAATTTTAAAACGTACGGGGATCACGTCTATTTTTGTAACTCACGATGAAGAGGATGCTCGTGCTATAGGGGACAGGATCATACTAATGAACAATGGAAAGATACAGGATGAAGGGCGTCCAGAAATGGTATTGAAGAGGAATAAAGAACAATTATCACTCGCATACGTATAAAAACAAAAAACCGGGATATCCCGGTTTTTATTTTTGGCTGTTTTCTAAAGAATTGTTACTAATAGATCTTTTTGAATTTGCCTATATAACTGTTGATTGGAGTGGTAAAGTGACACGTACGAATGTGGTTCACGCCTGCCCCATGGAAAGCGAGCAGCCTGGAACGGAAATCCACACTTCCAAAAGAAACTATGTTTTAAACAGCCTTATTTTTTAAATTGAGTATCTAATTTACCGTTCATATCGATTAAAAATCCGATTTCTCTTCCTAATAATTCACCTAATTCTTTTGCTTTCTTTTCGCTTTCGTTCTTTATTTGTTCAATCGTAAGTTCACCTTTTAATTTGGATGCTCCAACGATTATACTTAATTCACCTTTTTCATAAAATACGATTTTCATTTACAATACCTCCCTGAAAAATAGAACCTTATATATAATTCGTTTTTTTCTATATGCTTTTGGGGTAGAAGTGAGAATATGGAAAAACATTCATCATGAAACAATTAATTGGAATAAATAAGCATAGTGAGTATTCTTGACAAAAATTTATGTATGTTGATAAAATTAGAGCATATTATATATGATTCGCTGAATTCGGATGTTCTATTCTATAGAATATCTTGAAGCGGGGGAACCACGATATGGCTTATAAAGCCTAGGGATGAATTTGTGCATACACAAAAGGGACAACTCTCAATTTCCTAATCCGACAGCTAACCTCGTAAGCGTTTTTGGAGAGAGAACTCTATACATGGGCTCAGTCTATGTGTTGCGGTGTATTCCCACGGAAAATCCTCTCTATTTTCGGTGGGTTTTTATATGCAACAAATAGGGCATGTATTAGTATAAAATTTCTTCATCGTACTGCACACTAAATAGTGAGAAGATTTTAACAAAGGGGGTACTTTATTATGAAATTGTCTACAAAAATTTTAATTGCACTTGCACTTGGGGTTGTCGCGGGATTAATTCTTAATCTAGCTGTACCAGATGCTTTTTCAACACTGGATAAATACGTTTTAAAGCCAGTCGGGACATTATTCTTAAACCTTATTAAAATGTTAGTTGTTCCAATTGTTTTTTTCTCAATCGTACTTGGAACTGCGGGATTAGGTGATCCGAAGAAACTTGGAAGAGTGGGTGCCAAAACGGTTGGGTTCTTCTTAGGAACTACAACAATTGCGATTACGATCGCGATGGCTTTAGCGCTTATCTTTCAACCAGGTGTAGGGGACTTTAAAACAGAAGGTGCTAAGTTTGAGCAACAAGAAGCGCCAGCAGTTACGGACACGTTGCTGAACATTATTCCTACTAATCCAATTCAATCGATGGCTGAAGGAAACATGCTTCAAATTATCGCGTTTTCCGTATTTGTAGGATTTGCTTTAACGATGTTGGGAAGCAAAACAAAAGGTATTATGGATTTAATTGAACAAGGTAACGACATTATGATGTATCTTGTAAACCTAATTATGAAATTTGCTCCATATGGTGCTTTTGCATTGATTGCTTCAGCGGTAGGAAGTCAAGGAATGGATGCTATCAAAGCGATGGGCTTATACATGAGCGTAGTTATTTTAGCTTTATTCATCCACTCTGTTGTCGCGTATGGTGGTTCAATTGCTCTATTTGCAAAGAAGAGCCCGCTCTGGTTCTTTAAAGGCTTTGCGCCGGCAATGTCAGTTGGATTTAGTACGTCTAGTTCAAATGCAACACTTCCAATCTCAATGAAAACAGCTCAAGAGAATTTAGGTGTTCGAAAATCGATAAGTGGTTTTGTACAGCCGCTTGGTGCAACGATTAACATGGATGGAACAGCTATCATGCAAGGTGTTGCGACGATTTTTATCGCTCAAGTATACGATGTTAACTTAGGTTTAACACAGATGCTTACTGTTATTTTAACGGCAGTGCTTGCTAGTATCGGTACAGCTGGTGTTCCTGGAGTTGGATTGATCATGTTAGCGATGGTATTGAACTCTGTAGGATTACCTGTCGAGGGTATTGCCTTAATCCTAGGTGTTGATAGACTTCTTGATATGCTTAGAACAGCTGTTAACATCACTGGTGATGCTGCTTGTGCTGTAATCGTTGATAAAGGCGAAGACAAACATCTTGGGACTCGTGAACAAGAAGTTAGTGCATAAATAATCACTTCAAAAGGCCGCGGTGTATACATATACCTGCGGCCTTTTTGTATGCCCATTTCCCTAGTTTACAAATGTTGAGTAAATAAATGTAAGCACTAATGAAAAATCATGGTAAAATAAGAAGATACTTAATGAGATTTCGGAGTGATCTTCTTGGAAAAATGGCTAGAGATACTAACGCTTGCAGCAAAGATCATATGGGTACAGATTCAAACCGCTATTAATCCTATCATCGAGTTAACAGAGAGCGCGATGAACTCTTTTTGGTTTGTCTTTTCACTCACGATCATCACAGGCTACGTATTACTAAGGCTTGTACAGAATGCAATTACTTATTATCAAGCTCATAATTTTATTCACAGAAAAATGAATAACGAACCCGCTAGTGATATAGAATTCACCCTATTTATGAAATCCCTTTGGAAGAAAGATCGATCTAAAGGTTTAGTGGCCAATGCCAAATCAGCTAAAAGCAGATACCTCCAGTTCAATGCTCAAGAACGTTTATCCATCCAGAACTACTTGCAGCATCGACTGAAATTTTTACGTACGAACCAGCCATTGTTCATCTTGGGAGCTGTTGTGATTGGAGTGCTTTCAAGTATAACAGTGAATGTTCTACCGATCGAGGCGGCTGCGCTTACTGCGGAAAATGTATTGAAAACAACGTTGTTCATCCTTTTCTGGTTGTTCATTATGCAAGCAAAATACGTTGCTATGAAAAAACAAACGTATCATCATCTAGCATGGATGCAAGATACCAATCGGACAACAGCGGTTGATTACATGCGGGAAGAGGATGTTACGGTTTCAACGAACAAAGAAAACAACCCTGCGTATTAACGTGATACGTAAGGGTTGTTTTTTATCCAGAACCGATAAGGATAATGAACAGCTTCTTCGGCATAGTGTATACCTATGCGTGGGCCAGAGATTATTTCATTTGGTACTAATTCAATTCCTTGTTCTATCCGTATATTTTCCTGATTCATTTTTTTACCATTATCATTCAATGTGAACCCCATTGCTTTGCTCAGTTTACCTGGACCATTCGTAAGCTGAACCTCATTCTTTACGCTCGCTCTTCTTTCCTTCATTATTTCTATTCCTTCAATTGGTTGCAGTGCTCTAATTAGTATGGCTTCAGGTTTATTAACGGGTCCGGAAACGATATTAAAGCAAACATGCATCCCATAAATAAAATAGGTGTAAATTGTACCTGCTTCACCGTACATCACTTCTGTTCTAGCTGTTCTTCGATTGTTATAGGAATGCGCAGCTCGATCTTCAGGGCCTAGATAGGCTTCAGTTTCCACGATGTATCCCGATGTTATTACGTCTTCATGGATATGTATCAGTTTCATTCCTAAGAGATCTTTTGCTAGATCTAGAGTTGGTAATCCCCATAGTTTCATTTATATCTCCTTGTTATGTATGACATGTATTATTTATTAGTACAATAACAACAGGTTCATGTAAATTTATGTTTCCTTTTGTCGAAGTTTTACAAACCGTAAAAAAGAGGAAATTACGAAAGAAAAAAGAATTTTTTATAAAGCAGATGAATAGGAGGCGTTTAATATGGACGGTTGGGTGAATGAAACAGGAATTTATGAAAATCTCTCCAAACGACGCTGGGAGTACTGGGAAGTAAGTCAACATGGAATTAAAACCATGGTTTCCTGGCTATGCTGGAATGCCCCTAATTCGGTTTATGAACAATGGAGTAAATCTGTCTTACACTAGCAATAATCTCGTGTGAAGTTCCTTTTTGTATAAGGAACTTTTTTGTTTGCTTAGCAGGCTTGAATCTTCTTTTATGTGGTTAGAATGGATAACAATGATGATTCACAAAAAGGAGAAGATTTTATATGGATTCGCAGAAAGGACAACTGCGTCGAGCGGTTGAAGGACGTAAACAACGACTCATCCAGCATCTAATTCATAGAGGTTTGTATGGGTATGAAGACCATAGGTATCTAACTGATTTTACATTAAGTGAACTAGAGTTAGAATGGAAGAATGCTCAATTTATTGATCAAGAAAATCATATAAGCTAAATCGTTTAAATAGTAAAAAAATAATGAGTCTTCTTAACTATTTTCTGATATAATATACCTATAAAATAGGAAGAATGTCTTGTGGGATTTATCCAAAATGGCTAAAACATATCGCCATATATCGTTTGATAAAGGCAAACTCATTGAAAAGTGAGGACGCAAAGCTAAAGGGGCTTCATTTTCCAAATATGCCAGCCAGCTACCTTACGACATTATCCTTCGATTTATGAAATCATTTAGGGGGGATATCATTGAATCAGCACTTATTATTCTTTTCATGGTCAGCGATTGGTTTTTATTTTGCAACAATTTTTTTTCTAACACTTTTACTGTTTTTCACTAGAAGCCAGCTTAAAAAAGATAACAGAATCATAGATGTTTTTACAAATATCCTAATCATTTTAGGTGCTATCGCTTGGGTGGTTATCACGAGTTAAATACTGAATTGCAAAATTTCCAAATTTTTAGTAAGGATAAGCATAGAACCCTCACGTTATAATGGATTTATGAATGAGAGGGGGATTAACAATTGGATAAATTGAGGATAAACCTTACCGATGATGAAAAAGAATTGTTAATTGAAGCACTGTTGAGTCAAGGGTATGCATATGAAGTTGTTGATTCTGAGCTAAAAGATCTAGAATACGAGCTCAAGCCAGATTATGAATCAAAAGTAAGAAGACTGAACGGACTTTTAAAAAAATTACATAATTAAAAAATAAAGCAAAAGGCCTTTTCTCAAGGGTCTTTTGCTTTTTACGTTAAGTATCTAATAATCCTTTTCTTCTGGCTTCCATACGCCATTCAGCTTCTTTTACTAATCTTCTAGGTAATTTACCTCTGTTTTTTAAGAATGACCAATACGTTAAATATTGTTTTGGTCTGGAAACTGGTGAGACATTTCTAGCATACTCCCACCAAGAAATTTCATTTGCTTCTAAGCGTATTAAAAAAAGATCATCGCCTTTTACCATAAAACTCACTCCTGTCTTGCCTTTCGTTACCAATAGTATTGACTCAATTCAATAAAATAACCGAAAAAAATCATGGCACTTTATTTTATGCGATCTGTTATATAACGCTTAGGACAAAAAGTAATTTTTTATTTTGGCAGGAAATAAGTTATGAAGCTTGAATCTTTAAGTTACTAAAGGAAGGTCGTGCTAATGAAAAGGGGGGTGGTCCTGTTGGAGCAAGTACTCATGTTTTCATCACTATTAGCTCCTTTAGTGACAGCTATGATGGAGCTCTTAAAACGTACTTTCCCGATTCCGAAAAAATATATACCCATTACTAGTTTTTTTATGGGATTGATGATTGGATTGTTAGCTGCCCCTGTTACAGAGATGAATGTAGAGCTACGGTTATGGTCTGGAGGAATCGCGGGCTTAGCCGCCACAGGATTGTATGAGATCGGTAAGAAAAGTAAAAAATATAAAAGAGCAAGTTAGAGAGGTTCATGTGATTATTTATGGTAGCACTTTCATCTTTTGCTTAAAAAGGGTTTAGAATTCCGAAATCAGTGAATAGATTATAGTAAGAAAACAATGTCAGGCGGTGAACTATCATGAAAGCTTTTCTAGCACTATGTTTGGCTGTTATGCTATCATTCATCATTGTCCCTAACATTCCTGAAAACGTTCAAGAGAAGTCCGGTGCCTCGGACAAGATTATCACTCAGCCAGTAACGGCTGAAGAAACGAAAGAAAAACAAACTGCACCTGCATTTACGGAGGATATCGCGAAGAAACAGGCGAATCTCTTTATTGAAGCATTAAAGCAAGAAACGGATGAAAACTATAGGGTTTTAAATTATTCTAATAAAGAAGAATATATGACATACTTAACGAATTTTGTGTCTAAAGATCTAGCTGCTTATTATACGGATGGATTATTTGAGGAACGAGAAAGCTCCTTGTATATTATTCCAACTGAACTTCCACCATGGTTAGAAGAAAGTGAACCTGTAATAATTAAACAGCTTTCAGATCATTCTTATAGAGTTCACCAAAAAAATGAGTCTGATCTTTATGGTTCTTATGAAATTACATTAGGATTTGAGTATATGAACGGGAAATGGATTATTACATTTACATCAGTAGATTAAACATGGGTTTTACCACCCATGTTTTTTTACGATTAGATTGAATAGACTAGGATTGTTACATAATAGAAAGAGGAAGTTATTAGCTCTTTAGAAGCGTACGTATAAAGAGTAGCAATTAAAACAAATGGACTTTAAATGTTGTGAACTTTACAATAAAGGAAACAGTCGAGATGGAGTAGTGTGATGGATATAATTACATTTAAAGATTTTTATAACAACACTGTACAATTGTCGTTTTCAGACCACCCCTTTTCGGATACGCCTAAACATGTGTGGTGTTTGTGTAAATTTAAAGATCAATGGTTGCTGACAGAACATCCGAGACGTGGAATTGAATTTCCAGGTGGAAAAGTAGAACCAGGAGAAACCGCAGACGAAGCAGCAGTTCGGGAAGTTTTTGAAGAAACGGGTGGAAGAGTATCCGATCTTAAGTATATTGGTCAGTACTTTGTCGATGGTAAAGGCGGAAAGATCATTAAGAATATTTATGTTGCGACTGTGGATAAGATTCTTTTAAAACATCGTTATTTTGAAACGAACGGGCCAGTCTTAATGAGTGAGTTACCTGAAGATGTATCCACTGATAAGGCGTTCAGTTTTATGATGAAAGACCAGGTGCTAAAGGAGAGTATGAAATACGCCCTTCTGCATTCCCTGGCCTAGATTGTTAGATCATATTCGGTGTTTAATAAGTTTTCGCTCAAGCCATTCGACTCCTTGATACATGATGGTAGCCATAACGGCAATGATCAAGAGACTCATCAGCACGAGTGTGAAGTTAAAGACTTGGAATCCGTAGATAATCATGTACCCTAAGCCTTGTTTTGAGACAAGGAACTCACCTACGATAACACCTACCCATGACAACCCCACATTTACTTTTAAAGATGATATGATATTCGGAAAACAGGCTGGAAGGATTACCTCCTTAAAGCACTGTTTTTTATTTCCTCCAAAAGATCGGACCACTTTAATATAGTTAGGGTCCACATTTTGAAACGCCGTATAGACGACGAGGGTCGTTATGATGATCGAGATTAAAATTCCCATAGCGATGATTGAACCGAAGTTCGGGCCGATTGCAACGATCAATATAGGCCCTAACGCTACTTTAGGCATGGCGTTTAAAACAACAAGATAGGGATCAAGGACTTTAGATAGAAATGGAGACCACCAAAGCAGGGCTGCAAGTAAAGTCCCAAGCAGTGTACCTAATATAAATCCTAATACGGTCTCGCCTAGAGTGAATATTACGTGAATATAAAGTGATCCATCACTAACCTTTTCTATAAAAAGAGACCCTATCTTCGTTGGTGAACTAAACAGTAAAGGATTGATCCAACCTCGTAGAGAGGCAACTTCCCATAACAAGAAAAAGCTGATAAAAATAAATAGTTGAACAAGACGTATATTTCGATTTTCTTTTTTTATCGATTCAAGATACTCGTGGTGAATCTTACTCTTTATCGTTTTGTTCAATGTGCTCCAACTCCTCCCATATTTGCTGAAAGGTTGCTGAAAAGTCTGGATGCTGACGAGCTTCAAAGGGAGGGAGATCTCTTAATGTTTCTGGCATTTTAAACGTCCTGAAAATACGTCCAGGATTTGTTGATAACAGGATAACAGTATCACTCATCGCGATGGCCTCACCGATATCATGTGTAACTAAGATAGCTGTTTTTCCATGTTCTTTTAGAGTTGAGGATACGAGATCTTCAAGCTTTAACTTTGTTTGGTAATCGAGTGCTGAGAAGGGCTCATCGAGCAAGAGAATCTTAGGCTGTGTAGCGAGTGTGCGAACGAGCGCCACCCTCTGTCTCATACCTCCAGAAAGCTCTGAAGGAAATTTTGTTAATGTATGATCAAGCCCGATCTCTTTAAGAAGTCGTATAGCGGATTGAACGTTTTCTAAGGAATGCTGATTCCTCAGTTTTAAACCAAGCGTTATGTTATCCTGGATCGTTTTCCATGGAAATAGATAGTCTTGCTGTAGCATGTAACCGATTTTTGGGTGCGGAGAAGTAATTTGTTGATTATTCACCATTACCGATCCGACCGTTGGTGTTAATAGACCAGCGATCATAGATAGAAGTGTAGATTTACCGCACCCGCTTGGTCCCAGTAAGGATATAAACTCGCCTTCTTGTACAGAAAGCGAAATATCTTCTAAGGCCGTTGTGGCAGACGTTTTTGAAAAGTAAGTTTGCCCGACAGATTTTAGTTGTAATAAAGCCACGACGATCCCTCCTGAATTTTTATTTGTAATCTCAGCAAATCATCAGTAAAGCTTCTCGTGTAAAAATGCAACAAGAAGCTCATTTTTGTAGCTGTCTCATTATGCAGAGACGTAAGTTCTCTTATTTAATGGCTTTCTTAGCTATTTGAGTATCAACAAGAATGTTATAATCCACTTTCTTCGGAAGTTCTCCCGCTTCATCCATAATAGTCTGTAAGTTGTTCCACTCTTCTTCATCTAATATCGGGTTAAGAGCGAAACTGTGTTGATTCTTGTATCGGTCCACAACGGTTTCAATAAGTTCCACAGGGGTATCTTCAAAATATGGTGCGATTACTTTTGCGATCTCTTTTGCCGAATGGTTCTCGACCCATAACTGTGCTTTATATAAGCCTTTTGTAAATTTCTCCAATGTTTCTTTGTTTTCTTTTATATAGCTTTGTTTTGACATGAATGTTGTATAAGGAATCTTCCCGGACTCGGCACCGAACGAAGCGACAATGTGCCCAATTCCTTCTTGCTCAAAAAGACTTGCTTGCGGCTCGAATAATTGAACGTAATCTCCAGTTCCAGATGCAAAGGCGTTTGCAATATTGGCAAAATCAATATTTTGAATCATTGTTAGATCATTCTTAGGATCGATCCCGTGTTTCTTTATACCAAACTCACCTGCCATCTGTGGCATTCCACCTTTACGCTGACCTAAGAAAGTACTGCCTTTTAATTGATCCCACGAAAAGAATTCCGGCTTTTTCCTTGCAACCAAGAAAGTACCGTCTGTCTGAGTGAGTTGTGCAAAGTTAATAACAGGGTCAGTCGATTCTTGTGCATGTACATAGATTGTTGTTTCAGAACCAACGAGTGCTACGTCTGCTCCATCAGATAGAAGAGCCGTCATCGTTTTGTCGCCGCCCCAGGTCGTAGTCAGCTCAACGTCCAAACCTTCTTCTTTAAAAAAGCCTTTTTCTATGGCAACATATTGTGGAGCGTAAAAAATGGATCGTGTTACTTCGGCGATTCTGATCTTATCTTTTTTAGGGCTTGAGGTATTGCACCCTGCCAGCAGCATGGAGAAAGCTAGTAAACAAGTAAAAAGTAGCATTAGTTTTCTTTTGAAATATTTCATATTGGATCCTCCTGCACATAGGAATGAAGTCATGACTTTTATGTAATAATGTATGTGATTGGTGCAAATGTGTGTTTGCCCACAAAAATAAAGGAGTGTAGGAATGAAAAAGGCAAAAATGATAGAGTGGCAGCGATTTCCTTCTCCGCATCCTACCATTCGTTTGTATGTAGTTACTTATTTAAATGATGGGTTAAAAATAAAAGGACTAGCAGCATTACCAGAAGGGAAAGGACCTTTTCCGGGTTTCCTTTATCTCAGGGGCGGAATCAAGTCCGTTGGCATGGTCAGAATTGCTAGGATCATTCAGTTTGCCTCACAAGGATTTGTTGTGATGGCTCCCTATTATCGTGGAAATCTAGGGGGGGAAGGCAACGAAGATTTTGCTGGGGAAGATCGAACAGATGCATTTGCAGCTTATGAAGTTTTGAAGCAGTTTCCAAAAGTAGATGAAGAGGACATTCATGTGTTCGGATTTTCTCGTGGCGGTCCTATGGCCTTGTTTACGGCAATGAAATATCCTGAGATACGTTCTGTCGTAACATGGGGCGGTGTGACTGATATGGCTATCACCTATGCAGAGAGAGAGGATCTGCGCAGGATGATGAAGAGAGTTATTGGAGGAACACCAGAGAAATATCCAGAAGAATTTGAATGGCGATCGCCGCTTAATTATTGTGAAGAATTAGATACACCCTTACTTTGCATTCACGGTATGAAGGATGAGAATGTAACGGTCGAACACACACTTAAGATAGAAAAAAGATTAAAAGAACTCAAAAAGCCATGTGAAACATGGATCTATCCGGAGTACACCCATTATTTTCCTCCAAAAGAGAACCGGAAGATTACATATGCTTTATGCGCATGGATGAAAGGACATGGAAAAGGAGCTGAATGAGATTTTAGCTCCTTTTCATAAATGAAAAAACCTTCCATCGCTAGAATGGAAGGTCATTATTCCGTGTATTAAACGAGCGGTCCAGCTTGAGAAATCTCAGCTGAAACAGACTTGAATTTTTCAAAGTTCGCATTAAATTGACCAGCAAGTTCTTTCGCTTTCACATCATAAGCGTCTTGATCACTCCATGTTTTCTTCGGTTGAAGAACTTGGTCCGGTACCCCAGGGCAATGTGTTGGGATATGAAGCCCAAAAATAGGATCTACTACTGTTTCAACTGAGGCAAGCTCGCCTTCTAGAGCAGCCTGCACCATTGCACGTGTATGACCTAGGTTCATACGACTTCCAATACCGTACTCTCCACCAGACCAGCCTGTGTTAACAAGGTAAACTTGAACATTGTGCTGATCAATTTTCTTGCCAAGCATCTCAGCATAAACGGTAGCAGGAAGTGGCAGGAATGGAGCGCCAAAGCAAGTTGAGAAAGTAGCTTGTGGTGATGTTACGCCTCTTTCTGTTCCTGCAAGTTTGCTCGTGTATCCTGATAGGAAATGATACATCGCTTGTTCTTTAGTAAGTTTGCTGATCGGAGGCAGTACACCGAATGCATCAGCAGTTAAGAAGATGATTGTATTCGGGTGACCTGCGACACTTGGTTGAATAATATTAGGAATAGCATCAACAGGATAAGCAGCACGTGTGTTTTCTGTTAGTGAAGAATCTTTATAATCCGCTTCTCTTGTAACGGGATCGATCATAACATTCTCTAAAACGCTTCCAAAACGAATCGCATTCCAGATCTGTGGTTCTTTTTCTTTAGAAAGATCGATTGTTTTAGCATAGCATCCACCTTCGATATTGAAGACACCGGTGTTAGCCCAACCATGCTCATCATCTCCGATTAAGCGACGGTTCGGATCAGCTGATAATGTAGTTTTACCAGTTCCAGAAAGTCCGAAGAATAAAGCTACATCTCCTTCATTCCCAACGTTGGCAGAGCAGTGCATAGATAGGATGCCTTTTTCAGGAAGAATGTAGTTCATGACAGAGAATACAGATTTTTTGATTTCACCTGCGTACTCAGTACCACCGATAAGGACAATTTTCTTTTCAAAAGAGACGATAATAAATGTTTCTGAGTTAGTTCCATCTTCAGCCGGATTAGCTTGAAATCCTGGTGCTGAAATCACTGTGAATTGAGATTCATGAGAACCTAGCTCATCGTGGTTCGGGCGCACAAACATTTGGTGAGCAAAAAGGTTATGCCATGCATACTCGTTAATTACTTGGATAGGAAGGCGATACTCGCGGTCCGCACCAGCAAACCCTTTAAATACGAATAGTTCTTCTTTATTGCTTAAGTATTGGAGTACTTTTTTGTATAATTTATCAAAGTTTTCTGGTGAAAATGGTTTATTTACCTTTCCCCAATCGATTGAATCTTTAATGGAAGCATCTTCAACGATAAATTTATCCTCAGGGGAACGGCCTGTGTATTTCCCCGTTGTAGCTTGAAGTGCTCCTGTGGATGTAAGGATGCCCTCGTTGCGCTGAAGAGATTTTTCTACTAAAACCGGAACAGGTAAGTTCTGGTGAGTTGTTTCACGGGTCACAAGATCGTTTAAGGTTGTCGTAAATTCCAATGTATTCATATGAGACAGTACCATCCTTTATCCTAGAGTGATATATTCGAAAATTAGTATAACACATTGATTTAAATAATGTATACTATTTTATGAAAGTGCATCAAAAAAGTTCTTACTTCTGAAAAAAAGAACAAAAAGTTGTGAATTATCCATCTTATTTAAAACGCTTTCATTCTATAGAATATAATACTCCAAACTTATTGCTATTCATAGGGTTTTCTATTGACAGAGGTGAAGCATTACGCTATCATATTTCGAGAACGGCTACTCTTATTCTGAGTAGGTGGAGGGACAGGCCCTATGAAACCCAGCAACCGACATGAAAGTGGCAATAATAACGCTACTGGAAATGAAAAGGTGCTAACCTGCAAGGTGAAAATAACCTTGGACAATAAGAGGTTGAAGGCATTTTGGTTTTATAAACCTTTTCCCTCGTGAATGTATGTGAGACAGGGAAGGGCTTTTTTTATGCCTTTTTCAGGTTAAGAACATAAACTGTGTAAAATAGATAAGAATAAAGTACCGTATCATACTCAAAAGCAGTTAAAGGGAGGATATTAACTTGTCCAAAAAAGTTAGTCGTCGTTTATTTACATCAGAATCCGTTACAGAAGGCCATCCAGATAAAATCTGTGACCAAATCTCAGATGCGATTCTAGATGAAATTTTAGCTAATGATGCAAATGCTCGTGTAGCATGTGAAACATCTGTAACTACAGGTCTTGTACTTGTTGCAGGTGAGATCACAACTTCTACTTATGTAGATATCCCAAAAGTTGTACGTGAGACAATTAAAGAAATCGGTTATGACCGTGCCAAATATGGTTTCGATTCTGAAACATGTGCAGTACTAACTTCTATCGATGAGCAATCTGCTGATATCGCGATGGGTGTTGACCAAGCTCTTGAAGCAAGAGAAGGTTCTATGACAGATGCTGAGATCGAAGCGATCGGTGCAGGTGACCAAGGTCTAATGTTCGGATATGCTTGTAACGAGACAGAAGAGCTTATGCCTCTACCAATCTCACTAGCTCATAAATTATCTCGTCGTCTTACAGAGGTTCGTAAGTCTGAAGAGATTCCTTACTTGCGTCCAGATGGAAAAACTCAAGTAACTGTTGAATATGATGAGAACGACAAACCTGTTCGTATTGACACAATCGTAATTTCTACTCAGCATCACCCTGAGAACACACTTGAAGAAATTCAAAGAGACATCAAAGAAAAAGTAATCACGCCGGTTGTTCCTGCTGAACTGATCGACGAGAACACAAAATACTTCATCAACCCAACGGGCCGTTTCGTAATCGGCGGACCACAAGGTGATGCTGGACTTACTGGCCGTAAAATCATCGTAGATACATACGGTGGATATGCTCGTCACGGTGGTGGTGCATTCTCTGGTAAGGACGCAACTAAAGTTGACCGTTCTGCTGCTTATGCTGCTCGTTATGTTGCTAAAAACATCGTAGCATCAGGTCTTGCTGACAAAGTTGAAGTTCAGCTTGCTTATGCAATTGGTGTTGCTCAACCAGTATCAATCGCTGTAAACACGTTTGAAACAGGTAAAGTTTCTGAAGAAGTTCTTGTAGAACTAGTTCGCAACAACTTCGACCTTCGTCCGGCTGGAATCATTAAGATGCTTGATCTTCGCCGTCCGATCTACAAGCAAACTGCTGCATACGGCCACTTTGGACGTACTGACATCAACCTTCCTTGGGAGAACACAGATAAGGCTGCAGAGCTTAAGAAACAAGCAAATATTTAATAACATGTTAAACCAGACTTCCTTTTGGGAGTCTGGTTTTTTTAGTTATTTTAGAAGGCTATGTCGAAAATCGGATAAAAAATTTTATGTACGGAATTATTCGCTAGTTTTACGGATAAATGTTCTTTATCTGTGGATATAATTGTAATTACCTCGTAAAAAAAATTTGTGTATCTTCCAAACGAACATCTTAATCGCTAATGTTCATTTGGAAGATACGTTTATTTTATCCTCATATTTTCAAATCCTATTACCCTATTCACCTGCTACGCAATGATCGTTTTATTTTTATTCTTCGTATAAATAACTTCTTCATACTGCATTAAAAGGTTCCCGAAAATAGCTGACCAAGATTGAGTCATCGCATAATTTCTTGCTTTTCGTTTCATAGAGCCTAAGAGCATAGGATCTTCCATAATAGAAACGATATTTTGTATGAATGAGTCCGCTTCTCTAGCTTTGCAGATTCTACCCGTTACACCGTCTTGAACAATTTCAGCTACTCCGCCAGAATCAGACACGATAGCAGGTAACCCAGAGGCAGCTGCTTCTAAAACAACATTGCCGAACGTCTCTGTAGAAGAAGGGAAGACGAAAAGGTCGGCTGAAGCATAAACCCGCGCAAGATCTTCTCCAGATAGATAGCCTGCACATGTTACATTGCCATATTCAGTTTCCCACTGTTCGACATCACGGCGACTTGGTCCGTCACCCACAATCAGCCAATGAACATTCTCGCTCAAAGGGGATGGCAGCTTATCTATCATTTCTTTGAGGATGTTTAGATCCTTTTCAGGTGCTAGTCTTCCCACGAACAAGAAGATATACTTCTGTGTAATCTTATATTCTTCACGAACATGGAAATCTCGATTTTGAGGTGTGAACATCATACAGTCAACTCCTCTGGACCATATTTCAATAGAAGTAAAGCTTTTTGTGTATAAAATCTTCCGTGTTTCTTCACTTGGAACAAAGATCTTTTCAAAAGGTTTATGAAACCATTGCAGATAACGCCAGAGCAAGGGGGATAAGAAATCTAGATGGTAGTAAGCAAGGTAGCGGTCAAAATGAGTATGATAGGAGGCAACCATGGGAATGCTTTCTTTTTTACCGTATCTCATTCCGAACAGGCCAATATTAAAAGGAGTCGCAATATGGAGGAGATCAGGTTTAAATGTATTCAGTTCATCGTTCAAGGCTTTAAACTGAGGTATGGCAAGCCTGCACTCCGGATATAGAAAGAGTGGCAGGCTTTTCATTGCATAATATTGTTTGCCCTCTGTTTCTTGAACCTCTTCAAATGAAGGCATGATAACTTTATAGTCAACTCCATTGGTTTCTAGGTAACTCGTAAATCTTTTTAACGTACGAGCAACTCCGTTAATTTGTGGGTGGAACGTATCAGAAAAAAGAGCAAGCTTCATTTCTTCATCTCCTTTTTATAAGAAATAAGGCAAGACAAAGCTATTAACTAAGAACAAAGAAAAGAAGCTGGAGCTGATGCCTAGAATCATTCCTGCAAGTACATCAGATGGATAGTGAAGACCTAGATACATACGGGAGATGGCCACTAAAAGAGCAGCAACTAATAAAAATATACCGATAAACGGATTCAATAGTATTAAAGGCGTTACGATTGAAAATACGGCTGTTGTATGACCGGATGGAAAAGAATGATCTTTTAATGGGTTATCGCCGATGTTTGTATCTGGAAGGCTTAAATACGGTCTCTTTCTCGGGTACATTTTCTTAGAAATCGCAACAGGAATGTGGCTGATCAATAATGACAGCATACAAACAATTCCCCAAGACTTTAAATGCATAGGGAGAAATAACAGAAGCAGAATACTTGTTGAGATAGTAGCTGTTGCACCACCAAGATGTGTCCACAAGTGAAAAAAATGATCCATTGAATTTCTGTGTAATCTTCCATTAATCAGCCGGAAAAATGTACACTCTTTTTCATAAAGCCAGTCGATTACTTTTGTCATGAATATCCCCCTTACCATTCATATTTTGTTTGATACTATAATAATAAAATACAATTGTAAGGGGAACATGAAGACAGTATGAAATTATTATAAAAAAACCATCCTGCATGTGCAGAATGGTTAGAAATATATTTTCCTGTCACGTTCTTCTTTTAAGATTTCAACTGCCTCACGGAATCGTTGAGAGTGGATAATCTCTCTTTCTCTTAGGAACCGAAGAGAGTCATTAAGGTCAGGGTCATCTGACATATTAATGATCCATTGATAGGTAGCTCGTGCTTTTTCTTCCGCTGCAATATCTTCATATAAATCAGCTATCGGATCGCCTTTTGCAGCTATGTAGCTTGCAGTAAACGGTACACCCGCTGCATTATGGTAAAATAATGCGCTGTCGTGATTTACATAGTGGTCTGCGATGCCAGCGGCTTTTAGTTGCTCTGGTGTGGCGTCCTTTGTCAGCTTGTAGATCATGGTTGCGATCATCTCGAGATGCGCGAACTCCTCTGTACCTATATCTGTAAGAAGTCCTATCACTTTGTCTGGAATTGTATAACGCTGATTTAAATACCGAAGAGCCGCTGCGAGTTCTCCATCTGCACCTCCATATTGTTCGATCAAGTATTTGGCAAGTGTCGGATTACATGAAGTGACTTTAACGGGATATTGCAGTTTTTTTTCATACACCCACATTTAAATGAACCTCCTTTCGCTTTATAACTGCCACGGCCATGGTCCGTCACTCCAATTCCATGGCATACCTGAATAACTGTTTCCGTATTGCTGGAGAGGACCATATTTTGATTCAATGGCTCTTTTGATCTGTTTTCTTTGTTTTGCGAACTGATTAAACTGTTGGACTGCAGATTCATCTTGTGGGTGTGTATCAAGATATAAAGTAAGTTCCACAAGAACAAAATCAACTGCTTGCAGTTCTTCCATCCACTGATAGAACTCTTCAGGTAAGGTTGATGGCACGAAGATTACCTCCTTCTTTCATAGGGATTTTCATAATAATCATAAAATGCTGGCCATAATGTGCCTTTTTGGAGTGCTTCTTTTGGTGAGTATTGTGGCAGGTTATATGGTTGGAATCCCATATATAGATTAGGAGGAGTAGAGTAATATTTTTTTCCGATCGGAGGGCACGGATCGTAAGGGCTATGATAAGGAACATAAGACTTTTGGTTAGATGGACGCATCAGACAACTTCCTTTCATATTGTTAACTTTTATTATAAGTATTCAAAAGGAAGGCAGTTTCAGTACGAATTCATCTCAAATTGTTTGTTTCTATGTTAAAATTATGGGCAAAACATACAGAGAGGTGAGGTGGAAGTACATGTATGCAGGAATACATCATGTATCCTTACTTGTAACAAATCTAAAAGAATCCCTTTATTTTTATGAGGGAATTCTCGGTTTCAAGCAAAATAAAAAACGCCCGCAGTTTGATTTTCCAGGCGTTTGGTATGATATCGGTGACACACAGCTTCATTTGATCGTTCATCCTAAAGGTAAGGCTAGAAGAAATACGACTGAGATTGATAGCAGAGACGGTCATTTTGCGATAAGAGTTACCGACATGGACAAGCTAATAAAAACATTAGATGTTCATAACGTTCCTTATGTTAACAAACCAACAAACAAAACAGAGTGGCATCAAGTTTTTGTGAGTGATCCAGATGGTAACCTAATCGAGTTTAACGTTTAGGCTGCAAGGACTTATAATACTGACCTTTCTCGTAATATTCACGGCGAATGCGGTTCATGTCCGTGATATCTTCTTCTGTTAATTCTCTGATCACCTTAGCAGGCCGACCGAAAGCTAACGTATTAGGTGGTATCTTTTTTCCAGGAGGAACAAGACTTCCTGCGCCTATAAAAGCTCCTTGTCCAATGTGAGCTCCATCGAGCACGAGTGAACCCATTCCGATCAATGCGTTCTCTTCAACGACACAACTATGTAAAATCACGCTATGTCCAACTGTAACGCCATCTTTTAAATGAAGAGGGCGGTTCGGGCTTTGATGAAGAACGGAATTATCTTGAACATTTACATAGTTTCCAATGATAGTCGGGGAAACATCTCCTCGTATGGATGTGTTAAACCATACAGAAGAATATTCGCCAATCTGAACATCACCCGTTATGGTGACATAGTCTGCAATAAAGGCAGTTTCTGAAATCTTAGGTTGTTTATCTCCAAATGGATAGATCATCATTATACACTCCTATTATCAATATTTATCTATCTACAGTTTAGCAAATCATCAAGTCTTATGAATAGAGAAGAAGGTGGAGAAATGTGGACGTGGAAAACAAAAAAGGATGCGATCGGAACAATCGTTGTCGTACATGGTGCAAATGAACATCATGGCAGGTATGATTGGGTCATCAAGCAACTGAACGAAGCGGGCTTGCATTGTGTTTCAGGCGATCTTCCTGGTCAAGGTACGACAACGAGAAGAAGAGGACATATTGATGCATTCGACGATTATATCCAAACCATAGAAAAATGGTATCTAGAAGCCGAGAAATTAGGCCTTCCCGTATATATCTTAGGACATAGCATGGGTGGATTAGCTGTGATCAGAACCTTGATGGAAAAAAGGCTAAGCGTAAAAGCGGTAATCTTATCCTCTCCGTGTTTAGGATTGGTTCATTACCCATCAAAAGGAAAAGAAGCCGTTTCCGTTCTATTGAACAAACTCGCTCCGAGTGTAAGGTTAGCGACCAACTTACCTGAAGGCAGTGCTACAAGGAACGAAGAGATACGTATTCGTGATAGAGAGGATAAGTTGATCGTTAAGAAAGTTTCTGTCAGGTGGTATCGAGAGTTGATTGGTTCGATAAAACATGTTTTCGATCATTATAAAGATTTCCCAAATGTACCATTAATGCTTTTACAAGCGGGGGATGATCGAATCGTTGACAAAATGAAAGTGAAGCAATGGTTTAACGCAGTGCAGCTCCAAGAGAAATGGTATAAAGAATTTCCGTCCCTATATCATGAAGTATTAAACGAGCCTGAAAGAGATCATGTGTTTAATTATGTGAAAAAATTTCTATTTTTGCATAGCGAGGTCGATTAAAGAAAAAGGTAAGGAAAGAAATAAACAAAAGGAGCCATCTTATGAACAAAGTTCCGGTTCACCCTTGGGGATTGATGTATTCCGTTTATACGCAGATTTTTCCGGCTGTCAGTCATCTGCTGAAGACCTGGCATGATAGAGCTGAAAAGATTCCTAACCCTGAATTGAGAAAACAGGCAGTTAGCAGCATATCGGATAAGATGTTTCACTGTGAAGGGGGAGCTATCCTTACACTGCTAGCAGGTAACCAGCGCAAAAAAGCCATAGAGTTTGTGGTGGCGTACCAAACGATCAGCGACTATTTAGATAATCTTTGTGACAGAAGCACGTCACTGAATGAAAAAGATTTCCGAGCACTTCATGAAAGCATGTTTCATGCCCTATCTCCTGGCGCTGTTCCTACTAATTATTATCGTTACAGAGAAGAACAGGACGACGGAGGTTATTTAAACGAACTTGTCTACACGTGTCAAAGTGTTTTGTCAGAGATGAAAGCTTATCCGAATATCGCAAGTGAACTAATCGGACTTGCTTCGATTTATTGTGACCTGCAAGTACATAAACATGTAATCGTTCAAGAAAGAGAGCCACGTCTAATCAGTTGGTTTGGAGAGTATCAATCCGTTCTACCAGATATAACTTGGTACGAATTTTCAGCCTGTGCAGGTTCAACGCTTGGCATATTCTGTTTAGTCAGCTATGCGTTTCAAGGAAACTTCACGAAAGAATCTGCTGCAACGATAAAAAAAGGATATTTTCCATGGCTGCAAGGTCTTCATATTCTTTTGGATTATTTTATTGATCAAAATGAGGACAAGTTAGAAGGTGATCTTAATTTTTGTACGTATTATAAGAATGATCAGCACATGTTAGAACGTATGGTTTATTTTGCGGAAAAAGCAGAGAAAAGCTGTGCAAACCTGCCTAACTCAAGGTTTCACCGTTTGATCCAAAGAGGTCTCTTAGGGATCTATCTTGCAGATCGGAAGGTGTCTGAGAGCCCTGGAATCAAAAAGATGGCTGCAAAGCTCGTTAAAGTTGGTGGCGTAACGAGTTACTTCTTCTATGTAAATCGAAAATTATATCAAAGATTAAAACCTTCTATCTCATAAATAAATTTCTGATAGAGCAAGTTTTGTAGCTCTTGGAATTGGTTAGTCTCATCTCAATGTGCTTCGCTTTTAGCAGGGGTATGTGAGGATAGTAACTACTGCGTAATTTGTCGAGGATTGTAAACTCGTGGATTAAAGACAAAAACTTTTGGATGGAGAGGCAAATCTCGTGGATAAACAGCCGAAACTTCTGGATTGCGTGCTCAAATTTCTGGATTGATGCATAATACCCCAACGTGTATAGATGGCGACTAGTTTCTGAATCCTGAGACTGCACCATTTAACAAGAGTATACTTTAAAAAAGGCTGAATCAACTTTGATTAGTTGAGTTCAGCCTCTTTTTTCGATTGCGACTACAAATGGCGGGTCGTTTTTTTGATTAATAAATTCGTACTGTAAAACATGAGCCTGTTTTTGATCCAGCTGTTTTACATAATTCATGACTAGTTCTTTTTCTCTTTTTCCCTCTTCATGCCCATGGTAGATCACGAGTATGATGACGCCTTCAGGTTTTAATAGTTGCAGTAGCTGTTCAATAGCACCGATTGTAGATGATCCTGTTGTTGTAATCGACTTATCGCTTCCAGGCAAGTAACCAAGGTTGAAAATAGCAGCTGCTACTTTTGTATGAAGATCACTAGGTAACTGAGTTGTTAATTCATCATGAGAGGCATGAAAAAAAGTAACGTTATGATCTGCATGATGATCAACAAGTCGTTGCTTTGAGTTCTCGATTGCTTGCTTTTGAATATCAAAAGCAAACACATGGCCGCTCTCACCGACGAGTTTTGATAAAAATAAAGTGTCGTTTCCGTTTCCGCATGTTGCATCAATTACGATATCTCCCTCATCACAAAATGTACGAAGAAGTGTTCTCGCAAACGGCAAAACTCCTTCTAATTTCATAGGGTGTTCACCTCAGACGTATTATAAAATTTCCCTTGATAACTATTCCTATTTTTAAGCTCACTTTCGATCGCGTTTAACACTTTCCATTTATTTAGACTCCACATCGGTCCTACTAATAAGTCAGATGGTCCGTCACCAGTTAGTCGATGAATCATCATATGTGGGGGAATAATCTCTAGTTGGTCACAAACAAGTTTTACATATGTGTCAAAATCAAGAAATTCTAACATACCTTGTTCGTATTGTTTGACCATCGGTGTCTTTTTCAAAAGATGAAGCAAATGAATTTTAATTCCTTGAACATCTAGTTTCGCAACTTCCCTTGCTGTTTCCATCATCATTTCAGGAGTTTCTAAAGGCAATCCGTTAATGATGTGTGTACACACTCTAATGTTATGTTTTCGAAGTTTTTCTACTCCTTCTACATATGTTGCGTAGTCATGAGCTCTGTTGATGAGCAATGCTGTTCGCTCATGTACAGTCTGAAGTCCTAACTCGATCCAAAGATAAGTTCGTTTATTTAAGTCAGCTAAATATTCAATTACATCATCCGGTAAACAATCAGGTCTCGTAGCAATGGAAAGTCCAACAACACCTTCTTGTTCGAGCACCGTTTCATATAGCTCTTTTAGTTGCTCAACAGGAGCGTACGTGTTCGTAAAAGCTTGAAAATAGCCTATATATTTACCTTTTTTCCATTTCGAATGCATTCTTTCTTTAACGGTGTGAAACTGTGTGATGATATCATCACGGCGGTTTCCTGCAAAATCTCCTGAGCCGCTTTGAGAGCAGAAGGTACATCCTCCAAATGCTGCGTTGCCATCACGATTCGGACAATCGAATCCTCCATCAAGTGGCACTTTAATAATTTTATCTCCAAAGTGTGTTTTTAAATGCTGATTCCATGTGTAATATCTTTTTTCTCCAAAATACTCTGGTTTTTCCATAAGGTGTGTCATCTTTCTCACTCCTTCATACGGTGATGAGCACCATATGACATTGTAGCATGTTCGCACGTTGAGCGGCAAAATGAGTTGTCAGTACTTTCAAATTGTAAAGTGCAGGAAAAAGGAATAAAATACAGAGTGGTTTATGACATCTTAGTTAGCAAGCGGGGGATATTTATGCCAGCGAAAGTATGGCTGCTCATTATTGGAATGGCACTTAATGTGACGGGCTCAAGTTTCTTGTGGCCGATCAATACGATTTTTATACATGAACACCTTGGTAAGTCACTTACCGTAGCAGGAATGGTTCTATTACTTAACTCAGGTGCTGGAATCATCGGCAACTTAACGGGAGGATTGCTGTTTGATAAATTAGGAGGCTACAAGACGATTATGCTAGGAGTCTCCATTTCATTTACGACTTCTTTCTTATTAATCTGGTTTCATGATTTTTGGATGTACAGTATCCTTCTTGTTTTTATGGGATTTGGAATGGGAATCGTCTTTCCATCTATGTATGCATTAGCAGGTACGATGTGGAAAGAGGGTGGAAGGAAGGCGTTTAACAGAATCTATATTGCACAGAATGTAGGAGTGGCGCTTGGGGCTGCTCTTGGTGGATTTGCAGCTTCGTATTCTTTCACACTATCTTTCATCAGTTGTTCCACTCTATCTTTTGTATTTTTTATTATTGTGTTATTCGGCTTTAAAGGCATAGATGAAAAAGAAGAAGCATCTGTGCAAACCGTTTTTTCTCAACGTAAAAGAATTCACAACAAAGAAGCGTTTATTGCTTTGTTAATTTTATGCGGAGGGTATCTGCTAGCTTGGATAGGTTATGTTCAGTGGCAGTCCACGATCGCCGCTTATACGCAATCACTAGGGGTAAGTCTGAAAATGTATAGTTTACTCTGGACCGTTAATGGTGTGTTTATCGTTCTTGGTCAGCCGCTGGTCAACCTTTTCTTGAAAAAGTGGCTTCATTCTACAACATCTCAAATTTTGGTCGGTTATTGTATATTTGTCATTTCATTTGTGATGGTGGGAAATGCAAAAGACTTTAGTGGGTTTATGGTAGCGATGATTGTGCTGACAATAGGAGAGATGCTCGTATGGCCAGGTGTTCCATCCATCGCAGCAGAGCTCGCTCCTGAAGGCAGAGCAGGATTTTATCAAGGAATCGTAAATTCTACTGCCACAGGCGGAAGGATGCTCGGTCCGTTGTTTGGGGGAATGATTGCAGATCTGTTCAACATATCTGTGTTGTTTCAAACGATTATCGGCCTGATGGTGCTTGCTTTCATTTTAACGATCCTATATAGCAAGAGTCGACATGCCATTCAGCAAACTGAAATTCCTCAACAAGCTTCTTGAGATTGATAGATAATGAACAACCAAGAGACCGTGATGTGATAATCACGGTCTCTTGGTTCATATTTTAATGAATTAAGCAGCTCTTGTTTCTTCTTTTGGAAGCAGTTTAGCTGACAATAATCTTCTTCTGATCGTAACACCAAGAACGGAAGCCAAAATGGCTTTAATTACTCCGACAAGTAAAAAAGGAATAACACCACCACTCATCGCTTGTTCCCAGCTAAGGCTTGCGATGAACTTTAGTTGAACGGCACCAAAAACAAGTGTGATCACCATACCTACTATATTTGCACCAACAGCAGGCAGCAGAGTAAAACTTGTCTTTTCTAAAATGAGTCCAGTGATAAAAGCAGCGATAATAAAGCCGACGATATAGCCTCCTGTTGGACCGATCAGTACCATGAACCCACCTTTAGCTTCAGAAAATACTGGGAGACCGATCGCACCCATAGCGACGTAGATCATTACAGCTAATGTGCCGTATTTACGACCTAAAATAGTTGCGCAAAGACCAATCGCTAATGTCTGCCCTGTAATCGGAACTACCGGTAGTGGAATGGTCAGCTGAGCAAGAATCGCTGTAATTCCTGCCATCAGAGCTGCGTAAAGTGACATCTTCAGTTTTTCGTTGGTTTCATGCATGTTTGTTGCACCCCTTTTAAATGTTAACATGAAAATAATAACGGTTAACATAACATTATACAGCTCCTAAATGTTTGTCAAGATACCACTTACAGCGATATAGCATTTGTTTAAAAGTGGGAAAAATAGGCTATTATACGTCTAAACAACCTTGACAATTTAGGGAGTTATTCATAAAATACAAATTAGCATCTAAATTTTTAATAACGATGATAGGGAATAGTAAAAAAAGAATGGAATGATAGAGAGTTGACGGCTGGTGCAAGTCAACCCGGACTTTTTTGAACTCGCCCTTTAGTTGCAAGTGTGAATGAAGTAATGCTTGCCGTTTGCCGCGTTAAGGTATGTTTCCGAGTGAATGCGATTTTTGCATTAATCAGGGTGGTACCGCGGCAGGTTTAAATTGTTAACTAACCTTTCGTCCCTAATGTTTATTAGGGGCGGGAGGTTTTTTGTTTTTAAAAGTATAGTTTTCTAAGGAGGATCGGTTATGTATTATAACCACAAAACAATCGAGAAAAAGTGGCAACAGTTTTGGGATCAGAACAAAACGTTCCAAACAAAAGAAGAATATGATAAAAAGAAATTTTACGCGCTAGATATGTTTCCATACCCATCTGGAGCTGGCCTTCATGTTGGTCATCCAGAAGGTTATACGGCGACAGATATTCTATCTAGAATGAAGCGTATGCAAGGATACAACGTACTTCATCCGATGGGGTGGGATGCTTTCGGACTTCCTGCCGAACAGTATGCGCTTGATACAGGAAACGATCCAGCAGAATTTACAGAAACAAACATCAATACGTTCCGCAGACAGATTAAAGAGCTTGGTTTCTCTTATGACTGGGACCGTGAAGTTAACACAACAGATCCTTCTTATTACAAATGGACTCAATGGATCTTTATCCAGCTTTATAATAAAGGACTTGCATATGTAGATGAAGTACCTGTTAACTGGTGTGAAGCACTTGGAACGGTACTTGCAAACGAAGAAGTCATCGATGGAAAAAGTGAACGTGGCGGCCATCCTGTTGTTCGTAAACCTATGAGACAATGGATGCTTAAGATCACAGCATACGCTGACAGATTGTTAGAAGATCTAGATGAACTAGATTGGCCTGAGAGCTTGAAAGACATGCAGCGAAACTGGATCGGCCGCTCAGAGGGAGCTGAAGTACACTTTGATGTAGATGGACATTCTTCTAAAATCACAGTGTTCACGACACGACCTGATACACTTTTCGGTGCGACATACTTAGTTTTAGCTCCTGAAAATAAACTAGTGAACGATATTGTAACAGAAGACCAAAAAGAGGCAGTTACCGCTTATCAAAGACAAGTAGAAACAAAGTCTGATCTTGAACGTACAGAGCTTGCAAAAGAAAAGTCTGGTGTGTTTACAGGTGCATATGCGATTCATCCTGTAACAGGTGCAAAACTTCCGATCTGGATTGCAGACTATGTATTAGCAAGCTATGGAACAGGTGCGATCATGGCAGTTCCTGCTCACGATGAACGTGATCACGAGTTCGCAGTTAAGTTTGAACTTCCAATCGCTGAAGTGGTTGCCGGCGGAAATGTGGCAGAAGAAGCATACACAGGTGATGGTGAACACGTTAATTCAGATTTCTTGAATGGCATGCAGAAAGAAAAAGCGATTGCAACAATGAACGAATGGCTTTCTGAGAACAAAAAAGGTGAGAAGAAGATTACTTATCGTCTTCGTGACTGGTTATTCTCACGTCAGCGTTATTGGGGCGAGCCGATTCCGGTTATTCATTGGGAAGATGGTACGATGTCGACGGTTTCAGAAGATCAACTTCCTCTTCTTCTTCCGATTGTTAAAGAGATCAAACCTTCAGGCACAGGAGAATCTCCTCTCGCTAACGTTGAAGAGTGGGTAAACGTTGTTGATCCTGAAACAGGAAAGAAAGGACGTCGTGAAACGAATACGATGCCGCAATGGGCAGGAAGCTGCTGGTACTACCTTCGATATATCGATCCGAAAAACGAGGAGCAATTAGCATCTCCTGAAAAGCTAAAGCATTGGCTTCCAGTTGACATTTATATCGGTGGAGCGGAGCACGCGGTGCTGCATCTTCTTTATGCTCGTTTCTGGCATAAGGTTATGTATGATCTTGGTATCGTTCCGACAAAAGAGCCTTTCCAAAAACTTTTCAACCAAGGAATGATTCTTGGAGAAAATAATGAGAAGATGAGTAAATCTAAAGGAAACGTAGTTAACCCTGACGAGATCGTAACGAGCCATGGTGCAGATACACTGCGTTTGTATGAGATGTTCATGGGACCACTTGACGCTTCCATCGCATGGAGCACAACTGGTTTAGACGGAGCTCGCAGATTCCTAGATCGTGTATGGAGATTGCTTCTTGCTGAAGATGGAGAGAAGATAAATCCTTCTATCCAAGATACACAAGGAACAGAGGCCTTCAACCGTCTTTACCATATGACGGTAAAGAAAGTAACGGAAGATTATGAAGGGCTTCGCTTTAATACAGCCATTTCACAATTGATGGTCTTTGTAAATGAAGCAAATAAACAAGAAGTACTTCCAAAAGATTTCATGCAAGGATTTGTTAAGATGCTATCCCCAATCGCTCCGCATATTTGTGAAGAGCTTTGGGAAATGCTAGGTGGAGAAGGCAGCATCGCATATGCGTCTTGGCCGGTTTGGGATGAAGCACAGCTTGTAGAAAATGAAGTTGAAATCGTTGTTCAAGTTAACGGCAAACTTAAAGCAAAGATGACGATTGCGGCTAACATCAGTGGTTCTGATATGGAAGAAGCTGCTCTAAAAGATGAATCCGTTCAACAAAGCATTGAAGGAAAGACGATTCGCAAAGTGATTACAGTGCCAGGTAAGCTTGTGAATATCGTTGCGAATTAAAGGAGGCAAACGTTCATGGAAGAGTTAAAAGAAATTTCACCATCAGAAGTAAAACAATTGCTCCAAGAGGGCAAAAAGATATCTCTGATTGATGTTCGAGAAGATGAAGAAGTAGCTGAAGGGAAGATCCCAGAAGCAGCGCATATCAAAATGGGTGAAATACCAGTTCGTCTAGATGAAATAAACAAGGACGAAGAACACATCATCGTCTGCCGTTCCGGACGCCGCAGTGAGAATGTTGCTTATTTCCTGCTAGATCATGGATTTAAGGTCAAGAATATGACAGGCGGCATGCTGGAATATAATAAGGACTAAAACGATAATATTACTCTCTGCTCATGACTTGAGCAGAGAGTTTTTTTTATAAGTATGTTTACTTTATTGAAGAAAGTTTAAATTTCCATGAAATAGCCGATAGAAAAGGTATACTTAATAGCCTTGGAGGCTTACAAATGCCATTTAAACACGCAAAAACAAAAAAATGGACCTATATCATAGCGGTTTTGTTTACCTTACATACTGTAAGCACAATAGGATTAATGTATAATCAGAGCTATTTGATGTATGGGATCGACTTAGGAATTGTTGTTCTTTTTGCAATTTTGATTTATAAGATGCTGATCGTAAAAGATAGTTATGCAATAAATTTAGAGCAAGAGATCTTAAATCACAAAGAAACTTTTGCGGAATTAGAAGCGAGTCGAGTGAAGCTTCAAAATATATTTGACAGTATCGATGTTGCGATATGGTCACACAATTTGAAGACCAATAAACTTTTGATCACATCGGGTATTGAAAAGTTATATGGTTATCCTTTGCAAGCTTTTTATGATGACTCAGAATTGTGGAAAAAGGTCATTCACCCTGATGATGATGAAATCATCATAAACCGAGGTATAGCTATTCAAAACGGATTGATCACTACAAGTGAGTATCGAATCATGAAGCCGAACGGTGAAATACGCTGGATTCAAGATCGGGGAATTCCCTTTTTAGATGCCAACAAAAAATTAGTTGATTTTAACTCTATTCTTATTGATATTACAGAAAGAAAAAGAGCTGAAATTACGATTGAGCATATGGCTTATTATGATGAACTAACGGGGCTGCCTAATCGTAATGGATTTATGCAGACGATAGAAAAACAAATAAAGGAAGCAGACGTACAGAGTCGCAATCTAGCTCTGTTGTACGTGGATCTAGATCGGTTTAATGTTCTGAACGATACTCTTGGGCATAGCTTTGGTGATCTGTTGCTGCAGAAGGTAGCAGAACTTTTAAAGGTTACGGTTGGATATAACGGAACCGTGTTTAGGAGAAGTGGAGATGAATTTCTGATTTTGTTAAACTTTAAAGAAATCAGTGAGATTAAACAAAAAGCAGAACAGATCATTCAAGCTTTTACAAAACCGTTCAAGTTGAGTGGGCAAGAAGTATTTACAACACCAAGCATAGGTATCAGTACATATCCAGGGAATGGTTCAGACAGTGAAACACTCTTAAAACGCGCTGATTCCGCTTTGTACCAAGCAAAGGAAAAAGGACGAAACAATTATCAATTTTTCACGGAGCAACGTGATGGCAAGATGGAAAGAAGGTTAACTCTCGAGCATGGTTTAAGAAGAGCTTTAACGAACAAAGAATTCTTTCTTGTTTATCAACCTTTAGTTCATATCGGAAATAATAAGATTCTGGGTGTCGAAGCGTTATTGCGCTGGAATAAAGAAGATGAAGGGATGATCTCTCCTGCTGAATTCATACCAATAGCTGAAGAGACGGGGATGATTCTACCAATCGGAGAATGGGTGTTAAGAGAAGCTTGTTTGCAAGGGGTACATTGGCATGAAAATGGCTTTAGTGATCTCTTAATCTCCGTAAATATATCGGTTAGACAACTATTAGAAGAAGCATTTATCGAAAGAGTTGAAAGTATTTTAGCTGAAACTGAATTTCCTCCTACTTCATTAGAGCTGGAGATTACAGAAAGTACCACGATGCAAAACATGGAGGAAGCTCTTCCGATATTAAATTCTTTAAGGGCGAAAGGAATTCGCATATCTGTCGATGACTTTGGTACAGGTTATTCCTCGTTAACGTATTTGAGACAATTACCCGTTGATACATTAAAGATTGATAAGATGTTTATCGATGATATTTTGACAGATTCAAAAGCAGGAGCGATTGTAAAAACGATAATTGATATGGGACATAATCTCGATTTTAGTGTAATTGCAGAAGGAATCGAAAGCCGTGAGCAGATCGATTTCTTAGTAGAGCAAGGGTGTGTATTCGGCCAAGGTTATCATCTGTACAAGCCGCTTCATGCTGATGAACTCCAAAGACAGTTACATAAGAATGTTGTTATGAATTAGAAAGAAGCTTAAAACGTCGTGGATGAACGGTGTTTTGAGCTTTTTTTATTGGATTTCAGAACAAATCATAATTCTCAAATTGTACGTTCAGAACCTCCTGACCTACTTAAAATACTTCTATTACACAACCAAATGTTTTATATTCATCATTTCGTGAAACACTACATAAGTAGACAAATAGAAGGAGTGGATATGTAGTGAATGTATTAGTGATTGGAGCAAACGGTAATATTGGTAAAATGACATCTAACATACTAGCTGATCAAGAACACTCTGTAAAAGCGATGGTTAGAAAGAAAGAACAGCAAGATCATTTTCTGCATGAGAATATTACTGCCGTTCTAGGTGATTTGGAACAAGATTTTGAACATGTTTATGAAGGGATTGAAGCTGTCATATTCACAGCTGGTTCAGGTGGTCATACAGGACCAGAGAAAACAGATGCTGTAGATTATGAAGGAGCGGTAAAGTCCATACAATTAGCGCAAAAACATAAGGTGAAACAATTCATTCTAGTAAGTTCAGTTGGCGCAGACACTCCTGAAAAAGGACCAGAAGGACTTCAGCATTATTTAGAGGCAAAAGGAAAAGCTGATCAAGAACTGATAAACAGCTCCTTAAATTATACGATCTTACGTCCAGGTGCGCTGACAGATGATGATGGAATGGGATTGATTCAAGCCAAAGAAAAACTGAACGAGCGCGGTTCTATACCTCGAGCAGATGTAGCAAGAACACTTGCAGCCTGCCTCGGAAATGAAAAAGTTAGCCACAAAGTCTTTGAATTGATTGAAGGAGAAGTACCTATTCAGACTGCTCTTGAAAATCTGTAAAAGACAAAACTAGTCAAAACCTAACAAAGGATAAGCATCTCCAGGGGCCGAAGAAATACCAAAACGCTTGGCCGAAAGGGGATGCTTTTTATGATTCAAGTGAAAATCTTTGATGAAGATCATGAAGAAGATTTAGAGATCGCTATAAATGAGTTTTTGAGTACTGTTCCTCCTGAAAATATTGTGGATATTAACTATCAAATAGCCGTATGTGATAATGTGCACTCAGAGGACGATACGATGTTTTCTTTTTCAGCCATGATTATCTATAAAAAATAGAATCACCTAACCTAAATAAGGAAGAGTGGCAACCGCTAAATGGGTTGCCACTCTTCCTATTTTATAGGGCTCAACCTTAGCCCATAGCATGGTAAGCTGCGTTAGTTCCTGCAATGTTTCCTGTAACAAAGGCAACAGTAATATTATAACCGCCAGTGTATCCGTGCAGATCTAAGATTTCACCACAGAAGAATAAACCTTCTTGCTTCTTAGATGCCATCGTTTGAGGTGCGATCTCTTTAACTGATACGCCGCCTCCTGTAACGAAAGCTTTTTCAATAGATAAGGTGCCGTTAACAGAAAAAGTGAAACTCTTCATTTGTGCAACAAGCTGACGCAGGGCTTGTTTGGATACTTGATCCGCGATGGAGTCACCATCTATCTCAGCGCGTTCGATTAAAAAGTGAAGAAATTTTTCTGGAAGTAGTCCTTTAATTACATTTTTAAAGGCTTTTTTAGGATCAGCATCTATCTTTTTCTGTAGAGAAGTAAGCAGAGTCTCTTCATTTTCTTCAGGAAACGAATCGATTCTCATCTCGATAGATGGTACATCGAACTTTTTCAAGGCTTTGACTACATATTGACTGCACCGTAATGCTGCAGGTCCTGATACTCCAAAATGAGTAAAGATCATATCCATTTGATGGGCTTTAATCAACTTTCCTTTTGGATTCCATACTGAGAGTGCAACATTTCTTAACGAGATACCTTGTAAGGTCTTTTGTTTGATGAATGATTCATTTGAAGTGATGGGAACCTCTGTTGGATAGAGCTCTGTAATCGTGTGCCCCGCCTTTTTTGCCCATGCATAACCATCTCCTGTGGAACCCGTATGAGGAACTGATTTACCGCCTACAGCGATTACGATTGATTTAGTATGGATCACTTCTCCACTATGCAGAATGATTTCGTGGATATCATCACCATAATGAATTGTTTTTACAGGAGTGTTGGTTCGAATCGTAACTCCAAGCTGCTTTATTTTTTGCAGAAGAGCAGCAACCACATCAGTCGCCTTATTTGTAACAGGGAACATACGCCCATGGTCTTCTTCTTTCAATTGAATGCCTAGTCCTTCGAAGAATCGAATGATGTCTTCGTTGTTAAAAACGGAAAAGGCGCTGTATAAAAAACGGCCATTACCTGGAATGTGTTTGATAATTTCTTCAACAGGCAGTCGGTTTGTGACGTTACAACGCCCGCCTCCAGAAATAGCAAGTTTACGACCTAGTTTTTCTCCTTTATCGATCAATAGTACGCGTGCACCATTCGTGGCAGCCCCTACACTAGCCATGAGGCCAGAAGGTCCACCGCCGATCACTATACAATCATAAATCATACGATCCCAACTTTCTAAATACGTTCAATAAAAATCATTTCATACAATAGCATAGCTTAATCAAAAAGACTATATGTTTTCATAATCCTTACTTTTTTGCAAAAAGTTAAAGTAGGTTACTTCCGCTTTTAATGTGATACAATATCAATAATGTTTTTTAGGATGATTAGTAGGAGCTGAAAATAGTTGTCTCGATTACTTCGTGGAACATTGATCTTATCCGCTGCGACCTTTTTCTCGAAATTTATCGGATTGATCTTTGTAATTCCATTTACAAATCTAGTAGAAGAACAAGGTATGGCTCTATACGGCTATGCTTATATTCCATATACCATATTACTTAGTATTTCCACAATGGGAGTTCCGCTTGCTGTTTCTAAATTTGTTTCTAAATATAATGCATTAGGAGATTATGCAGCAGGAAGAAAACTGTTGAAATCCGGTCTTCTAGTCATGACGCTGACAGGAACTCTAGCTTTTGTCATACTGTATATGTTAGCGCCTATACTTGCTCATCAGATCATTGATGAAAAAGGTGGACAAGGCAACACGATTGAAGATATTACATTAGTTATTCGAATGGTAAGTACCGCTCTAATCGTAGTACCTTCTATGAGTTTGATTCGTGGATACTTCCAAGGCTTTCAATCTATGGGGCCAACAGCTGTGTCGCAAGTCGTTGAACAAATCGTTCGAATCGTGTTTATTCTTGTTGGAAGTTTCGTCGTAATCAACCTAATGAACGGGGAGATTACTACAGCTGTAGCGCTTTCTACATTTGCAGCTACACTAGGTGCAATCGCAGGCTTAGCCGTTCTTATCTGGTATTGGATAAAAAGAAAACCCCATCTGGACAAGATGTATAGAGAAAGTAAACCTGTTGCTGATATATCGTTAAGAGATATTTATAAAGAAACGATCAAATACGCAATACCGTTTGTAGCTGTTGGTCTAGCTATTCCGCTCTATCAGATGGTCGATCAGTTTACGATCGTTAACACGCTGAAAAAGATGGATTATACGTTAAAAGAAGCAGAATCTGTATTCGCCATCATCACACAGATCGCGCATAAGCTTGTTATGATCCCGGTATCATTAGCAACTGCTCTTGCGCTAACCTTGATACCTGTGATAACGAAGTCTTTCACTCAAAACGATGATGAAATTCTTCATAAACAGATCACCCAAACGTTTCAGATGGTGCTGTTCTTAACGGCACCAGCAGCGATCGGGCTAACGGTTCTTGCATACCCGGCATATGGCGCACTCTTTGGGTTATCATCTATGGAAACTGGTGGCTATTATCTTCAATGGTACGCGCCGACCGGGTTATGGTTTGCGATGTTTACCGTTACGGCAGCAATACTACAAGGGCTTAATCAGCAACGTTATGCGTTTATCAGTTTATCAGCTGGTTTCCTAGCGAAACTGATTTTGAACAAGCCATTGCTATTGCTGTTCGGTGGGACTGGCTCTGTCATTGCCACAAACATCGGATATACACTTTCTATCTTGTTTAATCTGTATATCATTAAAAAATACAGCGGCTTCTCTTTTAAATGGGTATATCGAAGAACGGTTCTGATCACGTTATTTTGCGCAGCGATGGCAGTTACCGTCATGATTGTATCGGCACTTTTAGGTGAGACAGAGACAAGACTTGATACGATCATTAAATTAACGATCGGTATTCTTACTGGTGGAGCGGTGTATGTGTTCTTAAGTCACCGATCAGGACTATTAAATATCATATTAGGAGATCGCATTCCTTTCTTGAAACGCAGAAAATAAGCATAAGAAAAAAGAAGGCTGATTACTGGCCTTCTTTTTCTGCGATAGTCTTTATTTACTCTGATGATTCTGTTCATCGTACCATTTAAGTTGATTACCGATACTGTAGCCTTCGAGCGGGACTTCAAATTGAAAACCTGCTCTTTCAAGCGCGGGCTGTAAAAATTCTCGGTATACCCAACCGCCATGAATATAAATCTTACATTGAGAAGGCTTGATGATTTGTTCAAGGTCTTGAATAACGTGATGGGCCCATTCCCGTTTTTCAGATGTCTTAAAATTTTTGATAGAAACATTATACGGTTCAATGTATTGGTCTTTCGTTAATAGTCCTTCTTTTGCACTAAAAAAGTAAAAATCATCATAATGATTTTGTGCGTATTGAACAGACTTAACGAATAAGGGACTTATGTATAAATCTATAGCTGCAGAAGGGGTAGACGCTTTTTTTCGTGCAGTTGCTAGAAGACCTATTTTCCTTTTCATTCCAATTCCTCCTATAGTACTAAATTACCCTGTTTCTTCAAAAATCAATCAATTTTTTACAATAATATAGGAAAAAAAGATCATTCAATCAGGAGGTTTCTTATGAGAATAGATAAATGGCTATCAAATACAGGCTATGGAAGCAGAAAAGAAGTAAAACAGTTACTAAAATCAGGTGCAGTTACGTTAAACGGTGAGGTGGTAAAGGATGCAAAAACTCAAGCGAACCCTGATCATGACAACGTGATGGTTCATGGAGAAGAAGCTGTTTATAAAGAGTTTATCTATCTGATGATGAACAAGCCCCAAGGAGTAATTTCAGCGACAGAAGACTCTAGGCATGAGACGGTGATTGATCTTCTTTATATGGAAGATCAGAATTTCGAGCCTTTCCCTGTTGGAAGATTAGACATTGATACAGAAGGATTATTAATTTTGACCAATGATGGTCAGTTGTCACATTCTTTGTTATCACCAAAAAAACATGTCCCTAAGACGTATTACGCCAAAATAAATGGATCAATTCCAGAAGGCGCGTTTGAAGATTTTAAAGAGGGAGTTATCTTAGATGATGGGTATAAAACAAAGCCTGCCTTTTTAAGAACCCTGACTAATGATGACAAAGAATCAGAGATAGAGTTAACCATCACTGAAGGGAAGTTTCATCAAGTGAAAAGAATGTTCGAGGCAATCGGCAGAAAGGTCATTTTCTTGAAGCGAATTCAGATGGGGCAACTCAAGCTTGATGAAACGCTTGAGTTAGGAATGTATAGAGAGCTTGCAGACGAAGAACTTTCCTTACTTTCTTTAAAAGAGGATGTTTTTGAATAATTTATAAGGGGTATCTTCCAATAAAAAGGAGATGTATACCAATGAAATTATCTGTAGAAAAGTTAATGGATGCTAAAGCCCAAAATCATACGATTTCAACGGAAGAAACAGAGCATAAGATCAACGACATTCTATTTAATATGTACGACCATCGCTTATGCTATTTTACGTACACCGTTGACAACGGAATCAATCAGCGTGAAGAGGTTCCCTCAGATAAACATATGGAAACAGTAGTTGCTGCCACTTCAGGCATCGGTACACAGCATACTCCGTTTACAGGAAGCTCTAACCTTGCTGCTAATCAGAACTATGGAAAAGAAACCTTTTTTATCCCTTGGCATCAAGTGAAAGAATTTGATGAAGATAAACTCGTGTTCTCCGGAAATGAATTACAAAGAGATGAACCAAAAGAGTGTTATTCTTATATGGCTATAAAAGATTGGACTGTCATTGATCAAGATGGTGAAAAGATTGGGAAGATAAAAGATTTGATCATTGATACAGATCGTCAGCAAGTTATTGGTTTTTCACTTGCAGAAGGATTTTGGAAAAACTTATTCGGTCAGGATGATAAGTATATGCCTGTTTCAGGAACGCCGAATTGGGAAAGCCGTGAATGGAACATTGAAAGAACTCCTGATCTGCTCTTAAAAGACAACAAGGATGAACTTTAATATTAACAAAAAAAGTCCCTGCTAAGAAATTAGCGGGGATTATTTAATGCAATATGCTTATCCGAAAATTTATTATATCTTTTTAAGATACTTTTACTTTTTTTCCTGTTGTTTCCCACATACCTCGGGCAGGACTTGTTACTAAATTGTTATAAGAGAGGACGTTAAGATCTCTCTGGATGGTACGTTGCGTAGTTCCAAATTCTTCAACTAGTTCTCGTGTTGTTACAGTACCTTTCTTGCGAATAAACAAATACAGGGCTTTCACACGATTCAACATTCTGTCAGTTGAAGGACTCAAAAAACCACTCCTTGTTATTTAGATAGTTGTTAACACACTATATGATACCAGTCTAAAGTTAATGAAATATGAACGTTGTATTACATTCTTTTTAATTCTTAAGACCCATCCTTTTTATAAAAAAAAGCGAAGAATCCGTATTGGTTCTTCGCTGCTTCAGCCATTAGATGTAGTAATAACGTTCAAAAAGATGTCTGTGCGGCTAGGCAGCAAAACCTCATAACGAACATATGATCCTAAATATAAAGATATAGAGGAAAATTGTTAGTTAACCAACACTACACCTCCCATTTGGCACCATTATACACTAAAATATTTATTTGTCAATATCCCATAATTCCTGAGAAAGCAAAACACTCTAACCATTTTAATGGGAATAAGGTACAATAATAGGGTTATTAAAAATTATTATGTTAGGAGCGATGAGGTGTATATTTTACAAAAACTGATGAATAGGCTTTTCGTTTTGAATAAGCTTGGAATTTTTTCATTTACCTTTTTTATCGTTATTTTTTCGTCAGTCGTTATGCATCTTCTAGAGCCGAAAACATTCCCTCACTGGTTTGACGCCTTGTGGTATGTAATGACAACTGTTACAACGGTCGGTTATGGTGATTACTATCCGGTATCCACAGCAGGAAGAATTTACGCGATCTTCATCTTTTTAATCGGCATCGGTATTGCTGGTCTGGCTATAGGGAAACTGGTAGAAGCATTAGGAGCTCATCGTAAACGAAAGGAGGAAGGAAGATTGACTTTTCAAGGTAAAAATCATTTCGTTATTATCGGATGGTCTGAGAAAGCAAAATATGCTGTTAGTGAAATCATCGAAACTCATCCAAACCTAGAAGTAGTTCTTATTGATAACCTGCCTGTTACACCGATTACACATCAAAGTGTGCATTACATTCAAGGTGACCCATCAATAGAAGGGACTCTCGTACAAGCAAATTTAAAGGAAGCCAAATCTGTACTTGTGTTTTCAGATGATTCGATTCATGATTCAGCACTCGCTGATGGTAAAACACTATTGATCGTAACTTCTGTAGAACGTTTAACTCCTCACATACATAGTACGGTAGAGATCAAAAAAGAGGAACATATTAAAAACTTTAGGCATGCTAAAGTAGATGAGTTTGTTTTAAGTCATGAAACAGTTTCTCGTATGGCTGTACGGTCCGCCTTTTCTAAAGGTATTACGGAGATCTACACACAGCTTCTTTCTCATAAAGAAGGAGAGAACTTATTTGAGGTGCGAAAACGATCGGAATGGGTAACATACAAAGACGCTTTTGACAGTTTGTTGAAACAAGGTGCTACACTTATTGCGGACGGCAACGATCTATCGATAAACAAGAAGTTGGACCAACCAATTCGTGATGATGCACGTCTCTATATCATCTGCAGCAAAGATGTATACGAATCGATCATCTGATAGTGATCGAAAAGACAATCGTCAGAACAATTTATTTAGAAAGGATGTAAGTGTGATGGATCAGGTCAATTGGAAAGAACAAGTTGAATTGAGAAAAAAACAGCTTATGGAGGATACAAAAGGGCTATTGCGCATTCCTAGTCTGCTCGATGAAGAGAATGTCAAAGAAGGAGCACCTTTTGGGCCAGAAATAGAAAAAGCTTTATCCTATATGTTAGACCTCGGAAAAGAAAGTGGAATGATTGTTAAGAATGTGGACGGATATGCCGGTCACATCGAGATTGGAAACGGAGAAGACATCGTAGGTGTTCTATGTCATGTTGACGTAGTACCTCCTGGTGATGGCTGGTCTGTAGAACCTTTTGGAGCAGAAGTGAAAGACGGAAAAATCTTCGCACGAGGTGCGATTGATGATAAAGGACCAACGATGGCAGCTTTTTATGGGATGAAAATCATTCAGGAACTCAAGCTTCCACTATCGAAAAAAGTCCGCATGATCATTGGTTGTGATGAAGAAAGCAACTGGCGATGTGTGAGACATTACTTTACGAAAGAAGAGATGCCAGCGATCGGTTTTGCACCTGATGCTGATTTTCCGATCATCTTTGCAGAAAAAGGAATCTTTGATGTGGAGTTTCGTCTAGATAACAATCAAAAGGAAGAAACAAGTGACCTTCATTTACTTTCTTTTACATCGGGTCAGCGTTTAAATATGGTTCCAGACTATGCAGAGGCTAAGATTCAAGCAAGCAACTTGGAGGAAATTCAACAATCGTTCGAAGCGTTTGGTGAGAAATCTGTAATAGAATACCAAGCTCAAATAGAAGGTGATGCTTTAATCCTGAAAGTTAAAGGGAAATCTGCACATGGAAGTACACCAGACATGGGTAAGAATGCTGGACTTATGCTTGGTGAATTCTTAAACACTCTTTCTTTCACTGGAAACGCTAAGTCATTTCTTCGCTTGTTGGACGAACTTACGGGCGAATTTACAGGTAATAAGCTAGATATTGCTGCAGAAGATGAGGCGAGCGGTAATCTAACGGTCAATGCTGGAATCCTTTCATATGATCAAGTAGAAGGCGGAAAAGTAGGGTTAAATATACGCTATCCGGTTACACATGATAGCAAGAAGATCGAAAATACTTTATCAACAAGAGCGAAGACAGATGATTGGTCGATGAGAATTATTGAAAACAATCCACCTAACTATGTAGAAGAAAGTCACCCACTGATTCAAACCCTTCAAAAGGTTTATGAAGATCAAACGGGGAAAAAGGGTGAATTGATGGCTATTGGCGGTGGTACTTATGCACGGTCATTGGAGACAGGAGTTGCTTTTGGCGCGTTGTTCCCTGGACGAGAAGATGTGGCTCATCAAAAGGATGAACACTTGTTTGTAGAGGATTTACTTCTCGCTTCTGCCATCTACGCTCAAGCCATTTACGAACTAGCTAAATAGCATGTAAGAGAGGGTACATCATGAATAATTCTTTCGATAAAACCTCTATCAGTCTAAAAGGCTTTTATCTTTTAAGTTTTTTTGGTCTAGGGAGTTTATTTCCGTTATTGGGTGTTTATTTTAAAGATTCAGTAGGTCTCAGTGGGACAGAAATAGGCACATTGATGTCTATCAGTCCAGTCGTGATGATATTTGCTCAGCCTCTATGGGGTGTGGTTACAGATTATTCAAGGCGTCCAAGATCCGTGTTAGTTCTATCATTGCTTTTAACAGCTGGGTTAGGATATAGCATCTATCTTTTCGAGTCCTATTTTTGGTTGATCGGCATACTTATCGCGTTTTCTTTTATGCAGAGTGCGTTAGTTCCTGTTTCAGACAGCATTCTTTTAAATTACGTACAAAAAGAGAACAAGCAGTATGGAAACTACAGACTTTTTGGGGCGATCGGATTTGCAGTAGCTGTATATATAGCAGGAAAGCTTTCAGATTCCATTGGAATTCAAGTGATTTTCTATATGTTTACCACTGTTCTTCTTCTTTGTATTTTATTTGTTTTCAAGATGCCGAAAGATAACCAATCGCTCCGTACAGATCTAAGGAAGGGGATTGGGCAGCTAGTCAGGATGCCTTCCTACCTCGTTTTTCTCGCTGCTACGTTCTTGGTGTTTGGTCCTATTTTTGCTAATAACTTTTACTTTGGATTTTATATTCAAGAAACAGGCGGAACTTTAGCAGGTGTGGGACTTGCTTTCTTGATCGCAGCTGGAAGTGAAGCTCCATTTATGAAGTTTGCTGGACTCACCATAAAAAGATGGGGAATGATGCATATTATGGTCTTTGCAGCGACGGTTTCTGCTGTTCGTTGGACCTTTTATTTTTTTGAACCCTCTTACCAAATCGTATTATTGACAACCATCGTACAAGGATTTTCAGTTGGGTTGTTCATCCCAGCAGCCATGGAATATGTGCGAGCTTATACACCAGTAGAAGTGAGAGCAACCGCAGTTTCTCTATACACAGCTGTAGGGAATGGCTTAGGCTCTTGGTTTTGTACGTTTGTAGGCGGTGTGATCTTTGATAAATACAGCATCTTTTATACGTACTTATTTTTTGGTGCTTTATCGTTCATAGGACTGGTAATGGTGTTAATCCTAACAAAGATGGAAGTGCAAGGTCGCATACTGATTCAAAGATCTCTATAAAAGATTAGCAACCCTCATGGCAACAATGTACAAAAGAAGCATCCCAATTC